>QZKR01000156.1 GCA_003598065.1 Myxococcales bacterium | reverse complement strand
TGGCCGTCGGAAGTCATCAGGACCGAAGTCATCAGACCGAGCGAGCCGAATCCCTGGGCGACCGTATCCGACTGGACGTCCCCGTCGTAGTTCTTGCACGCCCACACGAACGCCCCCGACCACTTGAGCGCGCTCGCCACCATGTCGTCGATCAGGCGGTGCTCGTAGACGATGTTCTTGGCCTTGAACCGGGCGGCGAATTCCTTGTCGAACACCTCCTGGAACAGGTCCTTGAAGCGCCCGTCGTAGGCTTTCAGGATCGTGTTCTTGGTCGAAAGATACAGCGGCCAGCCGAGCGAGAGCGCGTAGTTCATGCAGCTTCGCGCGAAGCCGCGGATCGAGTCGTCCAGGTTGTACATGGCCATCGCCACGCCGCCGTCGGGAAAGTTGAACACCTCGTGCTCGATCGCCTGGCCGCCGCCCTCGGGCTGGAAACGGATGGTGAGCTTGCCCTTGCCCGGCACGACGAAGTCGGTCGCGCGATACTGGTCGCCGAAGGCGTGGCGGCCGATGACGATGGGCTGGGTCCAGCCCGGCACCAGGCGCGGCACGTTCTTGCATACGATCGGCTGGCGGAAGATGGTGCCGCCGACGATGTTGCGAATGGTGCCGTTGGGCGACTTCCACATCTTCTTGAGGTTGAATTCCTTGACCCGGGCTTCGTCGGGCGTGATGGTCGCGCACTTGACGCCGACGCGGTATTTCTTGATCGCTTCGGCGGCCTCGACCGTCACCTTGTCCTCGGTCTTGTCGCGGTACTCGATGCCGAGGTCGTAATACTTCAGATCCACGTCGAGGTAGGGGAGAATCAGCTTCTCCTTGATGAACGCCCAGATGATGCGCGTCATTTCGTCGCCGTCGAGTTCGACGATCGGATTCTTGACCTTGATCTTCGCCATGGGGGGCTCCTAGGACCGGACGTAGCCGGGAATTTAGATCGGACTCACAGGTGACTGGTCAAGACCCGTTCGTCCACCGCCGGCGCGGCGCGCAGCGCGGGCAGAACCTGTTCCGGGGCATCGACCAGGGTGAACAGGTCGGCGACCGCCGGGTGGGCGAACCCGCCCGCGACGATCGCCCGGACCAGGTCGGCGAACGGCGACCAGTAGCCGTTGACGTTGAGCACGACGATCGGCTTCGAGTGCTGGCGCAGCTGCTTCCAGGTGACGATCTCGAAGGTTTCGTCGAGGGTGCCGAGCCCGCCCGGCAGAACGACGAAGCCGTCGGCGAGTTCGAACATGCGGCGCTTGCGCTCGTGCATCGAATCGACCACCACCAGATCGGTGATGCCGGTGTCGGCGACCTCGAGCTTGATCATGAAATCCGGGATCACGCCGCTGACCCGTCCGCCCGCGCGCATCACGGATTGGGCGACCGCGCCCATCAGGCCGATTCGCCCGCCGCCGTAGACGAGCCGAATGCCGGCCTCGGCGAGAAGGATCCCGAGCCGATCGGCGGCGCGCGCCCACGCCGGATCGTTGCCGAATTTGGAGCCGCAAAACACGCACACGCTTTCGATTTTCGCCACGCTTCTCTCCCGGATCGACGCGCGACTGTATCAGGCCGACCCAGCGCCCCGATAGGGGCGCGCCTTGATTAAGCGCGCGTCATGCCGGTAGGCATGCATTCGCATGACGATTCGCCCGCGCGCCGCGTCGCCGGGTTTGCTCGGCCCGAGGCCCGGTGTATGATGGGTGCCTTCCCCGCCGACGGCCTTCCCCTCGCGTGTGAAGGTCCCGACGCCCAAAACCCGTCGTCCAGGAGCCCGGAGATTTGAGACAACCCATCGTCATCGCCACGATCGGAGCCGTCGCCGTGTTGGTGGCCATCGGAGTCAACCTCTTCCTCTGGGAAGCGGACAAGGCCTCCGCGCCGACGCCCAAGACCGCTGCCGTCGCGCCGACGCCGGCCCCGCCGCCGGCCCCGAAGGCCGAAGGGTTGCCTTCGTTCGACGTGGTGCGGGTCAACCCGAACGGCGACGCCGTCATCGCCGGTCGCGCGGTTCCGGGCAGCACCGTGGTCATCTTCGAGAACGGACAGCCGATCGGCGAAGTGCGTGCCGACACGCGCGGGGAATGGGTATTCGTGCCGACCAAGCCGCTGGAACCGGGCAACCGGGAATTGTCGCTCGAAATGCGCGTCGCCGACCAGCCGCCGGTGCTGTCGGACCACATTGTCAAGCTGGTGATCCCCGAACGCGACAAGGATGTTGCCGGCCGACCCGCCGCCGGCGGCCAGGCGCTGGCGCTGCGGGTGCCGCGCGACGGCCGCGGCCCGGCCCAAGTGCTGCAGAAGCCCACGCTCGAAACTCAGGTCACCTTCGCCATCGACGCGATCGACTACGACGACAAGGGCGGTATCTCCATCAGCGGCCGGGGCACGCCCAAAGCGACGGTCCGACTCTATCTCGACGGTCGCTTCATCGGCAGCGCCGAAGTCGGCGCCGACGGACGCTGGCTGTTCCTGCCGCGCACGGCGATCCAACCCGGCACCTACACGCTGCGCGCGGATCAGTCGGGGCCCGACGACAAGGTGACCGCGAGGGCCGAGATTCCCTTCGCCCGAGCCGAAGCGGTTCCTCAACTGGAGCCGGGCTCGAGCGTGGTGGTACAGCCGGGCAACTCGCTCTGGCGGCTGGCGCGGCGTACTTACGGCGAAGGGATGAGCTACACCATCATCTACGAAGCCAACAAGTCCCAGATCCGCGATCCGGACTTGATCTTCCCCGGCCAGATCTTCCAGCTGCCGAAGCCATCGAGCGGCGGGTGATCCCGCCTCAGGCGGCCGCGCGTTTCGGCTTGGCGCGCGGTGGTTTCTTGGCCGGTTGCGTTTCCTCGGCGGCCCAGCGTTGCGCAATTTTGTCCAACTGGTCGATCACGCCGGACAGCTCGTGGCCGCGCGGCGCCAGGCTGTAGGTGACTTGCGGGGGAATGGTCGGAACATAGTCGCGCCGCACGACCTCGGCCGCCTCCAACAGCCGCAGCCGCTCGGTCAGCATCTTGGCCGAAACGCCGCCGACCTGGCGCTTGAGCTCACCGAACCGGGTCGGGCCCCGGGAGCGGAGCACGTACAGGATATACGTCGTCCACGGTCCCATCAGCAGGCGCAGGATTGTGTCCATCGGACAGCCCTTGGGGCTTTCGGGCAAGGTCATGGGCGGTATTCCTCGTGGTTACGGACGGCTTTCATAGTTACTAAAAGGTACCTACTTTACATAATAAATTGTAGCATTAATATTATTTCAGTTACTTTTATAAACCAATAGCCGCCCGGCCGGCCGTCGTCTCGGCCATCGGGCCCCGAACCGAGGAGAACCGCCATGACCGATACGACAACCGCGCCGTACGGCGCCCTCCTGCTGCGTCTTGCCCTGGGCGCCATGTTCGTCGCCCACGCCTTGCTCAAGTATTTCGTGTTCACCCTGCCCGGAACGGCGAAGTTCTTCGCCTCCCTCGGCCTGCCGGAATTCTTCGGCTATGTCGTCTTCGCGGCCGAGTTGGGCGGCGGAATCCTTTTGATCGCCGGAGTCTACGCCCGCGCGGTGGCGTTGGCGCTGGTGCCGATCCTGCTCGGCGCCACCTGGGCGCACGCCGGCAACGGCTGGGTGTTCTCGGCTCCGAACGGCGGCTGGGAATATCCGCTGTTCCTGACCGTGGCGGCGCTGGCGTCGGCGCTGATCGGCGACGGCGCGTTCGCGCTCAAGCCGACGCCCGTCCTCGCTCGCCTGTCCGCGCGAGCCTCCTGAGTATTCCTGAGTACCCTTCGCGGCAGGCGACCCGGTTTCGATCCGGGCCCCTGTCGCGATTAACGATTCCACCGATTACGTTTTCCGTTCCCCCCGAAACCGTCTATCGTAGTGCGGCACCCCTACGAAGGGACCTGGGCATCGTCCGCATGCGCTACACCTTGATTCCGCCGATTCACCGCGCCGGGCTGCCGTTCATCGGTGCGTTCGCGCTCGCGACGGCCGTGCTCGCCGCCATCGCCGCACCCTTGGGCTGGCTTGGCGCCGTTCTCACCCTCTGGTGCGCGTGGTTCTTCCGCGATCCCGAACGGGTGACGCCGATCCGCGACGGCCTGATCATCAGCCCGGCCGACGGCGTCGTCCGTCTCATTGACCGGGTTGCCCCGCCCGCCGAGCTGGAAATGGGGACGGAGCCCCGCTGGCGCGTCTGCGTGTTCATGAACGCGCTCAACGTCCACGTCAACCGTTCCCCCGCCGGCGGCACCGTCGCCCGCCTCGTCTACCGGGCGGGAAAATTTATCGATGCCTCCCTCGACAAGGCGAGCGAGGACAACGAACGGCTCGCCATCCGCCTCGTTCTCGGCGACGACCGCGATCTCGCCTGCGTCCAGATCGCGGGGTTCATCGCGCGCCGCATCCTGTGCGAAACCGCCGAGGGCCAGACGCTGGCCGCCGGCCAGCGCTACGGCATGATCCGGTTCGGAAGCCGCCTCGACGTCTACCTGCCGGAAGGAGTCGAGCCCCTGGTCGCCGAGGGCCAGACCGCGATCGCGGGCGAAACCGTGATCGCCGACGCCGCGTCGAGCGAATCCCGGCGCGAGGGACGCCTGAGCTGACATGCACGCGCTCTTCCGCCGCCGGACGCCGCGCCAGCGGTTCAAGGGATTGTCCATCAACCGGATGATCCCGAACATGCTGACCCTGTTCGCGTTGTGCGCGGGCATGACCGCGATTCCCTTCGCGATCCAGGGCCGCTGGCAGGCCGCCGTCGCCGCCATCTGCATCGCCGCCGTCCTCGACGGACTCGACGGACGCATCGCCCGGTTGCTCAAGGGCTCCAGCCGGTTCGGCGCCGAACTCGACAGCCTGTCGGATTTCCTCTGCTTCGGCGCGGCGCCTGGGATTGTCGTCTATCTGTGGTCCCTGCAATCGCTCGGCGCGATCGGCTGGCTGCCCGCGCTGCTGTACGCCATGTGCGCGGCGCTGCGGTTGGCGCGCTTCAACGTCGCGCTCGACGAGCCGATCTTGCCGCCATGGGCGTTCAATTTCTTTAGCGGGGTCCCCTCGCCCGCCGGTGCCGGCCTCGCCGTTCTGCCCTTGATTTTCAGTTTTGTTGTGGAAACCGATTTGTTCCGCAGCGCGTGGCTGACGGCGCCCGTCCTGATCGTGGTCGCCGGTCTGATGATCAGCCGCATTCCCACTTATTCGCTCAAGAAATTCAAGGTGCCGCAGCTGTGGATTCTGCCGGTGATGCTGGCGATCGGGTTGTTTGCCGCCGGCATCGTCACCCAACCTTGGGAAACCCTGGCGCTGATCGGGATCGCGTATATCGTCGCGCTGCCGTTCGGGGTGATGTCGTACCGCCGGCTTGAGCGCATGGCCGCGGACCTGCAGAGCGCCGCGGCGACATCCGACGCGCCGAGCGACGCGCCGCCCACGCCCTAAATCGGCTTTCGGCGGGTTCCGTCATCATGCGCGACTTCCACCTTCCCGGCCGTTCCCGCGCCCATGCCGGCCACGGCATGGCGGCGACTTCACACCCGCTGGCGACGCTCGCCGCGCTCGACGTGCTGCGCGCGGGCGGCAACGCGATGGACGCGGCCGTCGCCGCGTGCGCGGTACAGAGCGTGGTTGAACCGCAATCGACCGGCATCGGCGGCGACTGCTTTGCGCTCTACAGTCGGGAAGGCTCGGACGACATCGTCGCCTTCAACGGTTCGGGCCGCGCGCCGGCCGGGGCGACGGCGGGTCATTTCGCGCGGCAGGGCATCGGCGCCATTGATTCGCTTTCGCCGCACGCCGTCACCGTGCCCGGCTCGGTCGATGCCTGGTCGCGCCTGATCGCCGCCCACGGCAGCCGCGAATTGGGCGAGTTGCTCCGGCCCGCCATCGCCTACGCCCGCGACGGCTATCCGGTCCACGACCGGGTCTGGGGCGATTGGAAGCACGCGCAGGCCACGATCCGCAACGATTCCTCGACCCAAAACGTGTTCATGCCCGGCGGCCGGTTGCCCGCGCCGGGCGCGTTGCACCGACAGCCGAACCTCGCCGCGACCCTGGAGCGGATCGCGCGCGAAGGCCGCGACGGCTTCTACAAGGGTCCCGTCGCCGAGGAAATCGTCGAGCATCTCAACCGGCGCGGCGGGGTGCATACGGTCGCGGATTTCGCCGCGGCGCGCGGCGAATACGTGAAGCCGATCAGGGCCAATTACCGCGGTCTCGACATCTACGAATGCCCGCCCAACGGCCAGGGCCTCATCGCGCTTCTGCTGCTCAACATCGTCGCCGGGCTCGACTTCAAGAACCGCGGCCCCCTGTCGAGCGAACGTCTGCACGCCATGATCGAGGCGACGCGGCTCGCGTACGCCGACCGCGACGCGCTCCTCGCCGACCCGGCCCAGGCCGACGTGCCGGTCGCCGCACTGCTGGCGCCCGCCCGCGCCGAATCCTCCCGGGCCCGCATCCGCCAGGACGGCCGGATCGAACCGCTCGTGCCCCTGCCGCTGCCCGCCCACAAGGACACGGTCTACATCTGCGTGGTCGACAAGGACCGCAACGCGGCGAGCTTCATCAATTCGCTGTTCAGTTCGTTCGGCACCGGTCTGATGGCGCCGCGCTCGGGCGTTCTCCTGCACAATCGCGGCGCGGCCTTCGTCGTCCGACCGGGCCATCCCAACTGCATCGCGCCCGGCAAGCGGCCGATGCACACCATCATTCCCGGAATGGCGGCGCGGAACGGCCGCGTGGTGATGCCGTTCGGGGTCATGGGCGGCCATTACCAGGCCATGGGCCATGCCTGGTTCCTGACCAATTTCCTCGACTTCGACCTCGACCTGCAGCAGGCCATCGACCTGCCGCGCCTCTTTCCGACTCCCGCCGGACCGCTGGAAGTGGAAACCGGGATTCCGGCGGACGCGGTGGCGGCCTTGAAGCGCCTCGGCCATGCGCCGGTCATCCCGGACCGGCCGATCGGCGGCGGCCAGGCGATCTGGATCGATTGGCAAACCGGCATGCTGACCGGCGCGTCGGACCCGCGCAAGGACGGCATGGCGCTCGGTTATTGAGACCCGAGCGCGAATCATTCTCATCGGACAGCCGAACGATTGACCGCCATCATGGCGGACACCGGGCAACCGGCCCATATTAGTTTCATACTTCGAAGAACCTTCGGACTTCGAGGAGACGGGCCATGCTGACGATAGAGGATTGCATCGCCCTTTCCGGCCTGACCGAGGCCGAAATTCTGGCGATCGCCGAACACGAACATATCCCCTTCACCGCCGCCGCCGAGATGGGCCGCTGCCTGTTCTGCGCCGAACGCGGCCTGGACACGCTCAAGCTCATGATCCTCGACGACATCCGGGCCGCCCGTAAACGGGACGACTTGAGCCATGTCGAGGAACTGAAACAGGCCCTCAGGGACTACGCGGCCACCCGCCGGGAAAAGACCCACGCGGCGCCTTACGGTTGAGAGGGAACGGAAGCGCTCTTTCGTCCCGACGGGGCACCCGTTAGTGTGTCCCGCCATGACTGCCGTCGTGTCCGCCGCCCGCCCGCCCGAAGGCCCGATCCGCATCGGGTCCGAAGAGCACAAACGGCTTTTCTGCCGCGTCTTTCTCGACACCTTCGACCCCTACAAGCCCGCCGTGATCCCATGGCCCAGGCTCGATCCGGATGCGCTCGCGCGCCTGACCGGCCTGCCCTTCTGGCAAATGGCGGTCGAAACCGAGCACGAAGCGGGCGGGCGGATGCAGGCCGCCGCTGACGCCAGCGCCGATCCCCTGATCCGCGAGGCCATCGCCCTCAACGCCTTCGAGGAAAACCGGCACAAGATCGTGCTCGAGAACATGATCCGTTTCTACGGCATCGAGATCGCGCCCGACCTGCAACCGCTCCACCTTCCCGATCCGGAATGGGCGTTCCTGCAGACCGGCTACGGCGAAGCGTTCGATTCCTTCTTCGCCTTCGGCCTGTTCCGCATCGCCAAGGATTCGGGGTATTTCCCGCCGGAACTGGTCGAGGTGTTCGAGCCGGTCATCCAGGAGGAGGCCCGCCATATCCTGTTCTTCGCCAACTGGGTCGCCTACATGCAGGCTAACCGCCCCCTGGCGGCGCGTCCGTTTTTTCTTGCGCGGCGGCTGCGCGCGCTCGCCGGCAAGGCCTGGAATCGCCTCCAGTTCGCGCGCGGCGGCGACAACCGCAGCTCCATGACCATGGACGGACACAAGTCGATCGGCATTTCGCTCAGCCCGCGCAAGTTCTTCGAGTTGTGCCTGGCGGAAAACGACCGGCGCATGAGCCGCTACGACACGCGCCTGCTGCGTCCCAACTTCATGCCCGCGCTCGTCCGTCTCGCGCTGCCCTTCATGGGGCGAACCTGATCGCGGCGACGCGCATGGCGCTTCTCGACCCGGACCTGATGTCGTTCGACGTGTTCGGAACGCTCGTCGACGTGCGGGCGGGATCGTACGGCGCCTTTCGCTCCATTCTCGACGAGGCCGGCGCCAAGGATATCGACGTCAAGGCGTTCTGGGAGCATTGGGAACATCGCAACATCGCCCATTATTGGGAGCCCTATCGGCGCTACCGCGACATTTGCGAACTGTCGCTCGCCGAAACGCTCGATCATTTCCGCGTCTGCGCCAGCCCCAAGCTGATCGAGCGCTATTTCGAATCGTTCGCGAACTTCCGCTTGTACGACGACGTGACCGCGACCCTCGATCGGCTATCCCGGCGCCGCCGCCTGGCCCTGGTGTCCAATATCGACGACGACCTGCTGGCCCTGACCCCGCTCAGGCGCACGTTCGATCTCGTCTGCACCGCCGAGCGCGCCAAGGGCTACAAACCGGATGGAACCTTGTTCCGCCACCTGATCGACCATGCCGGAACGGCCAGGGACCGGATTTTCCATTCCGGCCAGTCGCAGTTCACCGATCTGGTCGGCGGAAAGCCGCTCGGCCTCACCATCGCCTGGATCAACCGGCGGGGGATCGCGCTCGACGACGCCGTGCCGAAACCCGACTATGTGTTCGGCGATATCGTTTCGTTGCTCGCGCTGCTGGCTTGACGGCGGATCACGCCGTTCCGGCCTTTCCGGTCTTGAGAAATTCGGCGAGCGCGCAGGCCAGCACCTCGGTGCCCCGGCGAAGATCGTCGAGAACGAGGTTTTCGTTCGGGCCGCCGACATGCGCGTCTTCCGGTTTTTCCGGGCCGGCGCCGTAGAGAACCGCCGGAATGCCGACCGCCGCGTAATGGCGCGCATCCGAAATCGCCGAGCGCGCGGTTTCCGGGATTTCGCGCCCCAAAACCGCGATCGCCGCGTTCTGAAGCGTATCGACCAGGGCATCGGTTCCGGGCGCGGGCTTGAGCGGCGGCGTAAGGTCGAGGCGCCGGATGCGGCACACGACCCCCGGCATGCCGGCGACCGCCTTGCCGAGCTGGACCGCGAGGGCTTGTTCCGCCTTGGCCGGGTCCTCGTCGGACGCGAGGCCGCGCGTGACGTTGATGGTGACCACGCCCGGCGCCGCGTCCTTGCCGCCTTCGCCGTGGATGCCGCCGACGGCGAGCGCCGGCGGCGGATCGATGCCGGCGGCGGAAGGAACCGCCGCCTTGCGCAACCCGTAAAGCATGTCCAACACGCGGGCGGTCGCTTGGCCGGCTTCCGCGGCGGCGGCGCTCTGGCTCCGCACCTCGACCGCGAGGCGGAGCGCACCATGGTGGCGCGTGACGATACTCCAGGTACCGCCGGCGCAGACGGCATAATCGGGATTGACGACGCCATGCTCAAGCAGCCAGGGCACGCCGAGCATCCCGCCGGCTTCGTGGTCGTAAGTGATATGAAGTTCCACCGCGCCGCCGAGTTCGGCCGCGACCGACTTGAGACCGGCCAGCGCGAAGGCGTGCGCGACGAGCGACCCCTTGGCCTCGACTACGCCGCGGCCGTACATCACGCCCTCACGGATGTCGGCCGCGAACGGATCACTGCTCCAACCCGCGCCGGCGGGCGCGGTGTCGCCGTGCGCCTGCAGCGCGATGGTCGGTCCGGGGCCGA
>QZKR01000171.1 GCA_003598065.1 Myxococcales bacterium | reverse complement strand
AGTAAGTGTGTGCCATGGCTTGCTTGCAAGCCATGTGTCTTAGTCTTTTCATGCTTTGCAAGCAAAGCATGGCACACACACACGCTTGGCATCGCCGCTACGGCTCCTCACATATAAATATCTGGAGCACGGTTGCACCATGCTCCATCCATACAAGGAAGGTGAACCATGACATTCGATCCGAACCGGAGCCGCTACGACTCCCATCTGCTTTTCTACAACGCGGCGACGCTCACCGGCAGCGCCCAGGACTCCACCGTGCTGACCGTTCCGGTCGGCGAGCCGGCGCAGGTCGTGTTGCGCGTGACGGCGAAAACCGGCACGCCCACGCTGGACGTCGGCGTGCACGTCTCGCTGGACGGCGGCGACTCCTATCTGCAGATCGGCGCATTCCCGACGATCAGCGACGTGGACGTCTACCGTCTGCCTCTGCTGAATCTCGCCATGGCGGAAAACCACCCGACGAAGATCAAGCTCGTGCACACGGTGACGGGCGAAACGAGTTTCGTCGCCACGGCCTTCCTGACGGTCTGAGCAAACGACGGATGGCATAGGAATTCGGTAGCGGCGATGCCAAGCCGGCCGCAGGCCGGCGCGGCCCGCCGTCCTCGATGGGGCACGGTTGCACCGTGTTCCCCCGTTTACGAGGGCGTGGCATGCTTGGAGTCTTCGACAAGCATGTCTGCGGAATCTCGCGGCGACGGGCGCATGCTTGTCGCAAGCTCCAAGCATGGCACACCTCGATGGAGCACGGTTGCACCGTGTTCCGAACATTTGCAAGGCGGCGGGCCGCGCTCGGGCTTGGCATCGCCGCTACGATTAGAGAGAGGCGACGATGGATCGCGGCAAAGAAACGAGCGAGGCGAAGCCCGCCGGGAAAGCGCCGCTGCGTTTCCCGCTCGACGGCCCGCCGGCCAAGCCGGTGACCTTCCTCTTCCCGCGCGCCAGGGCCTTCGTGGCCGCCTCGGCGGGCGTCGTCTACCGCGCCGAAAACGGCCGGCTGACGCTGCAGCCCGCGCAGTGGCGGCTGATCAACGCCATCCACGCGCGCTACGTGGAGCGGGGCAGGGCCTGGCTGGAAGGCGATCCCGCGGCGCACCTCGCGCCCGACGAACTCGACCTGGAGACGGCGACGCGCGACGAGCTCTACCGCTTCGTTTCCGGCCGCGATCCGTCGTGCCCCTCGCAAGCCCCGACGGCCTGGCTGAAACGCGAGGCCGATCGGATGATGAACACCCTCGACGCATAGCGCTTAAGCGGCGCGGCGCCCTTGACGGAGCACGGCGCGACCGTGCTCCGTCGATGCGCTAAGTCTCTTATCTTGCGGCGTTTTCCGGTCGTGGATCTGGTTCCCGGCGTTTTACCGACTGGGAAGGTTCTCTTGACATCGGGAATATAATGAGTGTAGACCTATGTTAAAGGAAGATGAGCCTTCTCTGATCTTTCCTCCATCCACAGGGGGATACGATGGTAGAACGCCGGCGCTACAAAAATCCGCCCATTGAGGAGGCGCTGTGCGAGTTTCGCTTTGCGCCCGGGCAGGAATGGGATCTGACCATGCCGGGAAAGCTTCACAACCTGATGTTGGAGGCTTATCCCGGAAAACCCCGGCAGAAGAACGTTGTTGAGGCGACACTAGCCGCCGGACAAGATAAGACACCGGATAACATTACGCTCAAAGGAGGAGTGGAACGGGTACAACTGCTGACGATGGATGGTACCCGCATTGTCGGTGTAGGAAAGGATGTACTAAGCATCCACATGCTGCGCCCTTACCAAAGCCTGGAGGCCCCCGAGAAAGGCGGGTGGGATGAGTTTTATCCTCGCATCAGTAGTGCGCTGAAAGCATACTGGGATGTGGCTGTTCCGCAAGGGGTCCAAAGAATAGGGATCCGATTCATCAACAAGATTGTGATCCCGAAACGGCCTATGAATGTTGAAAGCTATTTTAATTATGTACCCCCGTCTTCTGACGGGTTGCCAAACGAAATGAGTAGCTTATTCTTCCGGTCGGAGTACGCGTATCCGGATAGAGTGAAGCTGGTGCTAACTTATGGATCCACGGATGCGCCCGATGACAGTTCTGCTTTCCTTCTTGACCTTGACGTTATCCTGGAAGCCAAGGAGCCTTTAGATCAAACGACAGCCTTAGAAAAGGCTAACGAGCTTAGAGAGAGAGAGAGGAACGCTTTCGAAGGATTTATCACGGATGCATCTCGGAGGCTCTTCGATGTTCCTTAATATGCAGCCAAGAACAGAAAAATCGGCCAGCATCCGTAAAGCTGTTCCACCTAAATATCATTTGTCCAATTCTGGCGAAGAGCAACAGTATGAGGCGATATTTTTTTTGAAAGGAAACCAATCCTGGCCTGTTTCCAGAGATTTCCACAAAATGCAATATAAGGAATACAAAGCCATTTATTATGACCCTAGCGCATCTCTGTTTCGGCGAAGCTTGCCTGTTTTCGTCGATGAAGAAGCATTGAGAGAATTCATTTCTATCGAAACGCCCCAAGAGGATCCCAGAATCGAGAATCTTAAGTGGAAACTTGCAGCGCTCTTTGAGTCTGAGCCGATAGAGGATGGTTACAATCATCCCGCTGAGAAAGTCCTGGAGAATGCCATACGAGAGCTAGGCGATAGAACGCTCACGCTGACGAAGTCAATGGTGCTTGATGCCTCGCAGCCTAGCCTGGGTGCATCGGTTTTGCGTTGCCTTGGGAGGCTTCCGGCTGCCGGTGCCGGGCAATGGGCAAAGGCGCTGGTGTCGGAAGCATTGAAAAGCCGATCTATAGAAGTTCGGGGCGCGGCTATTCAAGCTGCCGAAAATTGGGGTGGAGACCTCATGGTTGAAGCATTGAGGGAGCATAAAGAAACCGTTCCTTGGCTTAACGATTACAAGGAAGGCGTTGTTCGAGACTTAACTGGAAATTGAAACAGGCAGCGCCCCATGTTTTTGGCGCGAAAAGTGAACAGTGCGAAATGGCTGTCGGAGAACGGGATCGCTAAAGGAGAAATCCCAGCCGATGCTGTTTCGGGGGATTTGAAGACAGGCGGAAATGCTCTGTCCTTCTGGCAATGCGGCGCAGCAGCGCGTGAAATTGAGGACGCCGCCCTGGCGATCGTAACAGCGGCAGAGAGAATCGACAAATGCGAGATAGCTTGGATAGCGGAAGCTGACGTTCGTAGCGATCAGTTGGCGATCGCTGAAACTCTTGGAAAGACGCCGATTGGAGCTTTGGCGTTAAAACATAGAGATATCATTAGCCTCGATTATAACCGACTGGGAAAAGTAGCACGCCGTCTGGCGGATGCCATTGAGAATGGGCAATACCGACTATTGAGGAAGAAAGAAGTCCTTGGTCTTTTGCAAGCGGCAATCCGAAAAGGCTTGGTCAGGATTGATGCACTTTCAGAGAATATCGGCAAGGAAATAGAGAAGGCAATGGGAAGCAGCCAAGCACGCAACGAAGAAGATGTTTGAATTGCAGCCTACTTGATGCCTGATTTACCAATCTCGTAAGTAATAGAAACAGCCTCATTGTTATCGGGACAGTAGCCATACTGCTAAGGCGGAAGTGCGTTTGCACCTGCAAGCGCATTTTCCCGCCCGAAAGGATTATCCATGCTGCCGCAAACCGACGAAATCCGCTGCGGCTCGACGTCGCAGCGCGTGTGGTTCAGGCCCGTGCTGGACAACGCGCTCGTCTCCGCGCCCAGCGCGCAAGCCTACGCGATCTATGCGCCCTCCGGCGCGCTCCTGTCGTCCGGCGCGGCCTCCTTCGACGCGACGGCGAAAATTCTCTACGCGGACCTCGACGTCTCCGACGCCGCGCTCTGGGCGGCCTCCAAGCCCTCGGCGGGCCTGAGCTTCTGGTACACGGCGGAGTTTCAGTACACGCTCTCGTCGAAGCTCTACGTCAATCGCTTCCAGTTCGCGCTGGCGCGCGATCCCTGGGAGCCCGGCGTCACGACCGACGATCTCCTGACGCTCGCCGACGGCGCGCAGTACCTGGAGGGCGGCGAGGCCTCGCCATCGATGATTCCCTGGATCGAGCAGGCGGAGCGCGAAATCCGCGCCCGCTTCCGCCGCGAGTTCGACCGCACCACCGGCTTTCATCACGGCAAGCAGGACCTGGACGAACTCTTGAAGCTGTTGGCGTTGCACTGGTACTGGGCCACGCAGCGCACGGCGTCCAGCACGATGGGAGACGCCGTCACGACGAAGGCGCAGGACTACCTGCGCAAATACGGCGAACTCTGGGCCCTCGTCTTCGCCAACGCCAGCTTCGACGACGACCAGGACGCCGCGTTCGACGACGCGAGCGGCGACGTGGGCACGACGACGCTGAGGGCGTGATGGCCGAAACCTACCTCAACCAGCAGATCGCGCAGTTCGAGTTGCTCTTGAACGCGGCGACGCCGGCCTACCAGTACGACCGCGCCTGGTGGAAAACGAAGTTCCGCCGCGTGCCCTGGGACGCGCCGGAGTTCGTGGACGCGCAGCGCGTCTTCCGCTCCTACGCCTTCCGCATCGTCGGACAGGAGCGGATGGACCTGGACGCCGCGCCGTCCGGATCGCTGGCCCGCTGGCATCTCGCGAGCGCGGTGGCGCTGCGCGTCTACTATCCGCTCGGCCAGCAGGCCGACGTCTTCCGCTACTATTCCGACGCGGACGCGCTGACGATCCGCGAGATCATCGAGGACCCGGCGAACCGCATCGCCGGCGGCAAGATCATGTTCGCGACGATCGAAACGCGCACCGAGACGGCGGTGTCCGAGGACGTGCGGATGGTCGAGCATACGATCGCGATCCAACACATGGAGGAAGCCTGAAATGGCAATTACGAACAAGTGGTATCCGTCGAAGGGCCGCGGCGTCGCCGTGGCGATGGAATCGACCTTCGGCACGGCGAGCACGGCGGAAGGCGACTATCGGGTCATCGCGCCGAAGAACCTGGAATTCGAGGCCGGCTGCGACGTCATCGATCCGGAGTACAGCCGCGACGACATGATGAAATCGCCGTCCATCGTCGGCCGCCAGACGCCCACCGCCAAGTTCGCGCTGAACGTGCGCGGCGGCGTCGCTGCGCCCTCGGCGGGCGATCCCTCGGAGATCTACAAGGAACTCGAATACCCGCTCAAGGCCGCGCTCGGCGCGCCGGTGTCCGACGTGACGGCGATTGCGGAGTCCGGAACCGTCACGACGGCCGTCGTCGTCAACGGCGACAACTTCAAGGTCGGCAGCGTCGTCTTGATCGATCCGGACGGAACCGGAACCGGCGCGCTCTACCCGCGCATGATCGCCAGCATCGAGAGCAACACGCTGTATTGGACGGACGCCCTGGGCGCGGCCGTCGAATCCAACGGCAAGATCTACGGCGGCGTCTGTTACAAGGCGGCGTTCTCCATCGATCAGTCGATGAGCATGCAGCTCAATACCGTCAAGATGGACGGCTCGCTCTACAGCGTCATGCTCACGGGCCTCGGCGGCAAGGCGACGGTCGGCGCCGACGAGGCCGGCAAGGAACTGCTGTTGAACTTCGAGTTGCAGGGCGACTCCTTCGCCGAGCAGGAAGCCGGGTCCGCGATCGTCACGCCGGTGGCCAATCCCTACCCGGCCGCCGCCGACCGGCCCAACGTGCTGCTGGCCCGCAACGCGACGTGCCTCATCAACGGCGACGCCACGCCGGTGGCGAAGTTCTCCTTCGAGCCGGGCTACGAGATCGCCGAGAACCAGGATCAGCGCGGCGCCCAGGGGCGCGGGATCTGGAAAGTCACGGCGCAACGGCCCGTCATCAACGTCACCATCCCCTTCGCGATCTTCGCTCGCACGGGCTACACGGCCGGCACGATCTTCCGCTTCGTCTACGCCATCGCCAACGCGGCGAACGGCTTCGCCATGGCGACGGAGGCCGCGCAGATCGCCGAGGTCAAGGAATCGGACATCAACGGTGTCAAGGCCGTCGATTTGAAGCTCGAATGCGTGCGGCCGGAAGCGGCGACGCACGTCAACGCGGCGCTCCCGGCGTGGTCGATGGCCTTCTTCGGCGAGCAGATGCCGCTGACTTAAGATTGTAGGATGGGCAATTGTTTTGCCCATCGCCCTTGATGGAGCACAGTTGTACTGTGCTCCACACGTTTCGCCCTTAAACGTCCGGAGCACGGTGCAACCGTGCTCCGTCTCATAACCCAGGGGGTGTGCCATGGCTTGCTTGCAAGCCATGCGTCTTCGTCCTCTCATGCTTTGCAAGCAAAGCATGGCACACGCACGCGGCTTGGCATCGCCGCTACGGCTTGCAAAAGATGATGGGTAACAAGTTACCCATCCTACGCACTCTACCAATGATGGGCAAAACAATTGCCCATCCTACGCATTCTGAGATTCGTTTTCATAACGTAGCGGCGATGCCAAGTGAAGCGCGGCCCGCCGCATAGGAGACCCCATGGACAAACTCCGCTTGTTTTCCGTAGACGATCCGAACCTAGACCCGGCGCTCGTCCTAACGCCAGAGGCTAAGCGCGAACTCAAAAAGCAATACCAGGAGCATCTCGATTCGTCGCTGCTTCGCCCGGTGGATGGGAAGAGACTCATGGAGTTCGTCTGTCGCCACCTTTCCAAGCGAGAACAGGCGGCGATGATCGATACCTACAACGCCGCTTCCAGGCGAGCCGACGCCGTCGAATTCATGACCGGATACGAAACGTTCGTTTCGCACGTCGAAGAAATCGTCAACGGCCCTGAAATCAGGACGGCCGACAGGCGCAACGGCCGCTTGACCGACGAATGGGCCGACGAAAGCGGCTTGCCGATCGCGCTCATGGTGGAAATCGGCTCGCTGATTCTATCCAAGGCGATCTTCACCGAAGAGCAAAGAAAAAACTTGTGATCGCCTACCGCGTCGCCGACGCGGAGGCGCGCCACACCTGCGACGCCAACGATAGCCAGTGGAACGCCCCGGTATCGGTGGCCAGCATCGAGGGCGAGCGGGGCGAAAGCATCGAAATTCCCGGCGGCTGCCTGATGTGCTTTTATGAACAACATGTCGCGCGCGGCCTGCCGATCGATGCCCCGATAGGCCATTTCGCGCGCTACAACGCGCACGGCATTCTGCCCTTCGGCGGCGGATGGATGGAGCAGCCGGCGCTCTATTGCGACAGCATGGACGTCCTGGCGGCCGTCCATGGCGAGGCCGAAAAGCGGCGAATGAACGCGGTGAAAAACAAATCAGAGGATTCATGGGGAACGTCGAGCAAAAGCTTCTCCTGAGCGCCGAAGATCAGGCGTCGGCGAAGATCAAGGGCGTAGAGGACAACCTTGACCGGCTGGGCACAAAGGGGAAGGCCGCCGGGAACCTCATGGCCGGCTCGTGGACGGAATTCTACAGCCAGATAAATCTTGCCATCGACGCGGCCAAGACGGCCTTTGCGGTGTTCGATAAAATCGCCAAGCTGGGCCGCGAAGGCGCGGTTGACGTCGATCTCGCGGAATCGTTTGAAAGGCGGTTTGGCGCAGCCGCCAGCGGCATGCAGCGGCTCAGGGATAGCTCCAAGGGCATATTGTCAGACACGGAACTACAGAAGACGGCAAACCGCCTTAACGAGCTTGGTTTCAAAAGCCTGCCCCAGATCGAAACATCCCTGCGCGCGGCGGGCTATGAAGCGCGCGAATTCGGAGGAAACATCAGGGTTGGGCTCGCGAGTATCGAGCAGGCTCTGGTTTCCGGTTCACTCCGGTCTTTTGCGCGGATCATCGGATACGATGCCGTCGTAGCGCTGGAAAAAGAAGCAGAGGGACTACGGAAGGCAAATACGGACCTCTCCCGCCACGAAATCAACCTGATCGTCGTTTCCAAGGCGCTAGGCATCGTAGAGGAAAAATTAAAAGCGACGGGCGGAAGCGCCGATGCGGCAACGGACAAGTACGACAGGTTAACGACGGCAGTCGATAACGCCCAATCGGAAATCGCGATTCTTCTCGACACCGTAATCGAGAAATCGAATCTTCTGGACGAACCGACAGGAAAGCTGAATACCTTCACCAAGGTGCTGCAGGCGATCAACCTCATCAACAAAGAGAGAATCGGCGAAGTTTTTGAGACCGTGAAAAGCGGAATTGTAAACCTGCTTGGGCCAATGGGGCAAGCCGTGGTTCTTGCCGATGCGCTCGCCAATAAACTTCTCGATAAATTTCTTGACAAAGGGCCGCAGCCCAACGCTCCCTATGTGCCGCGCCTGACGGACATGACCCTGATAAATGCACAGCTTGAGGCGGCAACAAAGACGGTAGAAGATTACAAGAAAAAGCAGGCCGTCGCCGCCGCGCAATCCAAGCGCGAATGGAGTGGAATATTCGAGGAGGCCGAGCGGGGTATAGCCGCCGCCCAGGATCTACAGCGGCAAGTCGATCAGATCTTCATGGGCTACAATAACCAGCAGGACAGGCAGCGTTACGGGCTGTACGAAGAAATTCGCCAAAACACGATTGATATTAACGCCTCGGTTCTGGAATACGACAGCCTGAAAGAAGAAACCGACAAGATGCTCTCGGATGAAGAGCAGGCGTATAACGACTTCCTGAAAGTCGCCCGCGACGGCGCAATCGCCGCCGCCGCCGAAATGGCCCAGGGCATCGGCTTCATGGTGGGACAACTCATGACCGGGATGAGTTTCAGCGGTGAGAACTTCCTCAAGATGTTCCTGGAGATCATCGGAGACTTTGCCATCCAACTGGGCGGCGCGATGGTTGGCATTGGCCTTGCGCTCATTGGCCTAGACACGGCGCTTAAATCTCTCAACGGCTGGGTTGCCATTGCCGCCGGTATCGCCCTCATGGCGGCAGGCGGGGTGCTGAAAGGGATTGCGTCGAGCTTGGGCGAAAAAACGGCGGCCCTGGGCGGCGGGGGTTCCACCCCCGGCTATCAAACCCGCCCGGCCCCGACGGAATCCATCAGCCCGGCCGGGCCGTCCAGGGGCGGAGAGCAGACCGTCATCGTCATGAATTTCAACGGCGTCGTGGGCGACGCGCGCGGGGCCGCGCGGGAGATCCTCGGGCTTGTCAACGGTTACGCCGGCAAGGGCGCGCCCCGCATCCGCGCGGCGGCCGTGGCGGCGTAAACGTCTGGAGCGCGGCGCCAGGGTTGGAGCAGGTTTTTCAACCTGCTCCTGCCCGGAAAGTAAGCGGAGAATCAAAAATATCTTGCCCTTGAAGCACCATTGTGTTAATACTAAATATAACATGGTGATATATATGGGAGACTTAAAGATGAAGAGAGCGTCAAATACGATTGCTTTATTAGCGATTATCATTTTGTTGGCGGAGCTTTCTTCCGCATGCGCTCGGCATTATGATTACAAAACGGAATACATAAAGCTATACAAGTACGAAAAACATGATGGATTTCACGCCTCGGTCCTTCAGGATAATTGGCTGAAAGAGAAACTCGGCGAAACCGACGCGGAGACAAATGCAACGTGCGTCAACCGCGAGTGTTTGGCTCTGAATCTCATCCATAGTTACAAAGAAGGCGCAAATACAGAATTTTATATGATGACCCTGCTGTACCATGGGGGCGAGGGGCTTTTCCTAGGAGAAAACGTGCAAACGACGCTTGTGGTAGATGGCGTAGCGGTAGATCTGGCGCCTGTGCTATTCAGTAGAGAAACAGATTGGGTTGGAGAACTGTTCGTGGATTCTGCGGATTATCTTGTCATAAAAGATGTTCTCGACGGCATCGCTCGTGCTCAATCTGTTGAAGTGAAGCTTTTTGGAAAGGAGAGAGAGGTCACGCGCCTCCTCGATGCGGTGAATAAGGAAAATATTCGGCGTTTCGTAACCGAAACGCATGTCCCGAATGCCACCGAACTCTTTGGAAAATTCGTTACCGGCGAGCCTTCATCGCCGCCCGACGAGGAGAAGGAACCCGAGGACGAGAAGATGTAGGCACGGGCGGATTCCGCTGGCGCTCCATCCGCCCCTACGGCGGGTGGCATAGTTTCACGCCGTCGGAGACGGCGGGAAGCTGTGCGGCTTGCATCGAAGGCGCACAGCCTCCCGACCTTCGGTCGTGAGACTAATACCATTCACTTAATGAGGTAAAGACCAATGGTCGGCGGCAACCGGCGGGAGCCGTGGCGGGGT
>QZKR01000124.1 GCA_003598065.1 Myxococcales bacterium | reverse complement strand
TATGAAGCAGATATTCCGTGTACGTTTCGCGTGGAGAACGCCTCGGGATCGACGGAGCAGGAGGAGTTTACCTCCCCGACGACGCTGACCGTCGACGACGACGGGGGGTTCAACCTCGACGGGGCCGATCTGGCCGTCGGCCGGCAGGTTCTCCGCTCGATCCCCACGGCCGACCTGTCCTTCGAGATCACGGCGATCGAGCGTAACGGGTCGCTGCTGGTGATCGAATACGAACCGCGTCCGACGCTCGTGGGCATCGGCGTGGAGGGTCAGCTCGTCGAGACGTATCAATGGCAAGTCGGCTCGGTTCGCGCCTCCGCGCGAGCCGACCTGCTCGTCACGGACGTCGCTGGCCTTAATGAATTCACCGTGGAGTGTGAAGGCGTACTCACTCCCCGGTAGTCGTGTGTCGGCATCAGTCCGCCGGGACATCCCCCCCGGCGGCATGGCGCGATTCCCTGATCGTCTTGCGGGAGTGCGTGCCCCGGGAGACGAGCCAGACGCCCACGAGCACGCAGACTCCGCCGGCGAGGGTGTTGGCCCCGACGGGTTCATGAAGCGTGGCCGCCGCGACGATCAGGGTGACGAACGGTTCGATGTAAAGTACGACGCCGACCCGCGCCGGCCCGTGCTCGTCCACGGCTTTGACCCAGCAGTAGTAGGCCAACCCGCTGCACGCGATCCCCAGAAAAGCGACCGCGAGCACCGGTCCCGCAGTAATACCGGAGGACACGAAACCGTTGTGGCAGGCGCCGACGGCCAGCACGACGGCGGCGATGCCCATAGTGACGGCCGTAATGCGCAAAGCCCCGTTGCGTGTCACCGGACCTACCGCGGCGAGGGTGTACACGGTCCAAGTCACGCACGACGACAATTGCAGGACATCGCCGAAACGGGCGTCGGCAAAACTCGGCGGCGACTGCATGGTGACCAGCAGCACGCCCATGGCCCCCGTGGTCACGCCGCTCCAACCGCGCCCGCTGAGCAACTGTTGGCCCAGCAGTTGCGACCCGATGGCGATGGTGACCGGGATGAAGCCGATGATCCAGGCCGTGTTGATCGCCGTCGTGTATTGCAGCCCGTACGCCTGGATCAGGAGGTGACCGCCGGTCACCAGCCCGAGGAACACCGCGCGAAAGGCGTCGCGCTTGATGGGTAGGAGCGGGCCGCGGCGGATGCGGATGATGGCCACCAGCATGGCCGTCCCAATGATCAGCCGGATCGCCACCAGTCCGAAGGGGCTGAACGACTGAAGCGCGATGCGCGTAGCGACGAAGGACGCGCCCCAGGCGAGGACGGCAAAGAGGGCCTTGCCGGAGATGAGGCGGACGGATGCGGTTGACGGTTGGCCGGCCATCGTGCGATTCCGGGGCCATTGTCTCTGGAAAGCATGGTGAAGGGAAAGGCTCGAGGGCACCAAGTCGTCGGGCGGCGCTTGTCCAATGCGCCGAGTACCGTATTCCATAACTTTCGCGACTATGCGGCATGTTCGTTGGCCGCCAACGGTTTTCCGGTGTAGGCCCATGGGTAGGGATGGGCCGGGAACTCGTCATCGTATGGAATGAACGCGATGATCTTGTCTTCCAAGTCTCGCGCCGATTCGTAACTTGTTTATTGACAAGGACTTATGCCATGCGTTTCGGTCGCCATCGCGGCTACAACTAGACTCAAGCAGACCACTCTTGACGTCGCACGCCTTCGTAGATCGCCTTCACCGGGGACTGACTGGCGACGCGTCGGTCGGTCCCATGTCGCCGGACCGATCCGATCTACCCCCCAAGAGTGTCTGTCTAGGCCGCCCCACCTCGCACAGGACGGCCGCCGCCGAGTTGCGGGAAATCAGTGGCAATCCGGCGAACCTCGGCACCGCCGACGCCGCGAGTGGGGACACGGCTGGTGGTTTGTAAACCATTATGGGACAATTAGTTACAGTTCCTTTTCCGCGCGCAGAAGAAAGTTGCAAGTGGGCAGTTGGGCACTGATACACTGAAAAACACGCCAGTACCTGGTGGCCGCCGACCATCTCAGCGAGCGACTCCGCCTCGGTAACGCGCGGCGGACAACAGCCCGGCAAGTCCAGTGGAACTTGGCCAAGAAGAAACAAGGTCCACTTTATACCGCGCTGGAGCTATCACCGAAACAGGGGGATGACGTGCCAGTAAACGCCGCGTACCCTTGGGGAGCCTGAATGTAATGGTCGCGGATACTCACAAGGCAAAGGAGTACGCCGACGGCGCGGTTGATCGTTTCTCCGGGGTCCTTTGATTGGTCACCGTGAACACCGCCCAGCGGCGTAAGACCGAAGCCGTTTGGGCAATTACACGCACAGGAAATGGCCAGTAATGAGCATTAGTGGTGATCGTAATATTCTACAGGCTATTGGCAAGACATCGTTGGTGCAGCTTCGTAATGTTATTCCGCCCGACTGTGGGAAAGTGTTCGCCAAACTCGAATGGGAAAATCCAACCGGAAGCATGAAAGATCGTTCGGCACAGGCAATGGTCTCGCGCGCCGAGGAAGACGGCCGATTGAGGCCCGGAGATACGATCGTTGAGTACACGGGCGGCAGCACCGGCACATCACTTGCGTTAGTCTGTGTTGCAAAGGGTTATCGTCTTCATATTGTTACTTCCGATGCATTTAGTCAGGAAAAACTCGATCATATGTCGGCTCTCGGTGCGGAGCTTACCCTCGTGGCGAGTGAGGGAGGCCTGACCACTAAACAGTTGATTCTGGATATGATTAACACTGCTAAGGAGGTTGCTCAGGCACCTCGCACTTACTGGACCGACCAACTCAATAATTACGACAGTATTGCGGGATACTATCCATTGGCCGAGGAAATCTGGAATCAAACAGGCGGCGGGGTAGATGCCTTTGTTCAGTGTGTAGGTACTGCGGCATCTTCGCGCGGTGTGGCGACGGTGTTAAAGCGCTACAAACCGAATATTAAGATCGTAGTAGTGGAACCGGCCGAGTCGGCGGTATTACTCGGCGGACAGGCTGGACCTCACAAAATCGAGGGAGTGGGGATTGGTTATACTCCTCCCCTATGGGAGCCAAGGCTTGTAGATGAAATTGTTTCGGTCACGACGGCCGACGCGAGGGATATGGCCAGACGTTTAGCAAGAGAAGAGGCTCTGTTCGCAGGAACGTCGTCAGGCGCAAATGTGGTTGCAGCTATTCGAGTGGCAAAGCAATTGGGACGGGATGCGCAAGTGGTTACGCTGATGGTAGATTCCGGTCTAAAATACCTGAGTACGGATGTTTACGGAAAAATCAAGAACCGATGAGGGAGTTGAACTGGAGCCTATTCGAAAATCTTCTTGAGCAAGAGGATGGTGCATCCGCGTTGAAGATGTGCGCTGAGGAGTTTGGTCAGCTTTCCATCGGAGGCACAGGCGTGGGAAGTTCTGGAGCGACAAGATGGTGCTTTTTTGCGCCTTAACACCGTCAGCTCGCCGACTACATGAAGCTATCCGCTGGAAGGGGCATGGTCCACGCCGCCTCGGCTCAGTCAAACTGGTTTCGCGGCTGTTGGGTGCAAATGTAAGTCTTGCGGGCGGCAGCGTAGTCGTCGGCCGTCATGTTCTCGACGGCGAAATCGTCGGGGTCTTTCGCAATCTTGACGAGGAAGGGAATGCACCATCCGCAGCCGGTGCCCGCGCCGAGGCATTCCGACATGCGGCTGGGACGTTGGGGGCGCGTGCGGCGGGCGAAATTCAGCAACTTGCGGGCCGACACGCCGTAGCAGTAACAAATCTTGTCGTCGGGGTTCATATCATCGGGAGTATAGCATGGTCGGCGGCGGGTGTCGGCGGGGCAAGGACGATCGGGATTCCTTTTCCGTCCGGGGTCTCCCGAGACCGTCCGTATGGGTGATTCCGTCCCGCAGGCGGGCGGGCGTTTCAGCCGGCCTGAGCGAGGCGTTCCAGCGTTTTGAGCAACGCCTGCGTGCCCTCCAGGCCTTCGCCGGCGGCCTGATTGGCGGCCAGGAGCTGGTGGACCAACGCCGTGCCGGGAAGGGGGACCGGTGTGGCAAGCGGGTCATGGTCATGCAGCCGCACAGAACCGGGACTGCGAGCGGTGTCCAGGGCGATTTTAAGGTCCTTTTGTTGGTGATCGATCTTGAACATGGGGGCGAAATCCCGCCGCTCCATGCGCGAAGCGAGGTTTTCCACGGCCCACGACGCCGCCGCCCCGGACGAGACGACCTTCAGCATGATTTTCTGATCCAGTCCGACTTTTTTGGCGAAGACCATGGCTTCGCTGACGGCCAGCAGATTCAGCCCGCAAATGATCTGATTGCATAGCTTGGTTAATTGCCCGGCGCCGCAAGGGCCGCAATGGACGATGGTCTTCCCGACGGCCTTGAGGACGGGCATGGCCCGCTCGAAGGCGTCCTCGTCGCCGCCAATCATGATGGCCAGGGTGCCGGCTTCGGCCCCCGTCTTGCCGCCGGAAACGGGTGCATCCAGAAAGGCCGCGTGTTTGCCTCGGACGGCGGCGTCCACCTTGCGCGCCGTCTCCGGTGACACGGTGGACATATCGATGGCGACGGTTTCCGGTTGGATGCCGGCGCAAATTCCGTTGTCGGCCAGGTAGACCGCCTCGACATCGGGGGAATCGGGAACGCACGAAATCAACGCCTGCGAACGGGCGGCCACCTCGCACGGCGAATCCACCCATGTCGCCCCTGCGTCGAGCACGGCTTGAGCCTTCGACTTCGTGCGGGAATACACCGTGACGCTGAAGCCGGTTTTGAGCAGGTTACGCGCCATCGGCGCCCCCATAAGCCCCGTACCGACCAGACCGACGTTCTTGATGCTGTGCATGGCGGAAGTCCTTGGTGGCCATCATAAATCAGGCTGAGAACGTGTATGCAGAATCTTATCCGAGCCGCGCCCGTAAGGAAGCGGTTCTTAATCCGAGCCGCGCCCGCCTGCCCTTTATGACGCGAAGCGTTGTCAAGGGTGAGGAAGCGGTTCTTAACCCGAGCCGCGCCCGTCAGGAAGCGGTCCGGGTTCGTCCGCGTAAACTACTCCCCTTGACGCTCCCTCCGCGATCACGCTCCCCTTCATGCTCCCTCCTCGGTCGCATTCAGGGTCGCGTTCACCGTTCAGGGTCGCGTTTACCCTGCCGAGCCACCCCTCTCATTCCAATCACCCGCCGCAACAGGGGTCTTCGCCGGCAAAGGCGTCGAGGACGGCGAACAGGTCGGCCAACCCGATGACCCCATTAGGGCAGCAGGGGCTCACCGCCGGAGGCACGCAGGCTATCGGGTTACCGGTTCCGTGAATGTCGTCGTCCTCGAACGAGCAGTTCGAGAAATCCCCGGCGAAGCCGTCTAGGACGCAGAACAAATCGGCCAGGGTGATGAACCCGTTTCCGTCGATGTCGCCATATCGCTTGGGCTCAAAGACGCACGTGTCCACCTGACATACGTCCCGCGTGCACACGTCGTCGTCGTGACAGTCCGCGTCGGTCACGCACTCGTCGCACTCATCCGGCACGCCGTTGCCGTTCAGGTCCTGACTTGTCTGATTGATCAGATCGCAGTCGTCCGGCGTGCCGTTAGGCTGGCAGTCGACCTCGCACCCATCGGGTGTTCCGTCGCTGTCGCAATCAAGATTGTCGTCGAATCCGGGACAAACATCATCCGAATCGCACACCCCGTCCCCGTCGCTGTCGTCAGGATTATCGAGCGGGCAGGGATCGTTGACGTCGAGTTTGCCATCGCAGTCCGTGTCGATCCCGTACTCCCAGGTATCGACGGGATACGACGCGCCATATCCGCCGAACAGTACAGTCACCTGTCGAGCGCTATCATAAGCAGCGGCCGCGCCGGTCCGCGGGCTCGGCCCGTTGATCCCGTTGGGGTCACCCGGATGGGTTAGCATCCAATTGATCCCATCCCATTCCCAAGTGTCCCCAGTTGGACCTGGTCCGCCCCCGAAGAGTATAGTCTTTCCCCGGGCGCTGTCATACGCCATGGCATGATACTGGCGTTGTCCCGGGTTGAGTGTCGGAAACTGCTTTGTCCAGGTCCCCGGGCCCCCATTCCATTCAAACGTGTCACTCTTTATGCTGCCATCGTATCCACCAAACAGCACGGTCAGGTTGCGTACACTGTCGTAGACCATCCTATGCGAGTGCCGCCCGGGGCCGTTACTATCTCGCAAGGTCCAGGTGCTCCCGTCCCACTCCCACGTATCATTGAGTGCGAAGAATCCACCAAACAAGACGCTTACCCCCCGGGCGCTGTCATAAACCAGGGCGCCCCCCCGCGGACTGGGGGCAGTGATTCCACCAGGGTCGCCTCCGTGCCTCAGCACCCAGGCATTTCCATTCCACTCCCAAGTGTCTCCCAAATCGCTTTCGATTTCGTGGTCGCGCCCACCGAAAAGCACGGTTACACCCCGGATACTGTCATAACCCATACCAGAGTGCGCTCGCGGGCTCGGCGCAGTTACTCCACTCGGATCGCCGGCATGCCTCAGGGCCCAGACGTTTCCATCCCATTCCCACGTGTCACCACGATCGCTGGTCTCGTCAAACCCACCGAAGATTACGATTACATTCCGCTTGCTGTCGAAAGCCATGCCGTGGAAACCGCGTGGACTTGGCCCGGAATCGGTCCGATGTTCCCAGGCGAGGCACATACTCGAGGCGGGAGCGCTTGACGCAACGTGGGGTGTTACCTGCGACTTGTCAGCCCAGGCTAATCCTGTCCCCCCCCCCCCCGAAATGGGCGGTTTCGGTGGTCAGGGCGAACGCGACGACGATTGCTGAAATGGTTGAACAGATAGTGCGCATGGTTGTTCCTCCTCTGGTGAATGGTTGATAACGTTGGGTCGATGACCCGCTCTGGGTTGTGAAAGGTCGGTGATGTCGGGTCGATGACCCGACCTACCGGGTTGTGCTTGAGATGCCCCAAGCACCCATCGCGGAACCCGATATTCGCGAGTCCGCGCGGACTAAAGTCCGCGGCTCGCTGGGTTTCGGGAGAGGTTCTAGGCCGCATGAACGTGTCCTTCTGCCCGTCAGGGCGGACCAGTCCGTCGGGTGGCGTCGAGAATTCGCTGCAATTCGACAATCAGTTGCGGCATATCCTCGCGAAGAATCTTCCATAGAACATCGAAATCCACCTCGTCGTACCCGTGGATCAGGCGATTGCGCAACGCGACCACTCGAGGCCAGGGAATACTCGGATGCTCCTTTCGAGTTTCCGGCGACACCCGGGCGGCGGCCTCTCCGACGACCTCCATCAGCCGCACGAGGGCGAGGTTCAGTTGTCGATCCTGATCCAGTTCGCGGGGCGTGCGACCGCGGCTCATTTCGACGGCTTCGGCGGCGTGATCGAGCATCTGCCGCAGACTGGTCCGGTCGTCATGCCGCGACATACTGGTCCTCCGCCTCGGCCAATACTTCATCGCGGAAGTACCTGCTGAGGAAGCCCGGGGTATGTAGATCGACCTTCCGTTGGAGGATTTCGGAAAGCTCGTCCTGCATGCCGAAGAAGGCCAATCCGGGGGTGCACTCCGGGTGGAACTCCACGAGGACGTCGATGTCGCTGTCGGGAGCGAAGTCCTCACGGAGAATCGAGCCGAACAACGCCAGCCGGCGGATATGGTGCCGGCGGCAGAATTCGGCGATGGAATCTCGCGGAAAGTTAATCCCGTGATACGTCATGGAAGTGACTTCTATCTGGTTCTCAAGCCGCCTGCGCAACTCCGGGCGCGCCACCGCCGCAGCACGTCGCCGTTTCAGTCCGTGAACTGAATGGTAATCAGTGGCGACACCGGAATCAATCCCCCAACCCTTGTTGCCCAAGGCATGGGGCACACCAGGAGAATTCAGGGTTTGCTCCGGGCGGGCATCGATTCACGGTCTATCGAATCGCCCCTCCAGGATTCCGATGACGGAGAGGTCCTCATCAAGGTCGGGCCAATGCAGGCCCGTGCCGCCGCAGATCAGTTCGATGTTGTTGAGCTGGGCAGGGGTAGCGCTTTTCAGTCGCCGGTTCCGATCCGCCGGAAAGCGGATTTGGCGACCGTCGTCCATCTCGATGCAGATCATCCCCCCCTCGGCCCAGGCGCGCTTGGCCTTGTGTTGCAACTCAAGCACCGAATATCTCATTCCATTTGCTCCGGATAAGCTGTTCGTGCTCGACGATCAACCGCTCGGCGCGGGCAATCTCCTGGGTCTTCATTCCGGCAGCGAAGTCCAGTTCGATGGGTTCCATCCAGAATTTGGCGAACCCCCCGCCCTTGCGGACATGTATGTGCGCGGGCTCGTGACCCTCGTTCATGTAGAAGAAAAACACAAACCCTTCCTGGCGAAAGACTTCGGGCATGATAACGCCGTCTCAGGCCAACCGCGTGATCGACGCTCACCTCACCATGGAATCGGAAGCCGATCGGGGTCCGAATCCTGGGGCCATACGCCCCGTACGCGACTACATCAAAAGGTCGTGGTTCGACGAAGTGCGGCGCTTGTTCGGCCCGTGAGTCCCCGACCCGTCGCGCCCGCCGAAGCCGCCGTTTCGGTCCATGAACTGAATGGTAATCAGTGCCCACGCCGGAATCAATCCCCCACTTCGTGCTTCGCGAAAAACGGGGCACCTGGGGGCGAAAGTCAAAAGTCAAAAGTCAAAAGGCGAAAGGCGAAAGAGGAGGGATCAAGGGAGAACGGCGAATTAAGAGAGGCACGCAGGCACGAAGGTACGCAGGCTCGAAGGGGAGGAGGAACGGCGAAAGGGGATTCGACTCCCCCACCGCTCAAGCGATGGGCCACCCAACCGGCCCGACGACGCTACCACTGAAGCGGTGGACCGCCCATTTCGATCAACGTTTGTAAAACGTCCGGCCGTGGTAGGCATACTTGGTCAGGCGGTTGGAGACGTACAGGGTTTCGAGGATGAACTCGGCGGCGGAGGCGAGGTTGGCCGGTTCGGCCGGGTCGCGGTCGTTGTGCCGGCAGATGTCAGCCGCGGCTTCAGTCAGCCCCTTGATGCGGGCGATGGAGTCGATCATGTCGGCGCTGCTCACGTCGTCGCCGACTTCGAGGGTGACCTTGCCGTTGCTGAACTGCCCTACGATGCCCTCCAACGCATTCTCGTCGCCATGATTGGTGAACACGTTCTTGACGGCCTCGCCGATCAACGCGGTGATGAGCTTGTCCTCCGCCTTCTCGTCGTCGGCGAGCATGAGCTCCAGCTTTCCGCGGCAACTCGCGGCCACATTGGGTAAGTCGCTTACGCGGGGCACGATGCGCTTCTCGTCGAGGAGGATGGCCCGCCGCTCGGCATTGGAGACCATGGACTCGGTGGAGGCGATAGATGCCCGCACGGACACGCCGGACTGCTGGTTGACGTGGGGGCTGCCGCGGGCCAGGCGCACGGTCTCCTCGATGATCTCGTGCATGTAGCGGGGAATGTCGACTTGGTACTCGCCGTTGCCGCGATCGAGGTCGGCGTTCTCGCGGGTGATCTGGATGGCTTGTTCGAGGCGCTGCGGGTAGTGCGTGCGGATCACCGAGCCGATGCGGTCCTTGAGGGGGGTGACGATGCGGCCCCGGTTGGTGTAGTCCTCCGGGTTGGCGCTGAAAACCATGCACAGGTCGAGGTTGAGTCGGACGGCGAAGCCGCGAATCTGCACGTCGCGCTCCTCGAGGACATTGAACAGGCCGACCTGAATGCGCGGGGGCAGATCGGGCAATTCGTTGATGGCGAAGATGCCGCGGTTGCTGCGGGGGACGAGGCCGAAGTGCATGATCGACTCGTCGGAGAGGTGGCGCCCCTCAGCGTGTTTGATCAGGTCGATCTCGCCGATGAGGTCGGCGATGGTCACGTCGGGGGTGGCCAGCTTTTCGTTGTAGCGCTGGTCGCGGTGGACCCAGTGGACCTCGGTGTCGTCGCCGTGCTCGGCGAGGATGGCCCGCGACTTTTTGAACTGCGGAGCGAGCGGGTCGTCCAAAAGCTCTCCGCCGGCGATCGTGGGGATGTATTCGTCCAGCAGGCTGGGCAACGCCCGGATCATGCGCGACTTGGCCTGGCCGCGCAGGCCGAGGAAGAGAATGTCATGGCGGCTGAGCAGGGCGTTCACCAGTTGGGGGATGACCGTGTCGTCGTAGCCGATGATGCCGGG
>QZKR01000021.1 GCA_003598065.1 Myxococcales bacterium | reverse complement strand
AGGCGCGCGACTTGTCCCTGATCGAAAAGTCCGGCGCCCATCTCGTGTTCGCGCCGTCGGTGGCGGAAATGTATCCCGAGGGTCATCGCACCGGGGTGACGGTTTCCGGACTTGGCGACGTGCTCGAAGGCGAATGCCGCCCCGGATTTTTCGCCGGCGTCGCCACGGTGGTGACGAAGCTGCTGCTGCAGGCGCTGCCCGACGTCGCCTTTTTCGGCGAAAAGGACTACCAGCAGCTTCTCGTCATCCGCCGCCTCGCGCGCGATCTCGACGTTCCGGTCGAGATCGTCGGCGTGGCGACGGTGCGCGAGGCCGACGGACTCGCGCTCTCCTCGCGCAATGCCTACCTCTCTCCGGCGGAACGCAAGGTCGCGCCCGCGCTCCATCGCGTCCTCGCCGAGGTCGCGCGCAACGTGGCCGGCGGCGCCAAGGCCGAAAACGAGGAGTCCCGCGCCGCGCGCGCCCTGCTCGACGCGGGCTTTACCCGGATCGATTACGTCGCGGTGCGGGACGCCGAAACGCTGGAGGCTCCCGGCGCCGCGACCAGATCGCGTCGCGTGCTGGCGGCCGCCTGGCTCGGCAAAACGCGCCTGATCGACAACGTGGCGGTCTGACGGGGCCGGGTGATCGGCGAGATGATCGAATACGCGGGTCTGTTCCTGTCGGCGTTTCTCGCCGCGACCATATTGCCGTTTTCGTCCGAGGCCGTGCTGGCGGGACTTTACGCGGCCAAGGGCGGGGCGGAGGCGGGCGCGCTGCTCGCGACCGCGAGCGCGGGCAACACCTTCGGCAGCTTCGCCAACTTCCTGATCGGGCGGTTTTTCCTTCATTGGCGCGGCGCGCGCTGGTTCCCGGTCGCGGCCGAGCGGCTCGAGCGCGCCGGGGCCTGGTTCCGCCGCTTCGGCGCGTGGTCGCTCCTGTTCGCGTGGGTTCCGGTGGTGGGCGATCCGTTGACGGTCGCGGCCGGGATGCTGCGGGTCGGCGTGTGGCGGTTCCTGATCCTGGTCGGGATCGGCAAGTGCGCCCGTTACGTCGCGGTGCTGTGGGCGACGCCGGTCGCCGGCTGACGCCGAATTCCGCGCCTCAGGTCCGCGTCCGCTCGCTCAAGGTGAGCGCGATCGCGCCGACGACCAGCACGAGCGCGGCGATTTCGGCCGCGCCGAACGGCTCGCCCAGGAGCGTCGCGCCGCTCGCGACGCCGAGCACCGGAATCATCAACGTGCCGATCGCGGCGATATGGGTCGGAAACAGGGTCACCACCTTGTACCAGGCCCAGTAACAGAACCCGAGCGGCCCGACGATGCTGTAGACGACCAGGGTGACGATGCCGGGCGACCAGCGCGCGGCCTCGGCGGTGTCGAAGACGAACGCGGCGACGACCATCGGCAAGCCGCCGAACAGCAGTTGCCACCCGGTGTGGGGCAGCACCGGGATCGCCCAGCCGATCCGTTTTTGCCAGAGCGTTCCGGCCGCCCAGGTGACGGCGGCGCCGGTCATCATCAGCGGGCCGATCGGCTCGGCCGCGAACCGCGCGAAATCGCCCGACAAGAGAGCTCCGATGCCGCCCGCGCCCAGGATCAGGGCCAACATCCGGCGCGCGCCGATCGGCTCGGCGAGAAACAGGCGGGCGAGCAAGGCGGCCCACAGCGGCATGGTGAAAGCGATGACCGAGGCTCTCCCCGATTCCATCGCGCGGATGCCGAAGGCGGAGAACGCGTGCCAGCCGGTGACGTTGAACAGCGCCGACACCAGAAGCGGCGGCCATGCCGCCCGGGGCGCGGAAATGCGCTGTCCGAGGGCCAGGGCGAGCGCCAGAATCAGAATCCCGCTCGCCGGCACCATGGCGGCGCGGAAGGTAAAGGGCGGCAGGGCATCGAGGCCGATTTTCATGATCGGCCAGTTGATTCCCCAGACCAGGGTGACCCCGACCAGCAGAACGAAGCCGGCCACGGGCAGCCGCTCGGCGGCGACCGTCATTGATCGCGCGGAGGGGCCTTGGTCGGGGTCGGGACTCACGCCTTGCGGCGAATGAGGAACGTGTAGGTGTCGCCGTCCTGGCCGGATTCCACCAGGTCGTTGCCGGTGGTGCGGCAGAAGGCGTCCATGTCCTTGACCGAGCCGGGATCGGTGGACAGCACCTTGAGGGTCTCGCCCACCGGCACTTCCTTGATCGCCTTCTTGGTCTTGAGGATGGGGAGCGGGCAGTTGAGCCCGCGGGCGTCGAGCGTAGCACTCATGGATTGAAACCTCGTTTGGATGCGAGGAATCTCCCGAATCCGGGGCGCGATGTCAACGGCAGGTTTCGATGTATTGTAGGCATACGACCCTCAGGCAGGACGCGAGATTTTTCTGGTCGGTGCCCACGCAATGGTCGTGAATCCGGGTGATCAGCGCGGCCAGGGTGGAGCCCTGTTTCGCGGCCAGCTCCTCGAGCACCGTCCAGAACGCCTTTTCCAGACGGAGCGTGGTGGAATGGCCGTGCAGCCGGATCGACCGGCGCAGCGGCTTGTATTCCTGGGACGGGTCGGTGGGGCAGAGCGCGAACATGCGATCGAGAGGCCGCGTCGCATCCTCAATCGCGGACCGCGCGGGCGCGCCGCGCGACACCTTGGGCTTGTCTGGGCGTTCGGCGCCGAGTCGTGCCGTGGCGACCATGGGCTCGCCTTCCTTCAGATGAACAGGTTGATGTCCGACTTCAACGCGCCTTCCATGTACATGGCGGCGCCGCCGAGCTGAATGCCGTCGATCAGGTCGTCTTTCTTCATCTCGAACAGATCAAGCGTCATCTGACAGCCGATGATTTCGACCTCGGATTCGATCGCGGCCGCGCGCAGTTCGGGGATCGAGGCGACGCCCTTCTTCTTGATCAGGTTCTTCATCATGGTCGTGCACAGCGCGTCGACGCCGGGAATGACCGGCATCAGGTTGGGCATGGTCATGTGCATGCCCATCATCGGCATTTCCATCGCCGGGTTGCCGAGGGTGGAAATCTGCAGGTGGTCGAGATTCTTCTTCAGAAGCTGCAGCCCGTAGAAGGTAAAAAACATCGACACCTTGACGTCCATGGCGGCGGCCGTGGTCGCGAGGATGAACGGCGGGTAGGCCCAATCGAGGGTGCCCTTGGTGACGATAATCGACATCCGTTTCTGGTTGGCGGATTCGGCGGTCATGGCGCGCGTCATTCCTCTCGACGAAGGGGATGATGATCGGTGGCGGCCTTGCGCTTTCTGCCCCAGAGAAATGCGGCGCGCGCGCAGGCGGTTCAAGCCCAATCTGTGGCGAAAACCTAGGCCTTGGTTCCTGATATGCGGTAGTACCCCCTGCCTACGGGGAAATCGCCCCGTTTATTGGGAGATTCCGGAAGGGGTCGCAGCGAATTAAAAACGAGAATGAGAATGAGAATGCGTTTTACTCGAACTTTTGGATCTGTGACCGAAATAACACACTTCGACGAAAACCGTATCGGCGTCTCCCGATACTACATGGGGACATTTCCCGTCCGATAGTCGTAACGGACGGAAAAAAAAGCAAGAACGCCCGTTTCGCCGCGAAAGCGACACGACGGCGTCGGAACGGCATCACGGTTTATTGAAGGGAAAACACCCATGCGTCCGACCATCCGGATTTTCGCCCTCGGTCTGCTCGCCACCAGCGCGCTCGCGGGCCTGCCGCGCGACGCGGCCGCCACCAACGGCATGAACCCGATCTGCTACGGCACCGACAACTGCGGCATGGGCGGCGCCGGCATCGCCCTCGGCGGCAACGTCGCGGGCGCCATTCTCAACCCCGCGCTGTCGGGCCGCGCCGGGCGCGAGATCCTGGTTTCGGCCGGCTGGCTGCACGCCGACGTGACCGGCCAGGTCAAAGGGACCGCCAACGGCAACAACACGGCCGCGCCCCAGGACAGCGAAGCGTCCGATTTTCCCGACGGGATGCTCGCGATCAACTGGAAACACAACGACCAGTGGGCCTTCAATTTCTCCGCTTTCCCCGGCGGCGGCGGCGCCACCGATTGGCCGAACCGGCGCACCGGCGCGGGCTTCGGCAACACGGGCGGCCACGATCACCAGATCCGCACCCGGTATTTCTTCTTCGAGCCGTCGGTGTCCTACACGCCGCCCCAGGACAAGAACTGGACCTTCGGCCTCGGCGCCATCATTTCCTATCAGGACATGAAGACCGACTCGCTCGGCCACAACGCGACCCAGCTTGCCGCCGCCAACAAGCAGCAGACCGACAGTTCCATGGGCGCCGGATTCCACGTCGGCATTTTCTGGCAGCCCGATCCGATTCTCGCGATCGGCGCGACGTATCGTTCGCGCGTCTGGTCCGAGCGCTATGAAGAATATCGACTGGCGCGCACTTTCCAGGGCCCGATGGACATGCCCCAGCAATGGGGCGTCGGCATGGCCCTCAAGCCCCCGCCGGTGCCCAAACTGACGCTCGCCGGCGACATCAAGCACATCGCCTGGCAAAGCGTGAAGTCGATCGGCGGCAAGGAACCGGCCCAAGGCGGGTTCGGCTGGAACAACCAGTTCGTCTATGCCGTGGGCGCGGCGTACGAACTGACCGACAAGTTCACCGGCCGCATCGGCTACAACTACGGCAAGTCGCCGATCGACGGCGAGCACCTGTTCGCCAACTTCCTGTTCCCGGCGATTTCCGAACACCACATCACCGCGGGCGCGTCCTACAAGCTGACGCCGACGTGGGAACTGGGCGCCAGCGCCTTCTGGTCGCCGGAAAATACCGTCACCAATAATCCGGCCGGGGTCGACTCCTACGCCCAGAGCGGCGGCAAGTCGTTTGTCAGCATGGAACAGTACGGCGCCCAGATTTCCGCGAAGATGAAGTTCTGAGCCTTTCGGCCGCATCGGCGGTCCAAAACGCCGCGCGCTCCGCGGGGGATTCCCGGGAGCGCGCGGTTTTTTTTCAGGAGACGGCCGGAACGGTCAGCGCAGGTAGAGGTGCACTTCGTTGACCCGGGCTTCGGCCAGCGTGCGGGTCGAGATCGCGACCCGGGACGGCGGCAGGCCCATCTCCACCAGCGAGCGCAGCACGCCCTCGGCGTGGCGGCGGGAGCGGTTGGTATTGACCGCCTCGCGCGCGGCGCCGCCGACGGCGGGCGCCACGGCGACCAGGTCGAACACCGCGTCGGGACGGCGCTCCAGCACCCGGCTCACGGCCGAATAGAGAGCCTGCTGGTAAGGCACGTCGGTGCGGTCGAAGCGGATGACCACCAGCGGGCGCCGGCCGCCGGGGTCGCGGGCTTCGCCGGCAGCGACCGGATGGGCGCGGTCCTGGGCGTCCTTGGCGATCTGGCCGAGGCTCGCGCCGTAGATCTCGCCGGTCTTGATGGCGGCGCCGACGGTGTTGAGGTTGGCCTTTTCGCCCGCGATATAGTTGGTCTGGCGGCGGACGTCGGTCGAGACTTCCTTGATCAGGCGGTCGATCAGCACCACGGTGCGATCGACCTCGTCTTCCAGCACCGACAGCTGCCGGTGGTCTTCGTCGACCGCGCCGGAAACGCCGCGGGTGGCGCGGGAGGCTTCCGACAGGAACGCCGCCTTGCTCGAGGTGCCGGCGACGTCGGTGGCGAGTTTGTTCATCTCGCCCACGTCTTCATGCAGCTTTTCGAGGTCGGTCTGGGCGCTGTTGTACTGCTGGACCAGGATCGGATTGCCCGGCGTGGTGCCGATCTGCAGGCGGGCGTTCACCGCCGCGATGGTGCCGTGATAGCGCTGGGAATCCTGGATGATCTTGGCGCGGATTTGCTGCAGGCCGGAATTGTGGGTGGAAATCGCGCCCTGAACCTGGCGCAGTTCTTCGCGCATGTCGTTGACCTTGCGGCCGACCTCGGTCCCGGTGGGGGTGCCCGGGGTCACCCCGGTCGGCTGGAACACGCCGGTGCCGAGGGGCGGCTGGGCCGTGGGCGCGGGCATCGACATGGGCGCCGGAGCGGCCTGGGACGGCTGGGCGGCGGGCTGGCCGGCGCGGGCCGGTTGGGCGGCTTGGCCGCGATTGCGCCCGGCGGGGTCTTCGCCGGTGAGCGAGGGCCAAAGGGCTTCTTCGGTGAACGCGCAGGCCGAAACGAGAAGTGTCGCGCCGAGCAGAACGTTGCGATAGCTGGATTTACCCAAGCGTGAATTTCCCATGTGGCGTGATTTCCTTGGCCCGGCCGCGGCGTGGGCACCGCTCCCGCCAGGCGCCCCGTCGGCAGGGGAAACCCTCCCCCCGTGCATTAGTTCGGGCGATATTACTCAATGCCCCTAGGGGGCACAAGTTCCTAATCCTCAAGGACTCTTTGCGTGCGGCCCGGATCGCGGCGTCGGGTTGCGCGCCCTTGCGTGCCCGCCCCCTCCGCGTTAGGTTCCCGACCCTTCTTTCGCGATATCTTGGGGCCGGACTGCCGACAGGCCCTTCGCGGTTGGCGCCCGTAGCTCAATTGGATAGAGCATCAGACTACGGATCTGAGGGTTGGAGGTTCGAGTCCTTCCGGGCGCGCCACCGCTCGCGGCCGCGACCGGCCCGGCTTCGGTCGGCATGGCGGCGGCCGGGCGAAACGTGGTTAACGGCATTTCGGAGCCCCCAAGTTTCGGAGCCTAATTGATGACCGATCTTGACCGCGACCGGCTGATCGCCCTGTTCGGAAGGCTCGACGCCGCCGACGACCAGGACGCCCTCGCGGCCGGCCGCGAAATCGCCAAGCTGGTGAAAGATTCGGGCGCGACCTGGGACGAACTTCTCGCGCCCGGTTCGCGCGCGGCGGCGGATGCGGGCGCGGACGAAACCGGATCGGACGGACCGGACGCCGACGCTCCGGGCGGAGCGCTCGCCCCCGAGGAGGCCGCGGAGGCGCGCGGCCTGATCGCGGCCTTGCTGGCGATGAGCCATATTTCGGATTCGACCCGCGAGGATATCGAAGGGCTTCGCGGCGATCTCGGCGAGGGACGATTGGAACGGAGCGACCTGCGTTATCTGAAGGCGCTGCGCGCGCGCCTGTCGTAATCGCGATCGGCGCTCAACTCTTCTTCTCCTTGTCGCCCTTCATTTTCTTCCACTCTTCCTCGTCCTCGATTTCATGCCAGCCCTTGGGGCCGCCGGGCTTGGCCTTGGACGGCGGCAGCAGCTGGCGCACGCGCACCATGTTCTTTTCGGCGATCATGGCGAGCTTTTCCGCCCCGCGCGCGAAATAGACCTCGCGCGCGCCGTCGAACGCTTCTTCCGCCGCGACCAGGGCGTCGAGCGATCCGGTCATCCGTCCGAGAGCGAACAGCGCGGAGCCGAGCGTGTTCTGGCTCGCCGCCCAATAGAGCGGATGCGCCTCCTTGCGCCGGATTTCGATCGCCTGGCGGCACGCGCCGGCCGCGCGCTCCAGCACTTCGGGGCTGGAGAGAATCTGGCCGAGCAGATGCCCCGCGTGTCCGACGCTGGTCATGATGTCCGCCCAGCGTTGCGGGTGCTCGGCGCGCGTGAAGACGTGCAGCGCGGCCTGGAACGCCACCAGGGACTGCTTCAGGTGTTCGACCGACGAGGTTTGCTCGTGCATGCGCTGGAGCGCGATCCCGAGCCGATGCTGCAACGCCGCCCAATCGCGCGGCGCGGTCTCGCGCGTCAAGGTCTGGGCCGCGGCCTGGAGGGCGGCGATCGCGCCGGCGAGCGCGGTCTTGTCGTCGGAACGTTCCGCCAGCGCCAGCAGCTCCGAGCCGAGCAGGCGCTCGGCCATCGCCCATTCGTGGGCGCTCTTGTCGCGCCCGAGCGCCTCGGCGGCGGCGCGGTAATGATCGATCGCCTTTTGCAGGAGCGGCGAGGAGCCTTGCGCGTAGCCGACGCGCGCGAGCGCGGAAGCGAACACGAGCATGGTGAGCCCTTTTTCCGGTCCCGCGAGAACATCCTTCAGCGCCTCGACCGCGCGCTGGGCCGGCTCGACGGCGGCGGCGAGAGCCGCGTTGACGGTCGCCGCCTTGGGCGCCTGAGTCGGCGCGGCCGCCGAAAGCCCGGCGGCACGGATCAATGAGATCGCGCCGCCGTCCAGTTCCGCCGGGACAATCAGGGGGACGCCCGCGCTCAAGGCGTCGGGCGCGTCCTCCTCCGGCGCGACCAGGGGGGAAAAGCGCAGCATCAGCCGCTCGCCGGACACATCGCCGAAGATCAGCAGGTCGCCCCGCTCGGCGGCGAGAAACTGGCGCGCGAGCGGCGCGATCAGGCTGAACTGCGACGGCGGCGGCACCGCGTCCTCGGCGGGAAAGGGCCTGCCCGCGACGCGGACGGGAAAGCGCTTGTTGCCCGCGAAGATCCCGGCCACGCGCCGGGTCGCGGTCTTGGCCTCGTCGTCGCCGATCAGGGGCGCGATGCGCACCTCGACCCGCTCCTCGGGCGAAGGGATTCCGAGCAGGCGGCGGAACAGGTCGGCGAGGGTCGGCTTGCGGGCGGGCGACCCGTTGGCGGACGAATGGCGCGGCGCGGCGGACATGGCGGAAGGGACATCAACCGGATCGCGGACGTTTGCCCGCGACGGCGCGCAGTTCGGCGACGGCCTCGGCGATGACCCCGCTCCAATCGCCGCGCGTCTTCTGGCGGAACAAGCGCATGGTCGGATACCAGGGCGTGTTCTTGCCGCGCGCGGTCCAGCGCCAGTCGGGCACGTCGGGCAGGAGCGTCCAGACCGGCTTGCCGAGCGCCCCGGCAAGATGCGCCGCCGTCGAATCGACGCTGACGACCAGGTCGAGCTGGAGAATCGCGCTGGCCATGTCGGCGTAATCGGCGAGCAGATGGCCGGTCTCGAACACCAGCGGCTCGGCGGCGTGCTGGCGCGCGTCCTCGGCCGCCTTTCCGGTTTGCAGGCTGTAGAGGACGACGCCGGGAACCCGCAGCAATTCGAGAAAATGGACGAACGGACACGAACGATGCCGCTCGGCGCGGGCAGCCGCGGCGCCCGCCCAGACGATGCCGACCTTGAACGCGCCGGCCACCAGGTTGGGCAGGGCGACGGCGCGGATTTCGGGCGCGCTCAAATAAGGCACGGCCGCCGGAATGGTCGTCGCGACGGTCCCCATCAGCGCGGGCAGGCTCATGATCGGAATGTGCGCGTCGAACGCGGGCAGCGGCCCGCCCTGGACCGCGATCTTGTCGACCGCTTGCAGCGTTTCCATCAGTCGGGCCAGTTCGGCCGGGCTTTCGAGCAAGACCGTCGCGCCGGATTTTTCCTTGGCGTGCGCGGCGAAGCGCGCGAACTGAATGGCGTCGCCGAAGCCCGGCTCGGCATGAACGAGCAGGGTCTTGCCCGGCATCGCCTGGCCGTTCCAGCGCGCAACCTCGAACGCGCGCGGCGGATTGCGCCGGAGTTTCCAGCGCGCCTCGTATTCGGCGAAGCCGCGCTTGAGATCGCCCGCCTGCAACAGCGCGAGCGCGCGGTCGTAGCGGCATTCGGCGTGATCGGGCCGGGACTTGAGCACCGCGTCGAAGCACGACAAGGCGGTGTCGAGCCGTCCCATGTCGCGCAGCACCAGGCCGAAGTTATAGAGAATCTCGGGCGCGTCGGGCGCGAGGCGCAGCGCCTGCTGCAGGGCCTGGGCCGCTTCCTCGAGCCGTCCCTGGTCGCGCAGCGCGTTGCCGAGGTTGGAATGGAAATTGGCCCGGTCGGGTTGAAGCGCCAGCGCGCGCGCCGCGCTGGCGACGGCGGCCTCGGACTTGCCTTGGGCCCGGAACGCGGCGCCGAGGTTGGCATAGGCGTCGGCGAAGACGGGATCGAACACGATCGCGCGGCCGTAGGCGCGCACGGCGTCGGCGATCCGGCCCTGGCGGTGGAGCGCGGCGCCGAGGGCGAACAGCCGCTTGGCTTCGCGCCCGCGCGCTTCCCGGAGCGCGTCCGCCGCATTCGGTTGCGGCGAAACCTTCGCCGCGGCCGCCGCCGGCGCGGATTTCATTGGGGCGGCCGCTGGCGCGGATTTCATTGGGGCGGCCGCCGGCGCGGCCTTGGGCACGGCGGGCCTGTTCGGCGCGGCGGGACCGGGGAGCGTTTTCCTGGCGGCGGGTTTCGGAGGGGAAACGGCGCGGGGTGCGCCGGTGGAAGCTTCGGCGGTCGCGGCCGGCTTCGTCGGCCGGACGGGGACGCGCGGTTTGGGCGTGCCGCCGATCCGGCCTTTAGGTAT
>QZKR01000059.1 GCA_003598065.1 Myxococcales bacterium | reverse complement strand
CTATCTCCTGGATGCGTTGCCGCAACTCTTCCGGCGACGGGAACTTGTCCATCGAGAAGCCGCTTTTCGCCTCGTCTCCTTCGGCCGGCCCGCCGCCGGAGCCGCCCGGCGGAACGTCGGTGACGCCGATCTCCACCGCGCGGTTTTTGCCCTCCGGTCCGATGATGATCTCGGCCGATTCCAGTTCCTTCTGCTTCAGATCTTTTTCGTTCTGCTCGTAGGCGCCGCGGATCGCTTCCACCACGCCGGTTTTCTGCGTGTAATCGACCTCGAATTCGTAGTTTTCGTCCGTGCCGTAGAAGCGTCGCAGGAATTCGTTGCGCTCGTCCATCTTGCGCTTGAAGATGCGCTTGAAGTCCTCCTCGTCCTTGATGATGTGCGGCGTAAGGAAGATCAGCAGGTTGGTTTTTTCCTTCACGTCCTTGTCGCGGCGGAACAGGCGGCCGAGAATCGGCAGGTCGCCCAGGAGCGGCACCTTGTCGGCGTCGTTGGTCTGCCGGTCGCGCAGCAGGCCGCCGATGACGATCGTCTGGTTGTCCTTCACCACGACGACGCTTTTCGCCGCGCGCTTGGTCGTGGTGGGACCGAGCGTTTCGCTGATCGACACCAGTTCGGTGATCTCCTGCTGCACCTGGAGGCGGATGAAGTCGCTCTCGTTGATCTGCGGCTTGATCTTCATCGTCAAGGCGACGTCCTGGCGTTGGATGGAAAGCACCGGCCGGTTGTTGGAGTCGCGCGCCTGACCGGTGATGAAGGGAACGTTGGAGCCGACGATGATCTCCGCTTCCTCGTTGTCCATCGTCAGGATGTGCGGCGTGGAAAGGACGTTGGCGTCGGAATCGGTCTGCACCATTTGCAGCAGAACGCCGAACGAGGGGAACGAGATGCCCTCGCCGAGCACGCCTTCCGTGCCCTTCAGATCGGGGCCTCGCAGGCCGACCGCCATGCCGGAGAGCGTCGTCGGGTCGAGCGCCACGGCGCTCATCGAGCCCAGCGTCGTCGCGCCGTAGACGGGCACCGTCTCGCCGCCGATGTCGAACGAGTAGCCGCCGGCCATGGAGAAGCCCATGGTGTTGTTTTTGCTCAGCGTCACCTCCATGATGACCGCCTCGACGAACACCTGGCGGCGGCGGATGTCGAGCTGGCGGATGACCTTCTTCAGCGCGCCGAAGTCCTTCGCTGAGGCGACGACGACCAGCGAGTTGGTGGACTTGTCGGCCGTCACCTTCACTTCGCCCTCGAAAAGAACGGCCGAGCCGGGCTTGCCGCCCTTGCCGCCTTTCTGCGCCGCCTGTCCGCTTCCGGCGGTGAAGCCGGTGAGCGTCTGGGCCAGTTCCTCGGAGTTGGCGTTTTCCAGGTAGTAGACGTGGACCTGGCCGTCGCCGGGGATGGGCATGTCGAGACGGGTTATCATGTCGAGAATGCGCGGCATCGCCTCGCGCGGGGCGACGATGATCAGCTGGTTGGTGCGCTCGTCGGCGATGACGTTGGTGAGCGTCACCTGCACCGACTCGCCTTCCGTCCCGCCTTTATCCTGGGGAGCGCCCTTGCGCGGCGGCGTCTTGACTTTCGCCGTCTGCTTCTGGCCGCTTTTGTCGCCGAAAATCTGGTTCAGCTTCTCGGCCACGTCGGAGGCGTTGGCGTAGTAGATGTCGATGACGTGGATCGCGTCGCGTCCGCCGGGCAGATCGAGTTCGTTGACGATTTTCACCATGCGGCGGATGTTGATCGCCGCGTCGGTGATGAGCAGGGTGTTGGTCGGCTCGAAGCTGATGATCTCGCCGTCCTTGGATTTGAGATCCTTCAGGATCTTATCGACGTCCTGAATGCTCAGGTATTTCAGTTTGAGCAGGTAGGTGATGACTTCGTCGCTGGGATCGGTCGTTCCGCCTTCCATGTAGGTCTTGATCGGCGAACGCTGCGCATCGCGGATGGAGATGATTTTGTAAAACTGCCCCACGCGCACCAGCGCCAGTTCCTTCGATTGCAGGGCCGACAGAAACGCCTGCCACGCTTCCTCGCGCGTCACGGGGTTGGGCGAGATGATCGTGATCTTGCCGCCCTTCACCTTGTCGGAGAGGATGAAGTTGACCTTGAATTTCTCCGACATCTGCTTGACGAATTCGAGCAGTTCCTGGTCGTAGAAGTCGATGTAGTATTTCTCGCCTCTCTTGAACTCCTGGTAGTCTTTGCGGTCCTCCTCGACGTTGCCCATCTGCGGCGGGCCGGCCTTCGCGGGCGGAGGCGGAGGAGCGGGAGGAAGCGGCGTCTCTCCGGGGCCGGCCTGGGGAGCTTGGGGATTCGCGTCCGGCGCGCCGGCGTCGGCCGGTTTCTCCCCTTCGGCCTTCGGCTGTTCGTCTGGATTCGTCGCCGCTTCCGGCGGAGGTTTCACCGCGCCGCGGCGCAGGGGGCTTTCGGCGTCGCCCGAGGCGGGGGTCCGCATGCTCGGCGGCAGACCGATTTTGGACGGCCCGAATTTGCCGGGAGACGACGGCTCGGGGGATTTCGGCTTGCCCTTGGCGCCGTTGGACGCGGCCGGCTTCTTTTTCTTGGCGCCGTTCTTTTTGTCCTTGGCGTCGGCGGGCGAGGGGGCGGCCGGCAAGGTGAGCGAGCCGGCTTTGTCCTCCTGCGCCCCGGCCGTCTGGCCGAAGGCGGCAATGAGCACGGCTCCGATCACGAGCGACGAGAGCAGCCGTTTCATCATGGGCATCGGTCCTGTCTCCTTCCGCGCCAGCGGCGATCACTGAATCGTGTAATCCAGACTCGTCTTCGATCCCCGCCGCAGGACATCGAGCGAGATGCGTTTCTCGCTTTTCAATTTCGCGTAAACCTCCAGCGCCTTGTCCGGGCTGTCGATATCCATGCCGTTGATGCGCTGGAGGATGTCGCCGTTCTTGATGCCGATTTTCTGATACAGCGAGCCGGGCTTGATCGAATAGATGCGGAAGCCGTTGGCCACGCCGTTCTTGAAACTGGGCACGATGCGCGCCTGGGTGGCGAGGAGGTTCATGTTTTCCATCGCCTTGGCCACTTCGCCCTGGTCGATGATGTATTCCGTTTCGCTCACCTTGCGCACGCCCTCGCCGCCGCTTTCGCCCGTCTCCTCGGCGGCGGCCGGCGGCGCTTTGGACTGCGGAGCTTCTCCGTGGAACATGCACTCGATGCGTTCGCCGTTCTTGATGAAGATCTTGTGGCGCACGACGGCGACGAGCGAAGCGCCGGTTTGCAGTTCCTGCCCGATTTCGTAAAGCTGAATCTTCTGCTCGCCTCCCTGAACGAGGGCGAAGCCGGAGGTGGGATTCGTCGAGGCGACGGTGCCGACGAGCGTTCCAGGGATGGACGTTTGCGAGCAGTCGGTGTCTTCGTTGAAATCCTCCGGATTTTCAGGCGGCGGCATGGCGGCCTCCGACGGATCGCCCTCGAAGTCCGGCGCTTCAGGCGCGAGTTTCTGGCCGGTGAAGGGGTTGGTGTCGGCCCGCCTTTCCATGGGCGCATCGAGTTCCGTCGGCGTTGGCGCCAATTTGGCCGGCGCTTCCGCCGCGGGCGATTCGTCGGCCGAGAGGTAGGCGCCCACAAACGTGTTCACCGATTTCGCCGCGAGAAAAGAGCAAACGGCAATGGTCGCGAGGTTCAGCGTCCAGAAGTATTTTCGTAAGTATTTCTCCATTGTTGCCGCCTTATCCCGTTGGCGGGGCCCTGGGCATACAACCCGTCGGCCCCTTTGTAGCAAATCTCGTGCCATGCTTTGTCATAAGTATTACCTTATAATTTCAGTAAGTTGGGAGTCGGCTTCATCCCCAATGATAGAGGAAAGGGCCAAATCGGCAGCCGAAGCGCAGACAAGAGGAGCAAGGGATGAAAATATCGCGACAATTTGTCAATTCACGGATGCTCCGGCGTCGGACGATGACAAAATGTCAAGCGCCCGTCTGCGACCGCTTGTCGGGAAAAAGTTTGCTCCGGGGGACGGATTTGTGCTATCAAACGCAGCGTGCGAAAGCTCAGAATCCGCAGCAGGGCTTAGTACAGTAGGGGCGAAGGGAGTCGGGCATGCCACTGTGGACGAGCGACAAGGTATTGAAGCTGGTGGATCAGGGGGTGAGCTTTTACGGAGAAAATCTGAGTGGACTGAACCTTGCCAACGCCAACCTGCGAGGGGCCGATTTCAGCCATTGCAACCTTGCCAACGTCGATCTGACCAACGCCAACATGATTTGCGCCAACCTTGAAGCCGCCAACCTGGAAGGCGCGAAACTCGTCGGCGTCGATTTGCGTTACGCCAACTTGAAAGGCGCCAATCTGAAGGGAACCGTTCTGGAAGGATTCGATCTGTTTAGGGTTACCAAGCTGAAACAGATCAAAAGAGAAGGAGGCGACGACGCGGGCGTCGAATTCGAACCGGATTCTTCTCTTGAATTGGACGACGATTTCGACGATCTGGAGGAGGAAAAACCGGAGCCGAAGCCTTCGCGCAAAAAGCCTGCGCCGGCTCCCAAGCCTCCCGCTAAAAAAAGCTCTCCCAAGCCCAAGCCCAAACCCAAGCAAAAAAGCAAAAAAAAGAAATAAGCTCGCTTGTCCCCGGCGACTGCGCCTACGTCCGGCCCGGACCGAAGGTGTTCCGACGCAAATGAAAAAGCCCCGCCGAAAGGCGGGGCTTTTCGCTTTTTCCAGGCAGGAAGGCTTCAGGCGCGATCAGTTCGCATAGAACGGATCGCTTCTGGCCAGGAACTTCTTCAAGGCGCTCTTCTGATTGTCGCTCAAATCGATGAATTTGATGCCCATGCGCCCCTCTTCCTCTTCCCGACTCCAGACGACCTCGCCCATCAGCTCGATGTGCTGGTTGGCTTCGGGGAAATTGATGACGAGCTGGACCGTGGTGCCCACTTTCTCCACGACCGGCGCACGGATGGAGATCCCGCCGAGCGAGATGTTTTCGATGCGGTGGAAAAGAAGAACTTCTTCTCCCGTGTAATCGACGTAGGCGTTAGCCTCGATGCGCGGGTAGCGGCGTTTCTCGGTCATGGTTCCCCTCGTCCAGGATTCTTCATTGGAAACAGTCTATCCGAATCGCGCCGCGATGCAAATTTTTTTTCCATTCAATGGGGCTTGCGCGGATGCGCTTTAAATATCCGAATCCTGGTCGAGTTTGCGGTAGATCGTGCGCGAGGCGATCCCCAGGACCTGCGCGGCGAGCTTTTTGTCCCCGGCCGTGCGGCGCAGCGTCTCGCGGATGATGCGGCGTTCGATTTCCTCCAGGCTCAGCCCGAAAGGGATGATGTAGCCGGCGTCCGGCTCCGCGGCGGGCGCTTCCTCGAAAAAATCGGTGGGTTGCAGCACCTCCTGGGTGGAAAGCACGACCGCGCGCTCGATGGTCTTCTCCAGTTGGCGCACGTTTCCCGGCCAGGCGTGGTTTTCCAGCATTTCCATCGCCTTGTGGGCGATGCCTTTCAACGGCTTGTGATTTTTTTCGCAATAAAGCCGGACGAAGTGCTGGGTGAGCAGCAGAACGTCGTCCCGCCGGTCGCGCAGAGGCGGCAACTGAATGGTGATCGTGTTCAGGCGGTAATACAGATCCTGGCGGAACCGTTTGGCCTCCACGTCGGCTTCGAGGTCGTGGTTGGTGGCGGCGACGAGGCGGAAATCGACCTTGACCGGCGCGGCGCCGCCGACGCGCTCGAATTCGCCCTCCTGCAACACGCGCAAAAGCTTCGCCTGCAAGGTGAGGCTCATGTCGCCGATCTCGTCGAGGAAAAGCGTTCCCTGATGGGCGGCCATGATCCGCCCTTCCTTGCGTTGGAAAGCGCCGGTAAAGGCCCCTCGCTCGTGGCCGAAAAGCTCCGATTCCAAAATCGATTCGGGCAGAGCGGCGCAGTTGACGGCGACGAAAGCGCCCTGCCGGCCGGAAAGGCGATGCACCCCCCGGGCGAACAATTCTTTGCCGGTGCCGCTTTCCCCCTGAACGAGGATCGTCGCCGTGGAAGGCGCGGCCTGCTGCAAAAGCGTCAGCGGGCGTTGCAGGGCCGTTGAAGAGCCGATGATTTCGGACGTCGCCCCCACCTGCTCCAGGCGGGCCCTGAGCAGCCGGTTTTCCTCGATGAGGGTCATCTTTTCCAAGGCGCGATCGACGGTCTTGACGACCTGAAGCTTGCGGATCGGCTTGGTGATGAAATCGTAAGCGCCCGATTTCATTGCCTGAACTGCCGTTTCAACCGTTCCGTAGGCGGTCATGAGAATAACTTGCGAATCGAGACTGAGCGATTTGACGGTTTTCAAAATGTCCAAACCGTCGGTTTCGCCAGGCATAATCAGGTCGGTGAGGATCACCGGCGGCGGATTGTCGCGCAGTTTGTCGATCGCGTCCTTGCCCCGGCTGGCGGTGGCGACGTCGAACCCCTCCTTCTGGAAAATGCGTTCCAGGGATCGGAGGTGCTCTTCCTCGTCGTCGATGATCAGAATGCGCTTCTCGATCGCCGCCATCGCTTGTCCCCGGGTCTTTGAGCGTCGGGGCATTGGTAGCATGGCCATGTCGTCTTTGCAACCGCAAGTGCTTGATTTTTTATATTGCGTAGAAAATGACGCTATGTTAAATATCGACATTGTGGTAACGAGGTCTCAGCCTTGAGCAACAGCTGGGCTTTCATTCGACCACCTGGACATCGTCACGAAAGAGACCATGCCCGCCCGCAAGCGGACAGACGGAATGGGACCATCGCCTGTTCGGCGACGAACAGTTTGATCCGTGGATGCAGTTTTCTTAAGGAGGCCGTTCGATGAGAAGTAAATTGATGATTCTGAAAATCTCGGTCGCCGCTCTGGCCGCGGCGGCAGTCCTGCCGGCCTTGATGTTGTCGGGCTGCAACGACCATCGGTTCACGCCGGTGGCGAGCATCGAGGTCTATCCGGACGTCATCAACTACGAGATTCAGCGCAAGGACCAGCTCCGCGAGCAGATCCTCGTCACCAATAAGGCGGTTTCGGCGAACCTCGAATTGTTTGAAACCGCGTTCGAGGATTCGGTGGGCAATCTGCTCCTCGACGAGGACGACGTGGCCTTCGACCAGTCGATTCTGATGCGCAACCTTCAGGAAACCAAGCGGCGCGACGGCAGCGCGATCGTCTACGCGTCGTTCCCGGGCGGCATCGTCTCCGACGTGACCTGCGAGGACGACAGCTTCTGCCATTGCGTGCCGCAGAACGCGGGCGATTGCACCTTCGGCGAAGGACTGGCCAAGGAGCAGCTTGGCGCGGCGTTCGTCTGCGAGGAAAGCCCGATCGACCCCAACCTCGTGCAGAGCGTGTGCGTCGCCAATTTCAAGTACTTCAACAACGCCGGCCTGAACTACGCCGATGGCGGCGATCGCGGCGGCAAAGTGCAGAAGGCGACGTGGGGCGGGCCCGAGACCTTCACCTGCGCGGAGAACACGGACTGCGCCCGCCTCGGCCCCGAGTACCTCTGCCTGGCCGACGGCGTCTGCGGCTCGGACATCAAGTTGTCCTTCTCCTTGGAATACGGCCTCGAACAACTCGTCGCCGTCGATACCGCCGGCGTCGATACGGCCAAGGCGGCCACCTGGACCTCCATCGACGGCCGCGAACTCTGCCTGAAAAAGGACGATGGCGCGATCGTTTCCGACGTCACGTTCTACGGGCTCAACCGTTGCGACCAGATCGCGCTCAAGCAGGAGTTGAACCGGATCGACGACGGCGACACGGCCACCAGCTACCGTCTCTACCCCAAGCGCCAGGCGAATTTCCGGGTTCTCTATTCCCCGGTCGAGGCGGGCCAGTCGCGTTTCGTCGTCTATTGCGACGATCAGGAAAACGTGCCCGGCGATAGATTGCTTCTCAAGGACACGGTTCAGATCGCCGAAACCTGCCTGACGGACGCCGGCGACGTGAAGTCGGATCTCCTGTCCATCGCGGTGGGGGACGTGCGGCTCGACCAGCTGCCGGTGCGCGTGCTCTATTCGCCGGCGACGGACTATCCTTCGGCGGCGGTGCTTTCCGGCAAAAGCTTCACGATGCACCTCACCAACTCGGCGCTCGTCGGCGGGTCGAACGTGCGCAACGTTTCGCTCATCCTCCCCGAGAACAAAGGCTGCCCGCCGATCCCGGTCATCGAGATCCCCGAGGATCAGCAGAATCCGGAGCCTTTGTCCCAGATTCATCTGGACGGCCGCAATTCCACGTCCCCCTTCGGCGAGGAGCGCAAGCCGTTCCAGTACTGGTGGGAGTGGGCGCCGAACGGCAAGCCGGTGTTCGCCCAGGACGCGGTGCTGATCGAATCGACGGGCTCCTTCGACAATCCCGTCTCGATCATGAACCAATGGACCTCGGAAGGCTATCCGAAGATCTACTTCCCGATCGCCGGCTTGTACTGCATCCGCTTGAAGGTCAAGGATTCGGCGGGCGTCGAGAGCGGTCCCACCACCGACTGTCCGTTGAGCCCGGTTTACGATGAAATCTGCATCGACGTGAAACCGTCCCAGAAACTGCACGTCGAGTTGATCTGGGACCGCGGCGATTCGGTGGACCTTGACCTGTTCCTCGTGCGCTACCGCGACGACGGCACCTTCGCCGTGCCTTCCGCCTTCCAGAACCGCATCAAGGCGGACGATCCGGTCGCCTCGCAATGCACCGAGGCTTCCGAATGCTACGGCGGCGCGTTCCAATGCGGCGCCAACGGCTTCTGCGATCTCTCCTGCGCCAGCGACGCCGATTGCAAGGCCGCCAACGGCGGCTGGACCTGCAACGAGTTCGGGCAGTGCGTGGTGACGGCCCAGAAGGAGATCGACTGCGATCATGACGCCGACTGCCCGGACGGCGGTTTCTGCAATCCGCGCTACACGGCCACCGGCGCGAAGATGATCTGCACCCAGAACGACTATGAAGCGGTCAACGACACCTGCTACTTCACCAACGGCTCGCCGCGCTGGGGCGAGTACGGCCCGATCGAAACGGCGTGCCCCAACTCCACCATCTGCAACGGCGTCAACCAGGAGCAGTTCGAGTGCATCGGGGGCTTCTGCGATTACGCCTGCGACAACTCGAATCAGTGCCTGGAAGCCAGTCAAGCTTATCTCTGCGGCGAGAGCGGCGAATGCGTCGGCAACAACCCGGACGACGATCCGACGCTCGACATCGACGACGTGGACGGCTGGGGCCCGGAGAACATTTCGTTGAAGGAGCCGTCCACGGGCAAATACCGCATCGTGGCGCGCCTCTACGCCGACCCGAAGGCCGTGGTTTCCGACGCCACCCCCAATTCGCCCGTGAAGGGCTTCGTGCAGATCTACCTCAACGGCGAGCTGGCGCTGTCGCGCGGCATCGCCCACGAGTTCGCCGAGACCAGCACCTACTGGAAGGTCGCCGACGTGGAATGGGATTCCACGGCCAACAGCGGCGAAGGCAGCGGCACGGTGGATCCGATCTGCGCCGGCTGGACGGTGACCAAGTGCAACACCACGGAAAACTGCGTCGAGTGGTTCGACGACGAATACGCCTGCGAATCGCACGAATGGGGCAAGTTCTGCTCCACCTGCACCACGGGCACGGGCGCGCCGGACGAATGCAACCCGACGATCCCCTGCAACTCCGACAACGACTGCGTCGCCGAGACGACTTCCAAAATCTGCACGGCGATCAAGGGCGACTACTGCCGCTGCTCGGGAGTCAACGAATTCGGCCAGTTCAGCAGCGACCCCTACGCCAACCCGTTCATCAAGACCACGGGTTCGGGCATCTTCGATCCGAGCAGCACGACCGAGCCGCGTTCGATCTGGTGCGACAAGGCCCAGGATCTCTACAACGCTACGGATTCCTGCTCCTCGCTGTACCAGCCGTAAATCCGGCGTCCGTGAGCTTCGAAAGCGGGCCGCAAGGCCCGCTCCTCTTTTTTTCTTCCCCAATGCGGGCTGGAAGCCCGCGCACCCGGACATAGCCTTCGGCCCGTTAGACCCGCTCCTTATTGGGCCGTGCGATAGGTGACCTGCGCCCAATTCAGGATCTACCTGGAGAGCTCCCTGCGGAAATCGGCGAGCGATCCGAGATGGGCCGCGCCGGTCTCGGCCAGGGAGGTCTCGTAGGATTCGGCGGCCCGGCCGCCCACGTAGAGCTTCACTTCTTCGGGGAGATACCCGCGCAGCTTGCGAAGTTCCTCCGGGATCCGGGGGTCGCC
>QZKR01000159.1 GCA_003598065.1 Myxococcales bacterium | reverse complement strand
ACCCTGAAGCTGATGGGCGCCGCGTTCGCGCTCGCGCTCCTGATCGGGCTTCCGGCCGGGATGCTCGCCGGCGCGCGCCCGCGCTCGCGGCTCGACTACGCGGTCAACGCCCTCGCCTTTGCCGGGATTTCGATCCCCTCGTTCTGGCTCGGCATTCTCCTGATCATCGTGTTCGCCGTGCTGCTCGGCGTCCTGCCGGCGGGCGGCGTCGCGATCGGCGGCGGCCTCGCCGAAACCCTCCGCCATCTCGCGCTTCCCGTCGCGACGCTGGCCGTCGCCGGCATCGCCGGCCACGCCCGCTACATGCGCGCGTCCATGGCCGAAACGCTGCGCCAGGATTACATCCGCACCGCGCGCGCCAAGGGCGCGGGCGAAACCCGCGTGGTGCTCGGCCATGCGCTGCGCAACGCCCTGATCCCGGTCGCGACCGTGATCGCGCTGGACTTCGGCACGCTCTTTTCCGGCGCGCTGGTGACCGAAACCATCTTCGCCTATCCCGGCATGGGGCGGCTGATCTACGACGCGGTCATGGGCAACGACTTCAACTTGGCCCTGGTCGCGCTGCTGTTCGCGACGCTGCTGACCCTTGTCGCCAACCTGCTCGCCGACGTCGCCTACGTCGCGCTCGACCCACGGGTTTCGTTCGAGGAGCGCGACGCATGACCGCTGGATCGATTTCCGCCCTCTGGCTGCCGGTCGCACATCGGTTCACGCGCCATCGCGCTGCCGTCTGGAGCGTGGCCGCCCTCGGTGCGCTGGCCATGCTCGCGCTGGCGGCGCCGCTGGTCGCCGCCGCCCTCGGGGTCGATCCGGCGGCGGCCGATCTCGCCAACCGCTTCCGGCCGCCGTCGCTCGCCCATCCGCTCGGCACCGACGAATTGGGCCGCGACGTGCTGGCCAGGCTTCTGTTCGGCGCGCGCGTCTCGCTCGCGGTCGGGTTCGCCGCGGCGATCGCGACCGCGCTTCTCGGCACCGCCATCGGTCTCGCCGCCGGGTACTTCGGCGGGCGGCTCGACGCGATCCTCATGCGCGTCACCGACGGGGTGATCGCGCTGCCGCTGTTGCCGCTCCTGATCGTGCTCGCCGCGGTCGATCCCTCGAAGTTGGGCCTGCCGCGCGCATGGGCCGAAGCCGAAACCGCGAGCCTCTATCGCGTCGTGATCATCGTCGCGGTTCTCGGCTGGACCACGGTCGCGCGCCTGGTGCGCGCGACCGCGCTCAGCCTTCGCGAGCGCCCGTTCGTGCTGGCGGCGCGCGCGCAAGGGGCGACGCCGTGGCGCATCATGCGCGTGCACGTGCTGCCCAACCTGGCCTCGCCGATCGTGGTCGCGACCACCCTTTCGGCCGGGCACGTGATCTTGCTCGAATCGGTTCTGAGTTTCCTCGGCCTCGGCATCCAGCCGCCGACGCCGAGCTGGGGCAACCTGCTCGCCAACGCCCAGGAACTGGTGTGGAGCGCGCCGTTGCTCGCCGTCTATCCCGGCTTGCTGATCTTCGTCACCGTGGTCGCCTTCAACTTCGTCGGCGACGGGTTGCAGGACGCGCTCGATCCGCGCGCGATCCGGGATTAGACCGCCATGACGCCGTCAATGGGTCATGAACACCGGTACGGTCATGTGGTCGAGCAGATGGCGGGTGACTCCGCCCAGCACCAATTCGCGCCAGCGCGAATGGCCGTAGGCGCCCATCACGATCAGATCGGCGCCGAAGTCGGCCGCGCGCGAGAGCAGCGCGTCGCCGGTGTCGAGGTCATCGACCCGGATCGAGTTGGCTTCCGCCTTGACCCCGTGGCGGGCGAGATGGAGGCCGATGTCGGCGCCGGGAATGGCGCCGTGGCCTTCGAGCCCGCCTTCGGGATTGATGGCGAGCAGGTGCACCTTGTCGGCCTTGCGCAGGAACGGCAGCGCGTCGTTCACGGCTCGGGTGGCGAGCCGGCTCGCGTCCCAGGCCACCACCACCGTCCGGCCGACCGTCGGAAACGATCCCGCGTACGGCACCACCAGGGTCGGCCGGCCCGAGGACATGATGAACCGGTCCGGCATTTCGTCGACCTCGAAATCCTCGCTCGCCGTGTTGCGCTGGCCGACGACGGCGAGATCGGAATAGCGGGCGTTGAGCGCGAGGGTTTCGACCATCGGACCCTCCGCCTGGCGCCATTCGCAAGGGACGCCGTCGGCGCGGCAGGCCTTCTCGAAGTTTTTCTTCGCCGCGGCCGCTTCCTCGAGCCGTCCGGCGGCGGCCTTTTCGAGGATCTCCTTCGGTACCTGGACCTCGAGATAGGTCGGGATGTGCGAGCGCGGAATGACGTAGGCGCCGGTCAGGTGCGCGTCGTGGGCGCGGGCAAGGCCGATGGCGACCTTGATGCGACCGGCGCTTTCCCGGCTCTGGTCGATGTGAATGAGAATGTCTTTCAGCATGGCCCCCTCCATCGGCGTGAAATCGACGATATTTTAGCCCGTGTCGGAAGACCGACCTTGACCCCAATCAATACCCCGGTCGACGGACCGAGGCCACGCCCGACCCGTAGCGTGACCACCGCATTTTGTCCCTCGTTAACAGTTGACCCGGGTCAAGGTTGCGGGCCCTGGGCGAATGCTATTTAATGCCGGGGCCGGAAAATCCCCTTGGGGCCATGAAGCAAATCAATTCAATGAATTACGAGAAGTTTTTCGCCGACCGGGTGGCCGACCTGAAGCAGGAAGGCCGCTACCGCGTGTTCGTCGACCTGGAACGCAAGGCGGGGGGGTTTCCGCGCGCGATTCACCACGGGAGCGGCCGCCCGCGCGAAATCACGGTCTGGTGTTCCAACGATTATCTCGGCATGGGACAGCACCCGCTGGTGCTCGCCGCCATGCACGAGGCGATCGAACGCTGCGGCGCCGGCGCCGGCGGCACCCGCAACATCGCCGGCACCAACCACTACCACGTCCTGCTCGAACAGGAACTGGCGGACCTGCACGGCACCGAATCGGCCCTGCTGTTCGGATCGGGCTGGATCGCCAATATGACCTCGCTCAACACGCTGGCGCGCATGCTGCCCGATTGCGTGGTCTTTTCCGACGAGAAGAACCACAACTCGATGATCGAGGGCATCGTTCATTCCCGCGCCGAAAAGCGGGTCTTCCGCCACAACGATCCCGCCCATCTCGACGAACTGCTCGGTCAGTTCGACCCGGCGCGGCCCAAGCTGGTGGCCTTCGAATCCGTCTATTCGATGGACGGGCATATTTCGCCGATCAAGGATATCTGCGACGTCGCCGACAAGCACGGCGCCATGACCTTCCTCGACGAAGTGCACGCGGTCGGCATGTACGGTCCGCGCGGCGGCGGCGTGGCCGAACGCGACGGGCAGATGCATCGCCTGACCGTGATCCAGGGCACGCTCGCCAAGGCGTTCGGCGTGGTCGGCGGCTACATTGCCGGCTCGGCGGCCATGTGCGATTTCATCCGGTCCTACGGCACCGGGTTCATCTTCTCGACCTCGCCGCCGCCGGCGGTGGCGGCCGGCGCGCTCGCCGCCATCCGCTACCTGAAGTCCCACAACGAGTTGCGCGAACTCCACCAGGAACGCGCCCAGACCCTGAAAACCCGGCTGGCCAAGGCCGGCCTGCCGGTGATGCCGGGGCCGAGCCACATCGTGCCGGTGCTGGTCGGAGATCCGGTCCGTTGCAAGCAGGCCAGCGATCTGCTGCTCGAGGGCCACGATATCTACGTCCAGCCGATCAACTACCCGACCGTCCAGCGCCGGACCGAACGGCTGCGGTTCACGCCGACCCCGATGCATACGGATTCGGACATGGATCATCTGGTCTCGGCGCTGAAGCAGGTCTGGGAACGTCTCGGATTGCGCGCGGCCGCCTGATCGTCCGTCCGCCGGTTTGCAACCCAGGCCGATCTGGGCCAGACTTGCTCCGATGTTCGCCGACAATACGCTGACGCCACGGGAAGCGATCCGGCTGTGCGCCCTCGGCACGCTGGCGGCGGGTGCGATGCGCTACTCGGTGCTCGCCAATGCCGTCCGGCACTTCGTCAGCCGCATCCTCGGTCCGTCGCTCGACCTGATGGGCACCTCGATCGAGCTTCTGCGGCTCGAAGGGCTGGTGCGCGCGATCGACGGCGCCGGCATGGAGGACGACGCCCGCCTCGAAATCACCGATGCCGGCCGGCGCGAATTGAAGGCGCTGCTGACCGCCAATATCCGCCCGGCATCGACCGACCTCAATAAGCTGATCGTCGCCCTCAAGTTCCGGTTTCTCCACCACCTCGACGAGCCCGAACGCGGGGCCCAGCTCGACCTGCTGGTGGAAAGCTGCGAAAAGGAACTGGCGCGGCTCGAGGATTTGCGCGCGCATCACGCCGGCGATCCGGGCGCGCTTGCCGCGTGGCTGGATCACGACATCGCGGCGATCGAGCGCCGCATCGCGTGGATCGAGGAGTTCCGGGCCTCTAAGCCGTAAGCTTGGCGGAAACCTTCTGCAGACCGGCCAGGATGGCCGCGCCGGTCGGACCCGCGTCGCCTTTCATCTTTTGGGCGACGATCAGTTTCAAGGAGTCGATGTGGACGCCGATGGCGTCGATGTGGGCCGCGGAGATCGCCGCCGGAAATTTTTCGATCATTCGGCACAGCTCGTTGCCGACCGAGGTGACCAGGTTGTACCCGAAGCTGCCGCCCTGGCCCTTCATGTCGTGGGCGATGCGGAAAATCGTATCCAATGTCTGCTTTTGATCGCCGCGACCCGCTTTCAAGTCCTCGTAGGCCGAGGAGATGTTTTTAAGGTCCTGCTGCACCCATTCGAGATAGCTGTCCGACAGGCCGGCGAGGACTTGCTCGGCCTTCTCGAGCATCGCCGGATTGATCGCGCCGGGACCGCCTTTTTTCACCTTCGTCTTGAGGGTGTTGGGCGGAGTAATGATTTCCAATTCTTCTTTGGTCATTTGGTGGCTCTTGAGAAAGCGTATTAACCGGGTCGGTCTAGGCGGGCTTTCCTGGGCAGGTTATCCCATGATACCCGTTAACACTATCAACGGAACAGATAAGAACGGCGCGGGTTAATACAACCCTAACGCCCCCATTTCGGGATATAGGGACTTTACCCTACCCTTGGGGCCCCCAAATCCCTTCAAATAAGGCCTAATCCCTTCAATTCCTTTCTGAGGTCGGCCGGAAGGTTTTCGGTCGATATTTTCACCTCGCCCAAATCCCGAGGGGTTTTATGGGCGGGAAGATAACGCCACCCCTGAAAGGCCCGGAACGACCTCGGTTCGGTGCGAACCAGCCGCGGGTCCAGCAGGATCGCGTGCGCGGGGGTGCCGTCGGCCTTGGCCGCCTTTTCGAACCCGAGAATTCGTTGGCGCGCGGCAATGGCGCCGCCGATGACCCAATAAATGGACCCGCCGTCGGCAATCTCGTCGGCCCGCTTCGGCCGATGGCGGGTGATGTGACGCAGCGTCTTTTTTTTGGCGCCGCGCGCCGATTTCTTGAGGCGCTCCTTTTGCACCCGCGCGAGGTGCTCGGCGTCCTCGATCCCGACCGCGAGCTTGACGAGATGAACGGTCACGCGGGGTGGCTCCTCTCCTTCGCCGCGAGCGCGCGGGCGACCCGTGACGCCGGCTCGCGGCCGAGAACGTCGGAAACGAACCGTCCGGCCGCCGCCAGCTTCGAAAGATTCACCCCGGTGCGAATGCCGAGGCCGTCGAGCATGTAGAGCACGTCCTCGGACGCGACGTTGCCCGAGGCACCCGGCGCGTAGGGACACCCGCCGAGTCCGGCGACCGCGGAATCGACGCAAGCGACGCCCTTTTCCAACGCCGCGAGAATGTTGGCGAGCGCCTGGCCGTAGGTGTCGTGAAAATGAACGGCAACCTTGGCGACGGGCACCCGCGCCGATACCGCCTCGATCAGGGCCTGGGCGCGGCCCGGCGTGCCGACGCCGATGGTGTCGCCGAGGGAAATTTCATGGCAGCCGATCTCCACCAGGCGGGCGGCCATGCGCGCGACCGCGTCCGCCGCCACGTTGCCCTCGTAGGGGCAGCCGAGAACGCAGCTGACGTACCCGCGCACCGGCACGCCGCGCGCGCGCGCCGCGCCGGCGACTTCGGCGAAACGATCGAGGCTCTCGTCGATCGAACAGTTGATGTTGCGCCGGGAAAAAGTTTCCGAGGCGGCGGCGAACACGGCGACTTCCGAAACGTCGGCGGCGAGCGCGGCGTCGAGCCCTTTCAGATTCGGGACCAGGACCGAGTAAACGACGCTGTCCCGGCGTTTCAGGCCGGCGAGCACCTTGTCGGTGTCCGCCATCTGCGGAATCCATTTGGGCGAGACGAAGCTTCCGGCCTCGATCGCGCCGAGACCCGCGTCGGCCAGCCGTTCGATCAATTCGATCCGCGCCGCCGCCGCGACCGGCCGCGGTTCGTTTTGCAGCCCGTCGCGCGGACCGACTTCGACCATCTTGACCCGGGTTGGAAGGCGCACGATCAGGCCTCGGAGGATTCCGGTTGCTCGGAGACGAAGGATACCAGAAGTCCGCCTTCGGCGACCTGAGCTCCGGGGCGGGCGTGGACGGCCTCGATTTGCCCGTCGGCGGCGGCGGTGAGCGCGTGCTCCATCTTCATCGCCTCCAGCACCACCAATACTTGACCCCGGCGCACGGAATCCCCCGCCCTGGCGTTGACGGCGATGACCTTGCCGGGCATGGGCGCGGTCAGGGACCCGGCGGGCGCTTCCTCGGCCGCATCCCTTCGTTCGAGGTCGGCGAGCTTAAACCGCCAGGTCGGACCCAACCCGAATACGGCCACCTCGCCATTCCCTTGCGCGGCGAACGCGGTCAGGGATTGGCCATCCCATTCGGCCCGGATTTCGCCGTTCGGCCCACGCCGGGCCGCGATCCGGGCAAAGCCCCCGGGCAGGTCGAAGCCGTACCCGTTCTTTTGGAAGCGCGCGACGACCGCAAATTCACCGCCGTCGTCCTTGAGCCGGATCGTCTGCGTGCCGGTGCCATTGAGCCGCCAACCGTCGCTCCGGTGCCAGGGCGAATGGCGGTCGGCGGAGCGGCGGGCTTCGGCCTTGCGCGCGTCCGCCTGGTCGAGCAGAACCGCGAGACACGCGAACGCAAGAACCGGATCGGGCGCGCGGGAAGGCCGCGCGACCAACGCCACCCGATGGCGCGGGATGAAATCCGTATCGACCTTTCCGGCGACGAAATCCGGGTGCCGGACGATGGTGGCGAGAAAATCGCGGTTGGTGGCGATGCCGACGATCCGAACGGATTCCAGCGCTGCATGCAGCCGATCCAGAGCCTGCGCGCGATCCTCGCCCCAAACCGCGATCTTGGCGATCATCGGATCGTAGAACACGCCGATTTCGTCGCCTTCAGAGACGCCGGTTTCAACGCGCACGTCCTTGGTCGGGGCCGGAAACACGACGCGGGCGAGCCTGCCCGCCTGGGGCCGGTCGTCGTGCGCAGGATCCTCGGCGTACAGGCGCGCCTCGATGGAATGACCGTTGATCGCGAGCGAATCCTGCGCGAGCGGAAGCCGCTCGCCCGCCGCCACCCGGAACTGCCATTCGACCAGGTCGTGGCCGGTCACCATTTCCGTTACCGGATGTTCGACCTGAAGGCGGGTGTTCATTTCCATGAAATAAAAGGCGCTCTCGGAATCGACCAGGAATTCGACCGTACCTGCGTTCCGGTAGCCCGCCGCGCGGCAGCCCGCCGCCGCCGCCGCGCCCAGGCGTCGGCGCAGGTCGGGGGCGAGCCCGGGCGCGGGCGCTTCCTCGACGACCTTTTGGTGCCGGCGCTGCAGCGAGCAATCGCGCTCGAACAGATGAACGACGTTGCCGGAGTCGTCGGCGAACACCTGGACTTCCACGTGGCGCGGGCGCGCCAAATACTTTTCCAGCAGCAACGTGGAATCGGCGAACGCGGCTTCGGCTTCGCGCCGGGCGGACGCCAACGCGTCGGCAAGCCCTTCCGGTTTCTCCACCACCCGCATGCCCCGCCCGCCGCCGCCGGCCGCGGCCTTGACCAACACCGGAAATCCGATTCGCTTGGCTTCGCGGGCGAAGATGGCGTCGTCCTGCGCGTCCCCGTGATAGCCCGGAATGGTGGGCACACCCGCTTCGGCCATCAGCGCCTTGGCCCGCGATTTCGACCCCAACGCGCGGATCACCTCGGGCGGCGGGCCGATAAAGACGAGCCCGGCGCGCGTCACCGCTTCGGCGAACGCCGCGTTTTCGGACAGAAAACCGTAACCGGGATGCACGGCGTCGGCCCCCGCCGCCTTGGCCGCAACGACGATGGCTTCGCCGTCCAGATAGCTCGCCTTCGCCTCGGACGGGCCGATCCGATGCGCTTCGTCCGCGAGACGCACGTGCAGGGCGTTCCGGTCCGCATCGGAATAAACCGCGACCGTCGCGATGCCGAGCCGGCGCGCCGTGCGGATCACGCGACAGGCGATCTCGCCGCGATTGGCGATCAGGACCTTGGCGAACACGGGGTCAGTCGCGGGTCCAGGAGGGCTTTCGCTTGGCGAGAAACGCGTCGAACCCTTCGCGCGCTTCCGATCCGGCGCGGATACGGGCGATGCGCGCGGCCGTATCCTCGATCACGTCCGCCGCGATCGGCCGTCCGGCGACGGCGCGGATCAACGCCTTGGCCTCGGCCTGGGCCTTGGGCCCGCCCGCGAGCAGATCGGCCAACACTTTCTCGCCCGCCGCCGCCAGATCAGCCGCCGGCACCACCTTGTGAACCAGACCGATCTCCAGCGCCGCGGCGGCGTCGAAACGCTCCGCGGTCAGGAAATAGCGCCGCGCCGACCTTTCGCCGACGGCCGCGACCACGTAAGGGCCGATGGTCGCCGGGATCAGGCCGAGGCGCACCTCGCTCAAGGCGAAGATCGCGCCGTCGGCGGCGAGCGCGATATCGCAGCACGCCACCAGGCCGACGCCGCCGCCGAACGCCGCGCCCTGCACCAAAGCGATGGTCGGCTTCGGCATCTCGTTGAGCAAGCGGAGCATGTCGGCGAGCGCCCAGGCGTCGCGCCGGTTTTCGTCTTCTGACGCGCCCGCCATCCGCTTCATCCATTCGATGTCGGCGCCGGCGGAAAAGCTCTTGCCGTTGGCGGCGAGCACGACCGCGCGCACGCCTTCGTCCGCGCCCAGGCGGCGAAACGCATCCGCCAACTCCGCGATCAGGGCGTCGCCGAAGGCGTTGTGCTTTTCGGGGCGGTCGAGGGTGACGGTGACGACACCCCGGCGATCGACGGCAACGGCAAGAGCGGACACGGCGCGAAACTCCGTTCTACATCCTGAAAACGCCGAACGCGGTTTTTTCAATCGGCGCGTTGAGCGCGGCGGAAATTCCCAGACCGAGCACCGTGCGCGTATCGACCGGGTCGATGATGCCGTCGTCCCAGAGACGCGCGCTGGCGTAATAAGGGTGGCCCTGGCGTTCGTATTGTTCGCGGATCGGCTTGCGGAAAGCGTCTTCGTCCCGGGCGTCCCAGTCCTCGCCGCGCGCGCGCAGCGCGTCGCGCCGCACGGTGGCCAGCACCGCCGCCGCCTGCTCGCCGCCCATGACCGAAATGCGCGCGTTCGGCCACATCCACAGGAAACGCGGATCGTAGGCCCGCCCGCACATGGAGTAGTTGCCGGCGCCGAAGCTGCCGCCGACCACGACGGTGAACTTCGGCACCCGGGCGCAGGCGACCGCGGTCACTATCTTGGCGCCGTCCTTGGCGATGCCGCCCGCCTCGTACTTCCGTCCGACCATGAACCCGGCGATGTTCTGGAGAAAGACCAGCGGAATGCCGCGCTGCGCGCACAATTCGACGAAATGCGCCCCCTTGAGGGCGGATTCGGAAAAGAGAATGCCGTTGTTGGCAATGATGCCGACCGGATACCCGAATACCCGCGCGAAGCCGCACACCAGAGTCGGGCCGTAGAGGGATTTGAACTCGTCCAGTTCCGAGCCGTCCACGATCCGGGCGATGATTTCGCGGATTTCGCAGGGCTTGCGCGGATCGGCGGGTATCGCGCCGTAGAGCCCTTCGGCCGGATAAAGCGGATCGCGCGGCTCGGCGGTTTCCAATTCCACCCGTTTCGGGCGGTTTAAATTGGCGACCACGCGCCGGGCGATGGCGAGGGCATGGGCGTCGTCGGCGGCGAGGTGATCGGCAACGCCCGACGCGCGCACGTGAACCTCGGCGCCGCCCAGGTCCTCCGCGCTCACGTCTTCCCCGGTCGCCGCCTTTACCAACGGCGGGCCGCCGAGGAAGATGGTCCCCTGCCCCTTGACGATGATGGTTTCGTCCGACATGGCGGGCACGTAGGCCCCGCCCGCGGTGCAGGAACCCATCACCACCGCGATCTGCGGAATGCCCGCCGCCGACAGGTTCGCCTGGTTGTAGAA
>QZKR01000054.1 GCA_003598065.1 Myxococcales bacterium | reverse complement strand
AGAAGGTGCCGATCGTGGTCTGGCGCGACGGCAAGGAAGTGCGTCTCGAAGTTGCCGTCGGCCAGTTGGAGGAGGACACCAAGGTGGCCGCCCGCACCGGCTCCGGTAAGAGCGAAAGCCGCGCCGGCGACGGGCTCGCCCTCGACGATATCGGCCTGACGGTGGCGGAAGCTGGCCCGCGCGTGAAGGAGCGCTTCAAGATCGAGAAGAACGTCAAGGGCGTGGTCGTCACCAACGTCGCCGAAAGCGGTCCGGCGGCCGAGAAAGGCATCCGCCCGGGCGACGTGATCGTCGAGGTCAGCCAGCAGGAAGTGACCAAGCCCGCCGACATCGCCGCCAAGATTCAAGAAGCGAAGAAGGCCGGCAAGAAGTCGGTGCTGATGCTGGTGGAAGGCCAGGGCGGCATGCGCTTCGTCGCCATCCGCCTCGACAAGAGCTAAGACGGCTCGGTGAATTCGTCCCGCGCGTAGCCCTGCACATAGAGCAGCGCGGTCAGGTCGGCGTGGCGGACGGCGACGGGCGCCGCCGCCGCGACCGAAGGCTTCGGGCGGTAGGCGACGCCGATCCCGGCTTCGAGAATCATGGGCAGATCGTTGGCCCCGTCGCCGACGGCGATCGCTTCGGACGGCGCGACCCCGAATCGCGCCGCGGCCCCGAGCAGCGCCGCCCGTTTCGCCTCCTTGTCCAGGATCGGCTCGGCCACGCGCCCGGTGAGCCTTCCCCCCGCGATCTCGATCTCGTTGCCGGTCTCGGCGTCGAATCCCGCGCGCGCGGCGATGCGCGAGGTGAAATAGCGGAAACCGCTCGACACCAGAAACGTGTGCGCGCCGTGGGCGCGCATGGTCGCGACCAGCGTCTCCGCGCCGGGATTGAGGCGGGTGTGGGCGAAGGTTTTTTCCAGGCAATCGGCGCCGAGCCCCTTCAGCAGCGCGACCCGTTCGCGGAGAGAGCTTTTGTAGTCGATCTCGCCGTTCATGGCGCGCGCGGTGATGGCGGCGACCCGGTCCTTGACGCCGGCGAAGGCGGCGAGGTCGTCGAGGGTTTCGCCCGCGACGATGGTCGAATCCATGTCGGCGACGAGGAGTTTCTTGCGCCGCCCTTCCGCGGAGAGCGCGGCCGCGTCGATCCGCCGTTGGTCCAGCGTCGCCCCGGCCGCGCGCGCGGCGGCGGCGGGAGCGATGCCGGAAAACGGCCATTCGCACGCGCGGCCGGGCGCAAGCCACCGCATCGCGCCGAGACCCGCGCCTTGCCGCTTGAGGGAATCGCGGACCGAGGCGACAATGACCTCTTCGAGCGGCTCGCCCTCTCCGGGCGCGATCAGGACCAGCACGGATTCCATGCCGGCTAGATAAATCGGCGGCGGCGGCGAGCACAAGGCGGATGAGCAGGGAATCCCGAAAACCGATCGTGGTCGTCGCCGGGCCGACCGGCTCGGGCAAATCGGCGCTCGCGCTCGCGCTCGCCGGACGCTTCCGGGGGGCGATCGTCAACGCCGACAGCCAGCAGGTTTACCGCGAGCTTTCCGTGCTCACCCAGCGCCCGTTGCCCGCGGACGAGGCGCGCATACCGCATTTTCTCTACGGCGTATTGCCGGCCGCGGAGCGCTGCTCGGCCGGGCGCTGGCTCGGGCTCGCGCTCGCCGCCGTCGCCCAAATCCGGGACGAGGGGCGGCTGCCCCTGGTGGTCGGCGGCACCGGGCTTTACCTCAAGGCGCTGATGGAAGGGATCGCGGAAATTCCGCCGGTCCCGCCCGAAACGGCGGCGGCGGCGCGCGAGATGCGCGCGCGCATCGGCAACGCCGCGTTCCGCGCCGAACTCGCGCGGCTCGATCCGGAAAGCGCCGCGCGGATCGCCGAAAAGGATTCGCAACGCCTGGTGCGCGCTTATGCCGTCGCGCGGGCGACCGGTGTCGCTCTCGGCGAGTGGCACCGGCGCGAGCGGGGCCGCGCGCGCGCGCGGCCCGACCGGTTCCTCGTCCTGGCGCTCGATCCGCCGCGCGACGATCTGGACCGGCGGCTGGACGCCCGTTTCGACGCGATGATGGACGCGGGCGCGCTGGCCGAAGCGCGCGCGCTGGCGGCGCTCGGGCTCGATCCGACCCTGCCGGCGGCGAAGGCGGTCGGCGTGCGCGAGCTGCTCGAACATCTCGGCGGCAGGACGACCCTGGATGAGGCGACGGCCGGGGCCAAGCGCGCCACCCGCCAGTTCGCCAAGCGCCAGCGCACGTGGCTTCGCAACCAGGTCTCCGGGGCGCGGACGTTCAAAACCTTCGGCGAAGGGGCGGTGGCGGAGGCCGAACGCGAAGTTGCGGCTTTTCTCGCCGAATAGGTAATTTTATTACCAAAGCAACGCAATAATCTTTCCATTTATTCGTTGACCGAAGGGGGGCGAGCGACTAGTTTTCCACTCCCTTCGGGCGGCCGAATCGGCCGCGAATGAACCGTTATTGTTGAAAGTCGTGCGATGACCAAGGACCAGATGACCGGCGCCGAGATCGTTCTCCAGGCGCTCAAGGATCAAGGCGTCAGCCACATCTTCGGCTACCCGGGCGGCGCGGTCTTGCCCATTTACGATTCGCTCTTCGGCCAGAACGACATCCGCCACATCCTGGTCCGCCAGGAAGGCGGCGCGGTGCACGCGGCCGAAGGCTACGCGCGCTCGACCGGCAAGGTCGGCGTGGTGCTGGTGACCTCGGGTCCCGGCGTGACCAACGCCGTCACCGGCTTGACCGACGCCTTGATGGACAGCATTCCGCTCGTCTGCCTCACCGGCCAGGTGCCGACCCACCTGATCGGCAACGACGCCTTCCAGGAATGCGACACCACCGGCATCACGCGCCCGTGCACCAAGCACAACTACCTGGTCAAGAACGTCGCCGATCTCGCCCGCGTCTTGCACGAGGCGTTCCACGTCGCGCGCTCGGGCCGCCCCGGCCCGGTGGTGGTCGATTTGCCCAAGGACGTGCAGTTCGCAACCGGTCCCTACCTGCCGCCGGCCAAGGTCGTGCACAAGAGCTACAAGCCGCGTCTCAAGGGCGATCCCGCCCAGATCAAGCGCGCGGTCGAGATTCTCGCCCACGCCAAGCGCCCGATCATCTACGCCGGCGGCGGCGTGGTGAACTCGGGCCCGTCGGCGTCGCTGCTGCTCGCCCAGTTCGCGCGGACGACCGGATTCCCGGTGACGCTCACGCTGATGGGCCTCGGCGCCTTTCCGGCGTCCGACCCGCAGTTCCTCGGCATGCTCGGGATGCACGGCACCTACGAAGCCAACCTCGCCATGCACGGCTGCGACGCCATGATCGCGATCGGCTCGCGCTTCGACGACCGCATCACCGGCAAGCTCGCCGCGTTTTCGCCCCATTCGCGCAAGATTCACATCGACGTCGATCCCTCGTCGATCAACAAGAACGTGCCGGTCGAAGTCGGCATCGTCGGCGACGTCGCCCACGTGCTCGAGGACCTGATCAAGTTCTGGAAGAGCGCGCAGGCCAAGCCCGACGCCAAGGCGCTCAAGGCGTGGTGGAAGCAGATCGACGAATGGCGCGCGCGCGACTGCCTGCGCTTCAAGAACTCGGACGAGGTCATCAAGCCTCAGCACGCCATCCGGCGGCTCTACGAGCTGACCAAGGATCGCTCCGACGTGTTCGTCACCACCGAGGTCGGCCAGCACCAGATGTGGGCGGCGCAGTTCCTCAAGTTCGAGAAGCCGAACCACTGGCTGACGTCGGGCGGGCTCGGCACCATGGGCTACGGCCTGCCGGCGGCGATGGGCGTGCAGGTCGCGCACCCCAAGGCGCTGGTGATCGACGTCGCGGGCGAAGCCTCGCTCTTGATGAACATCCAGGAGATGTCGACCATCGCCCAGTACCGGCTGCCGGTGAAGATTTTTCTGGTCAACAACCAGTACATGGGCATGGTCCGCCAGTGGCAGGAACTGCTGCACGGCGGGCGCTATTCGGAAAGCTACATGGACAGCCTGCCCGATTTCGTGAAGCTCGCCGAATCCTTCGGCGCGGTCGGCCTGCGCGCGACCAAGCCCTCCGAGCTCGACGGGGTCATCAAGGCGATGATCGAAAGCCCGAAATCGGTGATCGCCGACATCCTGGTCGATCCCAAGGAAAACTGCTTCCCAATGATCCCGTCGGGGGCGGCCCACAACGAGATGCTGCTCGGACCGGCGGACAAGAGCGAACAACCGGTTTCCGAAGAGGGCATGGTGCTGGTATGAAGGCGCGCGTTTGCCTTCGCCCGCATCGTTCTCCAACCCAGGAACTTCCGTCGTGACCCTGAAATCCGAACCCGTCGCCCGGCACACCATCGCCGTGCTCGTCGACAACGAGCCAGGCGTGCTGGCGCGCGTCATCGGCCTGTTTTCGGGGCGCGGCTACAACATCGAGAGCCTGACGGTGGCCGAGGTCGATCCCGCCGAGCGGCTCTCGCGCATCACCGTCGTCACCTCGGGCACCCCGATGGTGATCGAGCAGATCAAGGCTCAGCTCGCGCGCCTGGTGCCGGTGCACAAGGTGTCCGACTTGACCGTCGCCGGTCCGCACGTGGAGCGCGAGCTTGCGCTGGTCAAGGTGCGCGGCTCCGGCGACAAAAGGGTCGAGGCGCTGCGCATCGCCGATATCTTCCGCGCCCGCGCGCTCGATTCGACCGCCGAATCGTTCGTGTTCGAGATCGTCGGCGACGCGGGCAAGCTGGATGCCTTCATCAATCTCATGTCCGGGCTCGGCCTGGTCGACGTGTCCCGCACCGGGGTCGTCGCCATCGCCCGCGGCCCCGAACCGTTGTAACTCGAAAGGAACTCCGCCATGCGCGTCTATTACGACCGCGACGCCGACGTCAACCTGATCAAGTCGAAGAAGGTCGCCGTCGTCGGCTACGGCAGCCAGGGCCACGCCCACGCCCTGAACCTGCGCGATTCCGGCGTGAAGGACGTCGTGGTCGCGCTGCGCGAGGGCTCGACCGCGCGCAAGAAGGCCGAAGACGCCAAGTTCAAGGTCATGACCCCGGCCGAGGCGGCCAAGTGGGCCGACGTGATGATGGTGGTGACGCCGGACGAAGGCCAGGCCAAGCTCTACGCCGACGATCTCGGCCCCAACATGAAGAAGGGCGCGGCGCTCGCCTTCGCCCACGGCCTCAACATCCACTTCCGGCTGATCGAGCCGCGCCCCGACCTCGACGTGTTCATGGTCGCGCCCAAGGGCCCCGGCCACACGGTCCGTTCCGAATACCAGCGCGGCGGCGGCGTGCCCTGCCTGCTCGCGGTCGAGCGCAATCCGTCCGGCAACGCCCACGACATCGGGCTCGCCTACGCCTCCGCCATCGGCGGCGGGCGCTCCGGCATCATCGAGACCACATTCCGCGAGGAATGCGAAACCGACCTGTTCGGCGAACAGGTGGTGCTGTGCGGCGGTCTCACCTCTCTGATCATGGCCGGCTATGAAACCCTGGTCGAGGCCGGCTACGCGCCGGAGATGGCCTATTTCGAATGCCTGCACGAGGTGAAGCTGATCGTCGACCTGATCTACGAAGGCGGCATCGCCAACATGCGCTATTCGATCTCCAACACCGCCGAATACGGCGACTACACCCGGGGCCCGCGCGTGATCGACGCGGCGACCAAGGCGCGCATGAAGGAGATCCTGGACGACATCCAGTCGGGCCGCTTCGCCCGCGATTGGATGCTGGAAAACGCCGCCGGCCAGCCGAGCTTCAAGGCCATGCGCCGCCGTTCGGCCCAGCACCCGATCGAGCAGGTGGGCGAAAAGCTCCGCGCCATGATGCCGTGGATCGCCAAGAACCGGCTGGTGGATAAGAGCAAGAACTGACGTTGCGGAATAAACCGCAACGTCACCCCCGCGCAAGCGGGGGTCCACAAGTTGGATGCCCGCTTGCGCGGGCATGACGAATCAATTTCAAACGCGCCGGTGCCGGGGGCGGGGTTCCGCCCCCCGACGCTTTTATGGTGAACGCGGTCGCGTTGCGCGGCGCCGAAGACGTGAACATATAGGGAACGCAACCATTTACTCCGCCTTAAGGCGCTCTCGAAAGAATGCGGGATTGTCCAGAGTTGACAATGCCGAGGGGGGATTGTCTTTATCCTTTCCATAGGCCATCTAGGCGTAGGGCTTCGGCGCCGGCGTCGGGGCCATATCGAGCGGCGGCCAAATTGCGTTGATGAAAGTGCCATGAACGAAATGCGCGCCACGACCACGATCGCTTCCCGGGCTTCGATCCGGGACCGTTCGCGCGCGCGCACTTTGGCCCGCGGCGGAAAGGGAACGCTCCTTCGACTTAGGGGCCTCTGACGCGCGCCGCGTGGACTTCGGTCCGCGCCCGGGCGAGCGTACAGAGGAAAGCGAACGTCGTTCTTGGGGATCGGTTCCCCGAGAGTCCCCCTAGTCCCATGATGCGTTGAAGGAACACCGGCCATGAATCCCGCCCGCGAAGATAAACGCGAACCGAATCGAGTCGTCATTTTCGACACCACCTTGCGCGACGGCGAGCAATCGCCGGGCGCGTCGATGAATCTGGACGAGAAAATCCGCATCGCCCAAACCCTCGAGGAAATGGGCGTCGACGTGATCGAAGCCGGATTTCCGATCGCGTCGCCCGGCGACTTCGAGGCGGTCAACCAGATCGCCAAGACCGTCGTCAACTCCACCGTCTGCGGCCTCGCCCGCGCGACCAAGGGCGACATCGACCGCGCGGCCGAGGCCCTGCGCCCGGCGGCGCGCCGCCGCATCCACACCTTCATCTCCACCAGCCCGCTGCACATGAAGTACAAGCTGCAGATGGAGCCGGACGCGGTCCACGACAAGGTGATCGAAAGCGTCAGCTACGCCCGGCGCTTCACCGACGATGTGGAATGGTCGTGCGAGGACGGCACCCGCAGCGAGCACGACTTCCTCTGCCGCTGCGTCGAAAGCGCGATCAAGGCCGGCGCCACCACCATCAACATCCCCGACACCGTCGGCTACACGGTGCCGGAGGAATACGCCGCCTTGATCCGGATGCTGTTTGCGCGCGTGCCGAACATCGACAAGGCGATCGTCTCGACCCACTGCCACAACGATCTCGGCCTGGCGGTCGCCAATTCGTTGGCCGCCGTGGTCGCGGGCGCGCGCCAGATCGAATGCACGGTCAACGGGCTCGGCGAACGCGCCGGCAACGCGGCGATGGAGGAAGTGGTGATGGCGTTGCGCACGCGCCACGACCGCATGCCCTTTGTCACCGGCGTCAGGAGCGAGCACATCATGAAGGCCTCGCGCCTGGTTTCGGCCATCACCGGCTTCGTGGTGCAGCCGAACAAGGCGATCGTCGGCGCCAACGCCTTCGCCCACGAATCGGGCATCCACCAGGACGGCATGCTCAAGCACGCCGGCACCTACGAAATCATGACCCCGGAATCGGTCGGCCTGGTGCGGTCCAAGATCGTGCTCGGCAAGCATTCCGGCCGCCATGCCTTCCGCGAAAAACTGTCCGAACTGGGTTATTCCCTCGGCGACAACGCGCTCGCCGACGCGTTCACGCGCTTCAAGGTCCTGGCGGACGCCAAGAAGGAAGTCTTCGACGAGGACATCGTTGCCCTGGTCGACGACGAAATCGCCCGCGCGGGCGAACGGATCGGCTTGGTGTCGCTGGAGATCCTGTGCGGGACCAAGCATCAGCCGCCCAAGGCCGAGCTGGAATTGAACATCGACGGCGCGGCCAAATCGTGCAAGGCCTCGGGCGACGGCCCGGTCGACGCCGCCTTCAAGGCGATCCGCCAGCTGTTCCCGCACGACGCGCGGCTGCTGCTCTACCAGGTCCACGCCGTCACCGCGGGCACCGACGCCCAGGCCGAGGTCACCGTGCGGCTGGAGGAAAACGGCCGCTCGGTCAACGGCCAGGGCGCCGATACCGACACCATGGTCGCCTCGGTCAAGGCCTACCTCAACGCGCTCAACAAGCTTTTGGTGAAGCGGGAGAAGTCCGCGCCCGCGGCCATGTCCGCCTGACGGGACGGGGCCGCCGCCCAACAACAAGAGCAAGAACGAGAAAAGGAACGACGCCTGATGCTATCGCAACTGTTCGGATTTCTGTCCGCCGACATGGCCATCGACCTCGGCACCGCCAACACCCTCGTCTACGTGAAGGGACGCGGCATCGTCCTCAACGAGCCGTCGGTGGTGGCGATTTCCGAGGGCAAGGGTCGACGCCAGGTGCTGGCGGTGGGCGAGGAAGCCAAGCAGATGCTCGGGCGCACCCCCGGCAACATCCGCGCCATCCGTCCCTTGCGCGATGGCGTGATCGCCGATTTCGAGGTGGCGGAGGAGATGATCAAGTACTTCATCCGCAAGGTGCACAACCGCTCGCGCTTCGCCCGGCCGCTGGTGATCGTGTGCGTGCCCTCGGGCTCGACCGCGGTCGAGCGCCGCGCGATTCAGGAATCGGCCGAAAGCGCCGGGGCGAGCAAGGTGTTCCTGATCGAGGAACCGATGGCCGCCGCGATCGGCGCCGGCCTGCCGGTGACCGAACCGACCGGCTCGATGGTCGTCGACATCGGCGGCGGCACCACCGAGGTCGCGGTGCTGTCGCTGGGCGGTATCGTCTATTCGCGCAGCGTGCGCGTCGGCGGCGACAAGATGGACGAGGCGATCATCGCCTACATCCGCCGCCACCATAACCTGCTGATCGGCGAAAGCTCGGCCGCTCGCATCAAGGAGGAGATCGGCTCCGCCTGCCCGCCGGCGGAAGGCGAGGGCGCGACCATGGAGATCAAGGGTCGCGACCTGATGAACGGCGTGCCGAAGGAAATCCTGATCAGCGAGCGCCAGATCGCCGAAAGCCTGACCGAACCGGTCGGCGCCATCATCGAGGCGGTCAAGGTCGCGCTCGAACACACCGCGCCCGAGCTCGCCGCCGACATCGTCGACAAGGGCATCGTGCTGACCGGCGGCGGCGCGCTGCTCGGCAACCTGGATTACGTGCTGCGCCACGCCACCGGCCTGCCGGTGTCGATCGCCGACGACCCGCTGTCGTGCGTGGTCATGGGCACCGGGCGCGCGCTCGAAGACATGCGCCGGCTCAAGGACGTGCTGCACACGATGTACTGAGGCCGATAGGGCGCCGCGGCGCCCGGAACACGGATAAACGCGATGGAGAAGCCGAGACTCATCGCCCGTTTCGCCCAGCCCATGCGCGGACTGCTGCATCGGTTCGCGTATCTCGGCCTGATCGTGGCCGCGTTCGGGCTGATGATGCTGGGCAAGATCGACGCGCTTCTGATGGACCGCCTCCGGGTCCACGTGGTCGACGCGGTCGCGCCGATCATGGACGCCCTTTCGCGTCCGGCCGCCGCCATCGACGGCGCGATCGACAAGGGCCGCGAGTTGGCCCGCATCCACGACGAAAACGCGCGGCTGCGCGCCGAGGTCGAAACGCTGCGCCAGTGGGAATCGGCGGCGCGCCGGCTGGAGACCGAAAACGAGTCCCTGAAGACGCTGCTCAAATGGTCGCCGCCGCCCGAAGCGACCTTCGTCACCGCGCGCGTGATCGCCGACGTGGGCGGCACCTTCGTGCACAGCATGATCGTCGCCGCCGGCGAGCGGGACGGGGTCAGGAAAGGCCTTCCGGTCATGACCGGCGACGGGCTCGCCGGGCGCATCGCCGCGGTCGGCAATCATTCCGCGCGCCTGCTGCTGGTGACCGACTTGAATTCCCGAATCCCCGCGATTGTCGAGCGCACGCGCACCCGCGCCGTTCTCGCCGGCGACAACACCGACCGGGCGCGATTGATTTATCTTTCCGACGGCGGCCCGGTCGCCGCGGGCGACCGCATCGTCACCTCCGGCCACGGCGGGGTGTTCCCGCCCGGCCTGCCGATCGGGGTGGTGGTGTCGGTCGCGGAAAACGGCGTTCTGGTCAAGCCGTTCGTCGAACGCGCCCAGCTCGATTTCGTGCGCGTCGTCGATTTCGGATTGGCGGGAATTCTCGAAGGTCCGCCGCCGCCTCGGGTCGAGCCCGCCCAACGCCGCCGCGCGCCGCGCAAGGAGGCCGCCAAGGGCGACGAGGGCGGCGGTCGATGAAGCCGACGCTCGGGCAGCGGCTCGACGCCCAGGCCCGACGCCTGGCGCCGGTCGCGATCACGTTCGTGCTCGTGCTGCTGGCGGCGGTGCCGTCGCACGTGCCGGGGCTCGCGCGGATCATGCCGCTGTTGGCCCTGATCGGCGTCTACCACTGGACCGCGTATCGTCCCGACCTGATGCCGGCCAGGGCGGTGTTCGCGATCGGGCTTTTCCAGGACATCGTCGGCGGGGGGCCGCTCGGACTCTACGCCGCGGTTTTCCTGCTCGTGCACGGCGCGATCGTTTGGCAGGCGCGGTTTTTCGTCGGCAAGGGGTTCGGCATGCTGTGGATCGGATTCGCGCTG
>QZKR01000014.1 GCA_003598065.1 Myxococcales bacterium | reverse complement strand
CGTTTGCGGCTCCTGCGCGATGCACATCGACGGCGAAAACAAGCTGGCCTGCACGACCCTCGTCAAGGATCTCAAAAACGGCCGCGTTCGCGTCGAAGCGCTGCCCGGCGCGGCGATCGACAAGGATCTGGCGATCGATCAGGACGATTTCTGGCGTCAATACCGCAAGGTGATGCCGTATCTCGTCAACGACGAACCGGCCCCGGCCAGGGAACGCCGGCAGTCTCCGGCCGAGCACGCCCGGATCGAAGAGGCGACGAAGTGCATCCTTTGCGGCGCCTGCACCTACTCCTGCCCCTCGAAGTGGGCCGATCCCGATTACCTCGGCCCGGCGGCGATGCTCAAGGCGTATCGCTTCATCTTCGACAGCCGCGACCGGGCCGGCGACATCCGCCTGAAGATCCTCGACAACAAAAAGGGGATCTACAAGTGCTACACAATCTTCAACTGCGTCGAGGCCTGCCCGAAGGACATCAACCTCACCTGGCATTTCTCGCAGATCAAGAAGAAACTGGCGGCGGAAAAATATTGATCAGAAGCGTTCGCCGGCAAGGGGCTTAAGCCCCTTGTCGTAAATGCGAATCGGTCTCAGGATTTCCCGAACAGCCGCGCCAGAAAGCCCTTTTTCTTCGGCGGTTCCGGCTTTTTGCGCGAAGGCGGCTGCTTCTTTCCCGGCGGCCCCTTGCGCGCCGGCCCCTCTTCCCGGCGCGGCTTGACCATCCCCAGTTCCTCCTGAGAGCGCGTATGGTCGGGGTTCGCCTGCAGCGCCTTCCTGAACCACTCCGCCGCCTTGAGGGCATCGCCGGCGTATTTGTGGATCATGCCGGCGTAGTAAGGCGCGTCGGCGAGTTTGGGGGCGATTTCCATCGCCTTCTGCAGGTATTGCAGCGCTTCCTGGCGGGCCGTCGGATCGCGCGGCGCCACGTTGAAATGAGCCCAGCCCAATTCGATATGGTATTCGCCGTTGATCGGCGCAAGCCGCAGCGCCTCCTGGAACGACTGCCGGGCGCGCGCCCAGTCCTTGCGCCGGACGTGCGCCTGGCCTTCCATGAAATGCTGCTCGGCGGCCAAGAGCCGCGCCACTTCGTCGGTCGCGTCCTGATCGCCGCCGTCTTCGAGAAACTGCAGGTATTCGGCCCGTTTGTCGGGGTTGGTGAGCGTGTCGTTCGCTTTGGCGAGCATGGCGAACACTTCGTCGGCCAGACGGCGGATCTGCGGCGCGTCGGAAAACGGCATGGCGTCCGGATGGTAGATGCGGGCCAGTTTGAGGTAGACTTTTTTCACTTCTTCGACGGGCGTGTCGCGCGCGACCCCGAGCATGTCGAAACAGTTTTTCGCGGCCAGATCCTGCCTCGTCTGGGAAAGCTTCAGGTAGGCGTCCATCTGCTCGGGCGGAAGGATGGGCAGGTTCTGCGTCGTCTCCGGCCTGCCGGCGGCGGTCGGGTTGCCCCCGTCCGATTGGGCTTCGCCTCCCTGCGCCCCCGCCTCGCCCGCAAAATGCTTCTGGATGTGAGCCGTCAGAATGTTCTGGCGCATGGTGGAGCCGTCGAGGGCTTCCCGGCCGGTCTTGGGTGCGCTCGACGCCTCGCGCGGCGGCGAAAACCGCGCCGCGCCGATGGCGACCAGCGAAAAAATGAACCGCTGCATCTCGTCCCTGGGTTTCAGCCCGGAGGCGAGGATGTGCTCCAACAGGCCTTCCCCGTCCATACCCAGCACAAAGCGGACTTCCGGCGTCGAGCAGCCGCACGACTGCAGGCGCGCCTCGGCGTCCTCCGTGGCGACGACCGTTAGCGCTTGGTAGGGCGCGAGCCATTTCTGCACGGCGGCCAGCGGCAGGCGGCGCGCGACGCCCTCGCGGATGAGGGGATAGGGATGCTGGGATTGGCGGTTGGGATTTTCGGGCAAAACGGACAAGGGCTTGAAAACGAAACTGGCGTCGGCCCAGGTGAAAACGTTCAACAGCTTCTGATTGAACTGGCGGGAGAGCGCTTCGCCAAGCTCTTTTTCCGGAAATACGCCGAGTTCGATCAGCACCGCGCCCTGCTTCCGGCGCGTCGCCTTCATCCGTTTGAGCGACTCGTCGAGCGCCTGCTGCGGGATGCGCCCTTCGCGCAACAGCATCTGCCCCAGGCACTCGGGGATGATGTTGGATGACGAGGCGACGGGCGCGCCGTTGTCGAAGGCGATGAGTTTTTTCGACTGGCTCTCGGTGAGCAGCAGTTGTCCGGTAAGCTTGCGCGCGTATATCTGGCCAATCAGCAGCGGAAAAGGCGTCGTCGCCAATGCGCCTTCCAGCGGCAGCTGGGAAGGATCGAGCAGGAAATAATCGTTGGCGAGAACGGCCTCTCCCGACTTCGCCTCGGCGGGGGCCTTGGGCGGCGGGGCGGGATAGCGGTCGCCGAAATGCCGCTTCAGAAGCTCGATGACGATTCCCGGGTTGACGGGTTTCTCAAGGTATTCCAGAAGCCTGTATTTCTGTTTGGCCTCGACGGCGTGGTTGGCGGCGCGGTAGACGCCGGAAACGAAAACGATCGGCAGCTCTGCGCCGTTTTTCGTGAGCCGAAGGTTTTCGCAGAGCTTGAAACCGTCCATTCCGGGCAGAAGCCCGTCGATGAATGCGAAATCGAAGGCTTCCTTCGTTACGCGGTCGAGCGCGGATTTGCCATTGTACTCGGCCTGGACATGGAAGCCTTCATCGGTGAGCAGCGCGACAAAAACCTTGGATAGCTCGCGGTCGTCCTCGACGGCAAGGATTCTCGGCGGATTGGGCGATTTTGCATCCGGCATGGGGAGACCCTGCGAATTCTCCTTACGTTTCCTTACCTTGGGAGTCCGATAGTAATGGTTTTGTCACCCTCAAGCAAGTTTCCAGGGCGCGAATTTTAGACGACGGCGGACAGGCGGGACAAACCGCTTGCGTTTTGCCTTGCCGATTTCTATCATACCTTTCCGAAAGCAAAGCTAGAATTTGATTCACAACGGATGGCACGGGAGTTTATCGATGGCAAAGCCCAAAGCGAAAAAGAAGCAGGCGATCAAAAAACAGCCGAAGAAAGCGCCGGTCGTCAAAAAGGCGATCAAGGCGGTAAAAAAAGCGCAAGCAGCCAGACCATCGAAAGCGGCGAAGCCCAAGCGCCCGGCCAAACCCGCCAAACCGATCAAAACCGCGGCCAAAGCAAAAGCGCCGGCCAAAGCGACGCTGAAAACCAAGCCGGCCTCCAAGCCCAAGGCGGCCAGGAAACCGAAGCTCCCCGTCCAGACGCCGAAGAAGAAAGCGGTCAGGGCGGCGTCGAAGCCGGCCCCGAAGCCGGCCGCGAAATCGGCTCCGAAGCCGAAAGCCGCCCCGACGCCGAAGGGAGTGGCCCGAGTCGAACTCGGTGAAAACAAGATCGTCTGGACGCTCAACCCGGCCGTCTACCCGCTGGATCACGTATACCAGACGGCGTTCATTTTCATCGACCGCGCCTACCTGCTGCTCGACCAGGATCATCAGGGCCGCACGGTCGTCACCCTCAAAGGCAAAACGCCTCTGGGCGCCGCCGATCTCGAAGCCTTGCGGGGCGAATTCGCCAACGAACTGCTCAACCAGGGCGTGCGTCAGGCGCTGGCGTCGCAGAACTCCCGCATCCGCGAACTGATCGTCGCCAAGGCTCTCTACGCCGCCGCCCGGCCGGGCGAATTGAATGAAATCCAGGATACGCTCGCCCAAGGGGACGAAACCGGCGCGCCGCGGCCGTGGGATCAGGCCACCAAGGAAGAGCAGGACGAACTCGATCGGCTGCTGGCGGAAATCGAGAAGGATTTCGCCGAGGATCCGATGGGCATCGCCGTGCCGTGGGATGAAAAATACGGCGAGAAACAGCCGGCCGCCGACGAGGATGCGCCTGTCGTCAACGCCGCGCCGACGCCCGAGCCGGACGACCTCCCGGCGCAGGAGTCCAAACCGGAGCCGACCGAGTAGGCGCGTCCGCGCTTTGCGGATGTTTTCACCGCGACCGCCCGCCGCCCTTGGCGGCCGGCGGCCGAAGCGTTATGCTCGGCAAAGAGCGCTTGGAAGCGCGCCGTTTCGGAATTAGTCCATGAAACAAGTGTTGATCATCGTCGGGGTTCTGATCGCGATTTTCTTCGCGGACATCGCCCTGCGCCTTTTTTCGGACCAGGACGAAGCCCCGCGCGAGCCGACGCCCTCGGAAACCGTCCCGCCGCCGGGCGACGTTGCGGCGCCCGATAGCGAAAGGCCCGCCGCGCCGGCCGTCGAGCCCTGGGAAGTCCCCCGGAAAAAGGACATCCCCGCCGCTACCGAGCGTCGGCCGGAAGTCGAGGACATGTGCGCCGACTTCGGCCGGACGGTGATGGCTCTCGCCGAGGCGGCCGTTCGCGGCGCGAAGCCGGACAACCACACGCCGGGCAGCAAGACGTTCAACCTTACGCCCGAGATCGCCGGCCGCGCCGCCGATTATTTTTCCTGCAAGGCCGTCGAGACCGACAATCCAGCCTACTGTTCGCTCCAGCCGAAGTGGTTTCCCACGCTCCGCGACGAACCGTCCTGCGATCTGGCGTTCAAATTCCTGGTCCCGCAGAAGGCGCTGTACATGCAGCGGCTGTCGCGGGAAGATTTTGCGGCGCGCGTCTCGACCCTGCCGGAGAATTTGCGGGACTGGCTCGTCGAATTCTACGCGGCCGTCGCCGAGCAGCGTCCGAGCGCCTGCGGCCGGCTCACCGACACGAAACTGGCCGATCGCGCCTGCCGCCTCGCCACGGGAGAAGCGGCGGCGGCCGCCGAGGGCTCGGAACTCGGCAAGATCGCGAGGCTCTTCGACGCCATAAAAACGGGCCGCGGCCAGGATCTTGAGAAATCGAACGAAAAGGCGGAGATGCTGGAGCTATGGCGCGCCATGGCCGGCGAAAAGGGCCAATGCGAGAGCCGCTTTTCGCGCGTTCTGACGGGAACCTGCGCGAACGCCGCGCTGCAGTCGCCGACGGCGTTCACCATTCTCTGGCGGCCTTAAACCATGGCCAATCTCGGCTACATCCAGATCGCTCGCCGCTGCAACCAGAAGTGCGTTTTCTGCTCGAACCCGGCCAACGGCCTCGTGCTCACCTTCGATCAGGCCGTCGCCTACGTTGACGACTTCGTCGCGCGCGGCTATCACGGCATCATCCTCACCGGCGGCGAACCGACGCTCTTCGAACCGCTGGAGGAACTCATCCATTACGCCCGCGAACGCGGCATGCCGTCGCGCATGATCACCAACGGCCAGAAAACGGCGCGCGCGGACTACCTTGCCCGGCTCGTCGAAGCCGGGCTCACCCACCTGCATCTTTCGATTCACTCCTGGCGCGAGGACGTGCACGATTACCTCACGCAGACGCCGGGCTCGCTCAAGAAGCAGCGGATGAGCCTGGAAAACGTCGAGAAGCTGGGGATCACCGCCGACGTCAATTGCGTCATCAACAAGCACAACGCCGACCATCTGCACGAAAACGTGCGGTGGATCGTCGAGCACTTTCCCTTCGTGAGCCATTTCGTCTGGAACAATCTCGATCCGCTTCTGAACCAGGAGATGAACCTCGACGACGTGCTGCCGAAGCTGCGCGATTTCGAAGTGTCGCTGATGAAGGCGATGCGCTGGCTCGACCTGCAGGGACGGACCTTCCGCGTCGAGCGCGTGCCCCTCTGCGCGATGGCCGAATACGCCCACTGCTCCACCGAAACGCGCAAAATCGTCAAGCAGGAGGAACGCACCGTCCATTTCCTCGATCAGAAACAGACCGTGCGGCAGACGGAATGGCGGCACGACAAGGGCGAGGCGTGCAAGGTCTGCCGCTTCAACCCCATCTGCGCCGGCCTCTATCAGATGAACGTCTATTACGACGAGCGCGAGCTGTCGCCGGTGTTTCTCGATCCGCAGGAAGTGATCGACCGCATCCGCGCCGATCAGGCTTCCAATCCCGACGAACCGCAGCGGCGGCTCGCCGCCGGCCAGTGCGGGCCGGATCCCGGACGCGAACCGGCGTGACGCCAAGCCGCCACAGGCCGCTCCGACTGGCGGCGCTTAAAAGTTTCGGATGATGACGACGGCGCTGATCCATTACGCGATCCTCGCTCCGCTTATCTGGCTGGGGACCGTCAGCTCGCTCGACGACTGGCGCTTCGGCAAGATCTACCGCCAGCGCATCGTGTTCGGCCTCGCCGTCGGCGCGGCGTGGTACGCCTCGCTCGCCGCGCTGCACGCCGGTTTTCTGGGCGACGGACCCGCCTTCGCCGGCTTGCTGGGCAGGGCCGCATTGACCGGCCTCGCCGCCCTCGCCATCGCCTTCGGGATGTGGTGGGCCGACGTCTGGTCGGGAGGCGACGCCAAGCTGTACGCCGTCTTCGCCCTGCTTCTGCCCTTGCCGATGTACGAGCGCTTCCCCTCGCCGCTCGCCGCCGCGCTGGTGCTGCTCATCAACAGTTACGCCGTCGCCTTTATCGTCATCAGCGCCGATTTTCTCGTCCGCTTCGCGCGCCGCGCCGCCGCCGCCGCGAAGGCATGGCCGCAAGCCGAAGCCGACGCGCGGGCCGGTCGCCGCCAGGAGATCCGGGATTATCTGCGCGCCAACGCCCCCACCTGGATCAAGGGCTTTTTCGGCTTCTGGCTGGCGATGATTCTCATGCGGCTGGCGCGCACGCATACTCAGGCGGGGCTGGAGGGCGTCGTCCACTGGGACGACACCACGGCTTTTCTCGTGCTGTTTTTGGCCTTCCGCCCGCTGCATCGCCTGTTTCAGCGGCGGGTGGTTTTCGTTCTGGTGGGGGCGGGGCTCGCCGCCTACCTGATTTATCTTTTCCGGAGCGATCCGGGCGGCCGCGCCTTCGCCGAGGCGGCCGCCGTCGGCTACTGGTCGCTCGGATTGATGGCGTTCCGGCAGGTGTATTCCTACTGGTGCTCGCTCGTCGAAGTGCGCGAGGTTCCGCTGGCCGAACTCAAGGCCCACACGCTCGTGGCCAGGACGGTGGTGGAGGAGATGGCCGAGGCCGGCAAGCTGAGCAGCGAAGAGAAGCGGCAGATCGGCGTCGAGGGACTCACCGAGGAGTTCGCCATCCGCATTCGCGAACACTACGCTTCGCTCGGCCGCGAGCGCATCAAGATCGACAGCACCATCCCCTTCGCGCCCTTTCTCTTCGCGGGGCTCGTCGCCACGACGCTCTTGCGCGACGTGATGATCCGGCTGAACGGATGAAAAAAAGGCGAGGTGTGAACCTCGCCCTCCGGATTTCCGATCGCCGATCGCTTACGGCTGGTACAGCGTGTAGATGATTCGCGCCGTGACGCGCACCGCTCCCGTTCCCCCGGAATTGGTGACCGTAATCGTGTAGGCGATGCCGTTTTCCGCTTCGTTCTTCGCCGCCTGATCGACGTAAGCGATCCAGTACTTGTAGCCCATATCCTTCTCCGCCGGATGGAAGAAGGAAATCGGCGCTTCGACCAGATCGTGCGGGAAAACGCCGAAAACCGTCCCGAAATTGACGGCCACGGTCGGCTGCGTATCGCCCTTCGCCAGCTCTTCGTCCAGCCAGCGCAGCTCCAGAAGCATCTTGGCGTGCGTTTCCTTGTCGGCGTCGAACTCTTGATTCACATCGTAGGTGGAGAGGGTGAACGACGGCGTCGCGACATCCACTACGCCCATGCTCTGGATCATGTGGCGGCCCTCGCCGGCCTCGCCGAGGTCCATCGTTCCCGCGAGTCCGAAAACGATGTCCGGATAGGGTTCGCGTTTGATGAGCGCGCCGACGACGCCGTACTGGGGGTGGTACCACGCCTGGCCGGTGAACGTGACCTCCACATCGGCGCCCAGCAGATCGCTGTTGGTCGCCGTCGCCTCGGCGGAAAACTGCCTGCAGCCGGGGATGACGCCCATCCCCGTCTCGACGCTGGCGTCGTCGTCTTCGAGGACGTAGGAGCCGGCGGCGGCGACCGTGGCCGCCGCCCCCGCGAACGCGCCGGAGGCGCTCACGGAGAATGTCTGCGTCTCGCCGACAGGCGGTTCGGTTTCGATCGTGATGGGTTCGTCCAGCGTGCCGGAGACAAGCGGTTCCCCCGCCGGGGCCAGGGCTACCGTCTGCGAGTAGCCTTCGCCCCCCGCGAAGACGACGGTCTCATTTTCGTAGTCCGGCAACATCCACAACTCGGCTCCTGTTTTGTTCTCCGATGTCATGTCTCCGGTCTGCGCGCGCCAGTAGGTCGCGCCGGCGATCTCCTTCTCGCCCACGATTTTCGCTTCGAACGTCGAGAATGTCCCGTCGTCGTTTTGCCGCTTGAACAGGTAGGTCGTCGTTTTCGACGGCGGTCCGTAAGGGGCCTCCTCGTCGTCCCCCTCGCTATCGCTGCAACCTGCCGCCCACAGCCCGCACAGGGCGATCAGCGCCGCCAGCGCCCACGGCCATACCCGACCTCCCCCACGCTTCCCCTTCATGGCTTCCTCCTGTTGTCGATGGATAGGACGCTCCGCCGCTTCGCTTGCGATTCCGACCGAATAGGGGCAGAGCGGTACGAGTGAGATGGTAGTCGTTCGGCGAAAACGAATCAATTCATTTTCACGACGATGCCGCTGATGAGGTAGGCCGCTTCATCGACGCGCTCGGCGCTGCGGGCCAGGTGGCGGTAAACTTCGCGCAGGCTGAAGATCATCCGCATGTCCGACCCGGCGAAAAGCTCCTTGAGCGCGGCGAGATATTCGTGGATCATTTTGTTCTCCACCTTCTTGGCGCGCAACGCGTGGTCCACGGCGACGTTGGGGTGGTCCTTCAGGTGCTCCACCGCTTTGACGAGATGCTCGGCCCCCTCCAGAAGCAGCGCGGCCATGGCCCGCAGCCGATCGTTGGGAACGACCTCGAACGCCTGCATCTCCCGCACCGTGTTTTTGGCGTGATCGACCACTTCGTCCAGGGCGCGCGACAGCGAGTACATGTCTTCCCGGTCGATCGGCGTGATGAACGTCTGGTTGAGTTCGTCGATGAGGACGCGGCGCAGATCGTCGGCCTGCTTCTCCCAGCGCTTCACCTCCTCCGGGTCGCCATGGCCGCCGAGAAAAGCCACCAGGGCGCGGCAGCCGTTGCTGCAGGCGGCGGCGTGCTGATGGAGCAGGTCGAAAAAATCCGCCCGGTGATGCGGAGAGAAAATTTTCCAGAAAGGCATAGGCGTTCTCCTCAGCCCTGAACGAGCCAATGCAACAGCGCGAAGCTTCCCGCGCCGACCAGCGCGGCGACGGGGATGGTCAGAAGCCAGGCCAGGGCGATGTTCTTCACCACCAGCCAATGGACGCCGGAAAGCCGCCGCGAAGCGCCGACGCCGAGCACCGAGGAGGCGACGACCTGCGATGTGCTCACCGGTCCGCCCGTCAGCGAGGCGGCGACGATCACCGAGGCGGCGGCGGCCTGCGAGGCGAAGGAATGGACGGGCTGCATGCGGAAAATACCGTAGCCCACGGTGCGGATGATCGACCAGCCGCCGACGGACAGCCCGAACGCGATCGACGCGGCGCAGGCGGCCGTAACCCACAGGGGGTATTGCAGCTCGTCGAACGCGCCGTGCTGTGCGGCCAGCGCCAGGGCGATCAGCCCCATCGATTTCTGGGCGTCGTTGGACCCGTGGCTGGCGGCCAGGGCCAGCATGCCCGGCTTCTGCAGGGCGACGAACAGGTGGCCGATGCTGCTGTGCGCGCCGGCGAACAGGGCGCGGATCAGCGCGAAGACGACGGCGCCGGCGAGCAGGCCGACGAGCGGCGAAACGAACAGCGGCAGCACGACGAAAATCAGAAGCTGCTCCGCCTGGATGCCGTGGGGACCCAGCGCGACGACGCCCGCGCCGACCAGCCCGCCGACCAGCGCGTGCGAACTGGACGAGGGCAGGCCGACGATCCAGGTGACGAGATTCCAGGCGATCGCACCGCCAGCCGCCGCGATGAGCAACTCGTGAATCGCGGACGCCGGCAGATTCCCGAGCAGGCCGGCGTCGATGACCTTGCCGGCGATCGTGCCGGCGACGGCCGTCCCGAAAACCAGCGGCCCGAACCCTTCGGCCAGGGCCGCCCAGAACAGCGCCCGGCGCGGCCGCATCGAGCGCGAACTGATGACCGTGGCGATGACGTTGCAGCCGTCGTGAAAGCCATTGATGAAGGCGAACAGAAGCGTGATGCCGATGGCCGTATAAAACAGAATGTCCGTCAAGTCGCTGGTGTCTCCTTACCGCAAAGCCTCCGCATGCCGGAGCGGCCGCGCGTCCGCCTCTCCGCCCGCCTCCAACGACGAAAATTGAACGCCATATTACACTACGCTAACCGAAATCTATTTTTTTTGCACGCCGCGATCGCGTTCAAGGCGGCGGCGGAGAGGAAGCGGGCGCAGCCGGCGGAGCCGTTCCGGGCGGCAACTGTCCGGACGGCGGCGGTCCGGTCGCCGGCGGAGCCGTGCCGGGCGGCAACTGTCCGGACGGCGGCGGTCCAGTCGCGGGCGGAGCCGTGCCGGGCGACAACTGTCCG
>QZKR01000056.1 GCA_003598065.1 Myxococcales bacterium | reverse complement strand
ACGCCCTTGTGGCAATCGATGCAGGTCGCGCCTTCCTGGCGGGCGTCGGCGTGCTGTTTCGACGCGCGCGGCTTCTGGTTGGCCTTGCTCATGCCTTCCCACGAATGGCAGTTGCGGCATTCGCGCGAATCGGTCTCCTTCATCGACTGCCAGACCGATTTGGCGAGGGTCAGGCGCTTGGCCTCGAATTTTTCCGGGGTATCGATCGAGCCGAGCGCCCAATGGAACAGCTCGTTGCTCGCCTTGATTTTGCGGACGAATTTGTAAACCCACGGATCGGGAACGTGGCAGTCGGAACAGGTCGCGCGCACGCCGGTGCGGTTTTCATAGTGCCCCGTCAGGGAATACTCGGCATACACCATCGTCCGCATTTCGTGGCACGACTTGCAGAAACCGAGGGTGTTGGTCGCTTCCATCGCGGTGTTGAACCCGCCCCAGAACACGATCCCGGCGCCGAACAGGATTCCGCCCGCGACCAGGCCGATTCCGAGAATTTTGAATTGCAGCAGACGCCTGATCATGGCCGTTTCTCCGGTGTGGGCAGTTGGCGGCACCGAGCGCCATGGCTAGCAAGCCCGTCCGGCCGGCTCCTTGACAGGAATCAAACGGAACGCCTTACCGACGCGGCGGGGCCGGGAAAAAGGCCCGATTTTCGCCCCGACGCCCCTTTATCCGACCACGGGCCGGAGCGCGCCTTCCTCGTTGATGCCCCAGGCCTTGGCCCCCGGGTGGGCGCGGAGAATCATTCGGCCTCTTTCCGGAGGGGAGACGGCGAGCGCGGTGGAAAGCGCATCCGCCGTGGTCGCGTCCGTCGTTCGCACGGCGACCAAACGCCAGGGCGACGCGGGCATGCCGGTCGCGGGATCGAACAGATGATGCCAGCGACCCGAAGGCTCGAACACGGTTCCCGCCGGCGCGGAAACGGCGAGCGCGCAATTTTCCATCAGCATTCGGAACAGTGCGGGATCGCCGCTCCGCTCGGCAATCCCGACCGACCACGGCGCATCCTCGGGCCCCGCGCCGAGCGCGCGCGCTTCGCCCAGATCGATCAACACATTCCCGAAACCGAAAGCGCGCAACACGTCGGCGACGCGATCGGTGATGTAGCCCTGCGCGATGCCGTTGAGCGTGAGCCGCGTGCCGGGAGCGAGCGTGATTTTTTCGGCCGAAACAGCCACGCGCCGCCAGCCGACGACGGCCGTGGCCGCCGCGATCGCCTCGCGCGGCGGCGGGCCCGCGCCCGGCCCACGGGCGAAATGCCCGGCGTAAAGTTCCCAAAGCGGTTGGACCGTGGGATCGAACGCGCCGTCGGTGCGGCGGGCGAAGTCGAGCGCTTCGGCGAGCAGGCGAAGCAGGTCGTGGCCGGGCCGATCAAAGTATCCGAGGCGGTTGAGGCGGCTGAGAGCGGAATCGGCGCGGAACAGGCTGAACTCCGCCTCAAGGCGCGCGATTTCGGCGGCGCAGGCGGACGCGGCTTCCCGGGCGACGGATGGATCGGGGTGCAGCAGGATGAGACGCGCGTCCGCGCCCATGGCGTGCCCCCGCCATTCCCAGCGCGCCGGCGCGGCCCTTGCGGGCCGTCCCGTCAGCAGCGTCGCGCCGGCCGCCGCGAGTACGGCAAGCGCGCGGCGTCGGGAGAAACGGGCGGGCGGGTCGGCGATCGGGGTCATGACGGGGCGGGTCCCTGGGAGGCGGCGGCGCGCAAGGCGTCCTGGGCCTGGCGGCGCTGGCGGCGCTGGATGAGCGGCGGGCACGTGTGGGCGTCGTGGTAGAGCGCCTGGCAGTTGAGGCAATAAACGCATTCATTGGGGTTGATCGCGCCGTTCGGATGGATCGCCTGGACGGTGCAGCGCACGGCGCAGATATGGCATTCGCGTCCGCATTGGTGCCGTCGCTTCAACCACTCGAACATGCGCAGGCGCGCGGGGATCGCGAGCGCCGCGCCGAGCGGGCAGAGATAGCGGCAGAAAAACCGTTCCACGAACAGGCCGGCGACGAGAAGAAGTCCGACGTACAGAACGAACGGCGCGGAGCGGGCGAAGCGAAGGACGATCGCGGTCTTGAAGGGCTCGATCTCGGCGCCGTACACCGCCATGGTCGTCGAGTGGAGCGAGAGCGCGAACAGACCGAGGAAGATGATGTACTTGATCGGCCAGAGCCGCTCGTGAACCGCGAACGGAACGGCGACTTGCGGCACGCGCAGACGGCGGGCCGTTTCGTTGAGAAGCTCCTGGAGCGCGCCGAAGGGGCAAAGCCACCCGCAGAAAACGCCGCGTCCCCAGAAGAGCAGCGTCATCGCGACGTAGCTCCAGAGGATGAAAATCAACGGATCGACCAGGAAGAATTCCCAATGGAACCCGGTCAACAGGGCGTGCGCGAAGGTCAATACGTTGACGACGGAAAGCTGCGCGCCCGCGGACCAGCCGAGCCAGACCAGCGTGACGGCGAGAAAGACGAAGCGGACGAAGCGGTAGCGGGCGGTGTTCGACGTCAGCCAGTCCTGGAACACGAGAATGGCGGAAAGAACCGCGAGCATCACCGCCAGTCCCGCGATCAAACCGGCCCGCTCCTTCCAAATCCGCTGCCAAAGCAATTCGTCGGTCGCGTCCGGGTCGGCCTCCGCGGGGATGTGGTAGCGCTCGGGCAGGCGGTAGGGGAGTTCCAGAGTTGTCGGCGGCTTTCCTTCGCGCTCGACCAGGAACGACAGGCGCCACGGCGCCAGCGGATCGAATCCCGTGTCCGCCGGTACGATGAATATCCCGATCTCGCGCGGCGTCGGACTGTCGGGCGGGCGCAGTCGTTCGACGTTGCGATGCCGGTCGCGCGTCAGGCGGATGGTGCGTTCGGCCTGCCGGATTTCGACCCGCTCGAAAACGCCGCTGCGCACCCACTCGGTGCCCTTGAACGAATAGAGGCCGTCGGCGGCGATCAGGATGATCTGGTCGTCGGCGCCCGTTTCGGCGATCAGAGCGTTGAAATCGGCGGCACCAAGCAGGTTCTGGCCGATGCGCGGCGGGGTCATCAATCCCGCATGGATGGTGACGAAGGCTTCCGACGGATCGCCGTCGAGCCCGGCGTCGGCGCGGGTAAACCGGCGCGCGACCAGGGAGCCGTCGGCCGAAAGATCGCGCCAGCCGACGGGCTCGAACGTTTCCCGGTCGAGCCGGGCGGTCGCGCGCATGCCGAACAATCCGCGCGTGCGGGCGACGGTCCGCGCCGCGCGCACGACCGCATCGCGGATGACCGCGCTCGAAATGGTGGCGCCGACGATCATGTCGGGGGTATCCCGGGCGCCGGGACGGATCGCACCGAGTTGGGCGGCGCGAACGTCGAGCCCCGCGAGGGCGGCGACGTAGCGATTCAGCTCCGCTTCCGGAATGCCGATCACGAGGATCGGTTCGCTGTGCCGGCGGAGAACGGCGCCGCGAATGAGGCCGTCGTTGCCGAGCCCGGCCAGGACGTCGAGCGGTTTTCCCGAGAACCCGACCGACCCGATCACCGCGCGGGTCGAAAAAACGTGGCCGACCGGCACGTCGTTTTCGAACGCGATCGCCGCGGGCGGCGTTCCGGAAAATTCGCCGACACGGGTCGCGCCGGGAAAGACGATCCTGAGGACGTCGGGCGCGACCGGGGCTTCGCGCGCAAAGCCCGCCGAGGAATAGGCACGGGGAAGCTCGGGCGTGACGGTCTGCGCCGCCGCCGGTCCTCCCGACGAACAGGCGGCGAACCCCGTAACAATCAAGCCAAGAGCCCGAAGGAGCGTATTCATCTCCCGAATCCCATATCCGGGGTCCGGAAAATCCCATCACGGCGCTGCGATTTCCGGCCCTTCGACCACAAAGGTCGCGCAAGCGTAAACCCAACGGGAAACAGAGGATTGACCGTGGTCAAGGCGGGGAAGCGGGGCGGGAAATTAACCTGATCGGACAACGCGTTTTTATCGGGGAGGCTTGGATGCACCGAATTTTAGGCGCCTTGATTTTGCCCGCCGCGCTCGTCTTCACGTATGCCTCTCTCGAGGCGCAGCAGTCGCAGAAAGCCCAACCCAAGGCTTCCGACCTGCAAAAGCACAAGACCACTCCGGGCGATCGCTACCAGCCGCGCCTGGACGTCCTCAAGGATGCGCCGCAGCCCGGCGCCCGGCCCGACGAGCCGCAGCTCACCAAGGCCGAGTTCGAGCGCGCCAAGCTGCTCTACTTCGAACGCTGCGCCGGCTGCCACGGCGTGTTGCGCAAGGGCGCGACCGGCAAGCCGCTCACGCCCGACGTCACCAAGCCGAACGGGTTTGATTATCTGAAGGCGTTCATCACGTACGGCTCTCCCGCCGGCATGCCCAACTGGGGCGAATCGGGCGCGTTGTCGGAGCAGGACATCGAGATCATGGCCAAGTACCTGCTGCTCGAGCCGCCGCAACCGCCCGAGTTCGGCATGGCGGAGATGAAGGCGACCTGGAAGGTGCGCGTGCCGGTCGACAAGCGCCCGACCAAGAAGATGAACAATCTCGACATCGACAATCTGTTCTCGGTCACGCTGCGCGACACCGGCGAGATCGCCCTGATCGACGGCGGGACCAAGAAAATCGCCGAGATCATCAAGACCGGATACGCGGTTCACATTTCGCGCGTTTCCGCGTCCGGGCGCTACCTCTACGTCATCGGCCGCGACGCCAAGATCGATTTGATCGACTTGTGGATGGAAAAGCCGGCCTCGATCGCCGAAATCAAGATCGGCGCCGAGGCGCGCTCGGTCGAAACCTCCAAGTTCAAGGGATTCGAGGACAAGTTCGCCATCGCCGGATCGTACTGGCCGCCGCAATTCACGATCATGAAAGGGGATACGCTCGAGCCGCTCACGATCGTCTCGACCCGCGGCATGACGGTGGACACCCAGGAATACCACCCCGAGCCGCGCGTCGCCGCCATCGTCGCGTCGCACAAGCATCCGGAATTCGTGGTCAACGTCAAGGAAACGGGCAAGATCCTGCTCGTCAATTACTCCGACCTCAAAAACCTGTCGGTCGCGACCATCGGCGCCGAGCGTTTCCTGCACGACGGCGGCTTCGAATCGACCGGACGCTATTTCATGGTCGCGGCGAACGCCCGCAACAAGGTCGCCGTGGTCGACACCCAGGATCGCAAGCTGATGGCGCTGGTCGAAACCGGGGCGACGCCGCATCCGGGACGCGGGGCCAACTTCGTCCACCCCAAGTTCGGGCCGGTCTGGGCCACCAGCCACCTCGGCGACGAATCCGTCAGCATCATCGGCACCGATCCGGCCAAGCATAAGGAGCAGGCCTGGAAGGTCGTGCAGACGCTCAAGGGCCAGGGCGGCGGGTCGCTGTTCATCAAGACGCACCCCAAGTCCAACCATCTCTACGTCGACACGCCGCTGCATCCCGAGGCGAGCCTCGCTTCGTCGGTGGCGGTATTCGACATCAAGAACCTGGACGCGCCGTACAAGACGCTTCCGATCGGCGAGTGGTCGGGAATCAAGGAAGGCGTCCGCCGCGTCGTTCAGGGCGAATACAACAAAAACGGCGACGAAATCTGGTTCTCCGTATGGAACGCGAAGGAGCAGGAATCGGCGATCGTCGTCGTCGACGACAAGACGCTCAAGCCGAAGACGGTCATCCGCGACAAGCGGCTGATCACACCGACCGGCAAGTTCAACGTCCACAACACCCGCAAGGACGTGTACTGAGCGTCTTCGGGGAAACCGGCGGGACAACCCCCTCCGTCCCGCCGGTTTCTTTCCGACCTTGATCGATGGAGGGCGGGAGATGAACGTGGAAAACGCGAGCGGCGATTCGACGGTGTATCTGGTGGGCGCGGGTCCGGGCGATCCGGAACTGCTCACCTGCAAGGCGCGCCGCCTGATCGGCGAGGCCGACATCGTCGTCTACGACCGCCTGGTGTCCGAGGAGATCATGGCCCTGGTCCCGCCGGGAACCGCGCGCTTCGACGTCGGCAAGCGCCCCGGCCACCATCCGGTGCCGCAGGAGGACATCAACACGCTGCTGGTGGCGCTGGCCAAGGACGGCCGCCGCATCGTCCGGCTCAAGGGCGGCGATCCGCTGCTGTTCGGGCGGGGTTCCGAGGAAGTCGCGGCGCTCGCCGAAGCCGGCATCCCGTGCGAGGTGGTGCCGGGCGTAACCTCGGCCTCGGCCTGCGCCGCCTCGGTCGGCGTGCCGCTCACCCATCGCGGCCTGGCGACGGGCGTGCGTTTCGTCACCGGCCATTGCCGCGAGGATGCGGATTTGAATTTCGACTGGCGGGGTCTCGCCGATCCCGACACGACCCTGGTCGTCTACATGGGATTCGCCAACATCGAGCGGATCGCGTGGAGCATCGTCGCGCACGGTCTCGATCACGCCACGCCGGCGGTCGCGATCTGCAACGGCACCACGCCGCGCCAGCGCCATGTTTGCGCCACGCTCGGGACCATCGCTGCCCGCGCGGCGGACGCGGGATTCGATGGTCCGGTTCTTTTCATCGTCGGCCGCACCGCGGGGATGGCCTGGCCGGGCGAGGAAACGGAGGAGGGGAATGTTCAGGCTGGAGCCAAAAAGGTTCGACGAGGCGCGGTCGCGGCCGCGGAATAGCGCGGCGGTATTCGCCGCGGCGCTGGTCGCGTCGGCCGTCGTTTCGGCCGCCGCGGCGGACGGCCGCTTGTCGCCCGCGCGCGAGCGCGAGTTGACCTATCTCGTGCGCCAGGACTGCGGGTCGTGCCACGGCATGACCATGAAGGGCGGGCTCGGCTCGCCGTTGCTGCCCGAAAACCTTGCCGGCAAGCACGTGGACGTTCTCGCGTCGATCATCCTCGACGGCATGCCGGGCACGCCGATGCCGCCGTGGCGGCCGATGCTGACCGAGGCCGAAGCCGCTTGGATCGCGCGCGCGTTGAAGGAGGGACTGCCATGACATCGTGGATTCGCGCCCTGGCCGTGATCGTCGGGTTGGCGCCGATATCCGTTGCCGCCGACGGCATGCGCGGCACCAATGATCTCGGAATCGTGGTCGAGCGCGCGAGCGGTTCGGTCCGGATCGTCGAGACGACCGGACGCACCGGCCTCGGCCGCGTGACGGGCCTGGGCGATCTCAGCCACGCCACGGCGGTCTTCTCCCGCGACGGGCGCTATGCCTACGTGTTCGGCCGCGACGGCGGCTTGAGCAAGGTCGATCTGCTGCTGGCGCGGATCGAAAAGCGCATCGTCCAGGCCGGCAACAGCATCGGCGGCGCCGTTTCCCAGGACGGCACGCTGATCGCGGTCGCCAATTACGAGCCAGGCGGCGTGCGCGTGTTCGATTCCGTTACCCTCGCCCCCGTCGCCGACATCCCGGCGGTCTGGGGCGAAGGCGGCGCGCGCTCCAAGGTGGTGGGCCTGGCCGATCTGCCCGGGCAGAAATTCGCGTTCACCCTCTACGACGCGGGCGAAATCTGGATCGCCGACCTCGCCGATCCCCGGAAGCCGACGCTGGTCAAGCATCGCGGCATCGGCAAGCTCCCCTACGACGGGCTGGTGACGCCCGACGGACGCCATTACCTCGCCGGACTGTTCGGCGAAGACGGCGTCGCGTTGCTCGATCTCTGGAAGCCCGAACAGGGCGTGCGCCGGATTCTCGGCGACTACGGCAGGGGCGCGGAAAAATTGCCGGTCTACAAGATGCCGCACCTGCGCGGCTGGGCGAAAGCAGGCGATTACGTCTTCCTGCCCGCCATCGGCCGCCACGAAGTGCTGGTGGTGGACGCGCGTAGCTGGGCCGAGGTCGCGCGCATTCCCGTCCACGGCCAGCCGGTGTTCGTGATGGCGCGGCCCGACGGCCGCCAGGTGTGGGTCAATTTCGCCCACCCGCTCAACGACGCGGTTCAGGTGATCGACACCGTCGAGCTCAAGGTCGTGCACGCGTTCAAGCCGGGCAAGGCGGTGCTGCACATGGAATTCACCCCGCGCGGCGAGCACGTCTGGATTTCGGTGCGCGACGAAGACCGGATCGACGTGTTCGACACCCGCGATTTCCGACGGATCGCGTCGATCCCGGCGGAAAAGCCGTCCGGCATCCTGTTCGCCGCCCGCGCCAACCGGATCGGGTTGTAGCCATGAACCTGGGCAAGGCCGATCTCAAGCTGCTCGACGACTACCAGCGCGGTTTTCCGCTGGTGCCGCGCCCCTATCTGGCGATCGCCGAGGCGACCGGCCTCGGCGAGGCCGAGGTGATCGCCGCCTACGCCCGCTTGAAGGAGGAAGGCGCCCTCAGCCGGATCGGCGCGGTGGTGACGCCGAACGCGGCCGGGGCCAGCACGCTCGCCGCGCTCGCGGTGCCGCCGGAGCGCCTGGCCAAGGTCGCCGCCGTGGTCAGCGCGCAACCCGAGGTCAACCACAACTACGAGCGCGAACACGCCTACAATCTCTGGTTCGTGGTCACCGCCGCCGATGCCGGCGCGGTCGCCGAGGCGTTGCGCCGGATCGAAAGCCTGACCGGGCTCGCGGCTCTCGACCTGCCGCTGGTCCGCTCCTACCACATCGACTTGGGATTCCCGCTCGCATGATCGATCCGCTCGACAGCCGCCTGCTGGCCGAAATCGCCGACGGCCTGCCGCTTGCGCCGGAACCGTACGCGGCCATCGGCGCGCGCCTCGGGATCGGGGAAGGCGAGGTGATCGCGCGCCTCAAGGTCCTGGTCGCGCGCGGCGTCATCCGCCGCTTCGGCGCGGTGGTGCGCCACCACGAACTCGGCTTCACCGCCAACGCCATGTGCGTGTGGGACGTGCCGGACGCGGACGCCGACGCCATCGGGAAGGCGGTCGCCACTTACCCGTTCGTCACTCTTTGCTACCGCCGCCCGCGTCGGCTGCCGGCGTGGCCCTACAATCTCTTCTGCATGATCCACGGCCGCGACCGCGACGCGGTTCGGGAGCAGATCGCGATCCTCAACCGCGCAACCGTCCTCGGGCGCTACCCGCACGCGGTCCTGTTCAGCCGGCGGCGCTTCAAGCAGCAGGGCGCGCGCTACGCGCACGCGGGACGCATGGAGGCGGCGGAATGAACCGGCCGGAATCCCTCGTCGGCGGCGACACCGACCGCCGGATCGTCAACGCGCTCCAGGGCGATTTTCCGGTGTGCGAGCGCCCGTTCGCGCGCGCGGCGGAAACCCTCGGCCTGGGCGAGGACGAATTGATCGCGCGCATCGAAGCCATGTGCGCCGACGGGCGGCTCAGCCGCTTCGGCCCCCTGTTCGACGCGGAGAAGCTGGGGGGCGCGGTGACGCTCGCGGCGCTCGCGGTACCCGACGAGCGGTTCGACGAGGTGACGGCGCTGGTCAACGCGCATCCCGAGGTCGCGCACAACTACGCCCGCGACCACGCCCTCAACATGTGGTTCGTGGTGTCCGCCGAGCTTCCCGAACGCATCGCCGAGGTGATCGCCGAAATCGGGCGCGAAACCGGGCTCGAGGTCGTGAACATGCCGAAGGAGCGCGAATACTTCGTCGGCTTGAGGTTGAGTCTATGAACGTCGTCGCTCCAGCCCGGGCCCCGGCCCCTGTCCTCGACGCGACCGATCGGCGACTCATCCGCGCGACGCAGGGGGGACTCCCGCTCTGCCGCGAGCCCTACCGCGCGCTCGCCGACCGGCTCGGCCTCTCGGCCGAGGACGTGATGGCGCGCCTTGCGCGGATGCTGGCGCGCGGGGTCGTCCGGCGCATCGGCGCGGTACCCAACCATTACAAGCTCGGCGTCACCGCCAACGGCATGACCGTCTGGGACGTGGACGACGCTGAAGTCGAACGGTTGGGGCCCGAGGTGGGCGCGCTCCCGTTCGTCACCCATTGCTACCGCCGCCCGCGCCATGCGCCGCTCTGGCCCTACAACCTGTTCGCCATGGTCCACGGCCGGAACCGCGACGAAGTGGCGGAAAAGGTCGCGACCATCGCCGGCGTCCTGGGGCCCGCCGCGCGCGCCCATGACGTTCTCTACAGCACGCGCATCCTGAAGAAGACCGGGCTCCGGCTCGCCGATTGAAGGACCGCCGTCATGTTCCGCATCAGCCAGTTCATGCAGGAGATCAAGGCGCCGACGGCGTTGCAACCAAGGCGCGCGCCGCCGGGCCCGGTGGTGATCTGGAATTTGATCCGGCGCTGCAATCTCAACTGCAAGCATTGCTATTCGCTTTCCGCCGACGTCGATTTCAAGGGCGAGCTTTCGACCGACGAAGTGTTCGCGGTGATGGAGGACTTGCGCCGCTTCGGCGTGCCCGCCCTGATCCTCTCCGGCGGCGAGCCCCTGATGCGTCCCGACATTTTCGTCATCACGCGCCGGGCCAAGGAGATGGGCTTCTACGTCGCACTGTCGTCGAACGGCACCCTGATCGGCCCCGACAACATCGACGCCATCGCCGAGGCCGGTTACGGCTACA
>QZKR01000126.1 GCA_003598065.1 Myxococcales bacterium | reverse complement strand
CTCGTCGACCGGCAGCGAGCGCGAATTGCCGCGGCCGAATGGGATAATGCAAAACGTGCAGCGGTGATCGCAACCGTTCTGCACCTGCACGAAGGCGCGCGTGTGGCCTGCGATGCGATCGATACCGTGCGTGCGCATCGTGCGCACCGCCATGATGTCGGCGACGGCGAATTTACCTTCGCTCGCCCAGGCCTTGGCGTCGAACTTTTCCTCGTTGCCGAGGACACGATCAACTTCGGGCATGGCGGCAAATTGCGCCGGCTCGGCCTGCGCCGCGCATTCGCCCGCCGGCGTGCAGACACGGCCTGAAGGGCAGTCCGCGTCGGAGCGGCAGCCGACGTCCGGGGGCTGCAACAGCGCCAGCGAAACGCCGATGCCCGCCGCCGCCGAAACAACCGCGACAATAATCATCGTCAACCCCGAAGATGCTGCTTTCATGGGTTTCTCCAAAAAATGAGGATACGCACCGTACCGCCGTGCCTCCCGTTGTCCTGACCGGGGAATGTCGGGATACCTCTTGGAAACGAACCACTCGACTGGACTGGCTGAATATTAACACAAGGTATCCGCTCTATCATCTATTTTTGCGCCGGGGACTAAATTCCACTCAGTATAAACCACTGGTCTCGGAGTCCGCCCGGCGATCACTTTTTTTTTGCGCGTATGATCGAGATCACTCCCTTGCCGCGGGATAGAGAGTAATCTAGCGCCAGTTGATATTGTGTACAGGTCCACGGTGTCGGACCGCGAAAAGTAGATTGCTGAAAATGGCGTATTCCTGCCTCGAAGTAAAGTTCCGGGGGCGACGAGAAGCAAGGCTCTCGAACACCCGGAATTCAAGGCCCCCCTGCGACGCGATTTTCCCCTCCAGTGTTTCGCGTCCCGAGTGGCGGGCGGTGTTAATCGTGCCTCTTAGGAAATGCATCGTGCAAGTCGCACAGGAGTCCTCGTTGGAAAAGCAGCGTCTGCTGCAGCTGGTCGTACGCTTCGCGCCTTCCTCCCCTTCCACCTCGGAATCTCCAGGCCGAAGATGACGTATCCAGACCAGAGAAATTAAAGAACCTTCCGAATCCTGATCCGGGTGTGGCGGATTGGAGCCCCGCCGGCGCTCGGGAAAAAGGGCCTCGCACGGTGAAACCTGCCGGTCGTAAGGTTTCGAATGCGGGATAGCGTGCGGTGTCGTGCCGCCATCGATCTGTAACAAAACCCACAGGAGTCCTCAATGAAAACCCACCCTTGGCTGCGGTCGGTCGTATTTTCCGCATTCGCCATTTTTTTCCTCGCGGCCTGCGGGCCGGAGACCCAGTCTGACGACGGTTCGACGTCGTCCGACGAGCCTTATTTTACTAATTGTGAAACCGGCGAATTAGGCTGCCCTTGCGCGGACCAATTCCCCTGCCAGGGAGAACTCGTCTGCGTGAACAACGTGTGCTCCGATCTGCCGTTCAATCCCTCGGATTCCGCCTGGAGGTCCTCGTTCCCGCCGCCGGAGCCGGGCGATCTGATCTTCACCGAGATCATGCCCAATGTGGACCCTCTGCTCACCGATCGGCGGGGCGAATGGGTCGAACTCTATAACCTGTCCGGCGCCGACTTGTCGCTGAGCGGCTGCATGTTCAGCGGACGGAACGGCATGACGAGGCTGGGCCTCGTGACGAGCCGCGCCGACAACCCCGTGGTGTTCGGCCGTTCGGCGTACGGCAACGGCGGAGTTCGGCTGAATGCAATCTACGGCTTCGAACTTGGCGACACGGAAGACACGCTGTCGCTGGAATGCAACGGCAAGTTGATCGCGCGCCTTTCCTACACGGGGATCTCAACGTACTCCTCTTCGGATCGGAAGGCGGCCGCGCTGAGTCTGCGTCCCATGGATTACCGGGCCGACGGCGCGGCGCAGCGTTGGTGCATGGCCGGGGACATTTATTATTCCATGGGGCCGCGCCGGGTCCGGAGCCATCTGCTAGGCACGCCCGGCGAGGTGAACGGCGGCTGCGGCGCGGAGTTGAGAGGCCGAGTCGTTGTCGGAGATACCCTGCCAGTTGATGGCGACACGGACACCGATGGCGACGTCATGATCGATGGCGATGTCGCGACCGATGGCGACGTTGCATCCGATGGCGACGTTGCACCCGATGGCGATGTCGTGCCCGACGGCGATGTCGCACCCGATGGCGATGTCGTGATCGACGGCGATGTTGCATCCGATGGCGATGTCGCGACCGACGGCGATGTCGCGACCGACGGCGATATCGCGCCCGACGGCGATGCCACGACCGACGGCGATGTCGCGACCGATGGCGACGAGCCGGTTTCAGCGGGCGACCTGGATTTGAGGATCGCTTCGGTCAGCTCCGAGAGAATCGTCCTGTCCTGGACGCCGATCGCCGGCGCGACCGAAGCTCGCGTCTATCTGGCCCCCGAGCCCGCCCCGAGCGCGGGCGCGGAACTTGGCGGCCAGGCGCTGGCGCATACCTTCGGCAGCGATCCGGGCGCTTACACGCTGTCCGGTCTGGCGGCCGACACCAACGTATTCATCCGCGTCGAAGTGGACGCGCCGGCGGGAGCCTACGCCTCCGACGCGCACGCCCGCACCGTGGGCGGTCCGCGCGCCACTCTCGCCACCCCGCTGCGCGAGGCGCACCTGATGGCCCCCGACAGACTGATGCTCGTCTTGAGCGAGGGCGACGGCGCGGCCTGGCAGGCCGGCCCGTGGACGGTGACGCGCGCGGACGGCAGCAGCATCCGCGTGCTGGCGACGCACCGCCATTCCATCCCGGTCGGCGCGCCCCAGTACTCGATCGGGCCCAACATGCCCAACAGCAACGACGTCGTGCTGACCGACCATCGCATCTACCTGTCGCTCGACGAAGCGATCGGCCAGCGGGAGGTGTTGAGAATCACCGGTCCGCAGTCGCTGGCGTTCACCTTGCCGTTCAGCGACCGCTACACGGAGACGCCGGTGGTGCAGCTCAACCAGGTGGGCTACAACCCCGCCGCCACGCGCCGTTACGCCTACGTCTCGGCCTGGCTGGGCGACGGAGGAGCGCTTTCCCTCGCCAATTTCCCGGCCACGGCGGAAGTACTGAAGGAGTCGCCGGACCCGCTTGTGCTGCGCACCAGGGTGTTGAGTTCCCTGCTGATTGCGCCACGCAGCCAGCTCGACGCCGACACCGGCGCGGAGGTGCGCCAGATCGATCTGGCGAATCTGCCGGTGGACGAAACAGCCAAGTACCGCGTGCGCATCCCCGGCGTTGGCGTAAGCTGGGTCACGCGGCTCAGCCGCAAGGCCGCCTTCGATCTTTACTACGTCCTCGTCCGCGCCCTCTTCCACGAACGCTGGGGCGGCGACCTCGATCCCGCCTACACGGACTGGAGCCGCCCGGTGGATCACCCGCTCATCTACACGGCCGAGAATTCCAGCTTCGACCTGAAGTTCGCCCAGAGCACGCCTTTGACCGGCCAGCGGCCGCTCGCGGGCGGCTACCACGACGCCGGCGATTTCGATCAGCGGCCGATGCACACGGCGGTGGCGGAAATGCTCATGCGGGCCTACGAGCTGTCGCCCGCGAAGTTCAAGGACAACGACCTGAACATTCCCGAGAGCGGCAACGGCGTCCCGGACCTGCTGGACGAGGCGCTGTGGGGCGTGAGCGGCTGGCAGCAGCTTCAGGAATCGGACGGCGGCGTGCGGGCCGGCGTGGAGTCCTACTCGCATCCGACGGGGGCCTACCTCGCCAGCGACGACCCCCTGCCCTACTGGACCTACTCCCGTTGTGCGAACGTCACCGCCCGCGTGGCCGGTCTGTTCGCCCAGGCGTCCCGGCTCGTGCAGCCTTTCGACGCCGAGCGCGCCGACGAACTGAAAGAGGCCGCCAGGGCCGCCTACAATTATGCTTCCAGCCACGGGGCGAAGCCGAACTTCATGCTCTACGGCGCGGGCGAGCTGTTCCGCCTGACGGGCGAGGCCGCTTACGGGCAGGCGTTCAAGACCGCCTGGCAGGCCATTGGCGCCTACGGCCCCTTCTCGCGCTTCTCCAACACCGTGCTGTCCTTCAGCGACTACCTGAACGGCGACCGCTCGGTGGGCGACTTTCTTTTAGGCTACCTCACCAGCCCCGGCGCCGATCCGGCGCTGGTGACGTTCGCCAAGACCAACCTGACCACCTACACCAACAACACCCTGGCCGGCATCGAGTCCCATGCCCACCGCAACGGGCGGCCCAGCAGCTACCCGATGACCTGGGGCCAGGGCTCGACCGTGTCGGTCTTCGTCCACACCGGCCTGTGGCTGTTGCAGATGGGCGGCGTCGATCAGGCGAAAAAGCAGCAGATCATCGACGCCTTCAGCATGTCGGCCGACTACGTGCTCGGGGCCAACCCGAACGGCTACGTCTATTTCAGCGGCCTCGGTTCGCGCGGCGTACAGGAGCCGCTGCACCTGGACTCGCTGGTCTTCATGAAGCGGGGCAAGGGTCCGGTGCCCGGCATCCCGGTCTACGGTCCGGTCGATTACATCAGCCAGCCGTACTACGCCGTGACGGCGAAGAGCAAGTTCTACCCGAACCCGGACAACTATCCGAAGGGCTTCCGCTACGGCGACGTGCGGCTGTTCGTGCCCTGTAACGAGTTCACCGTCTGGGAGAACATGGCGCCGCACGCCCTGGCGATTTCCTTCCTGTACGGCATGACCAACTGAGTCTCCTGGGTCGGGCCTCGCGCCCGGCCGTCTTCTGTGGGTAAAGGACCGGCCCGCTTCGGCGGGCCGGTCCTGCGTTTATGGGAGACGGGTCGCCAGTTGAATCACGCGTAGGATGGGCAACTTGCTGCCCATCATGAATTCCCGATGGGTGGCATCATAGTCTCATGACCGAAGGTCGGGAGGCTGATCTTTGAATGAGCGACGAGGAAAGGGCGCCACGGTCTTGTTTTCGAAGAAAACATGGCCTTGCGTGGGTGATGATTAAGGGCACACTGCCATCGATTCTTCGAATCGAAGACAGTGACGCCCCATTATCCGAGCCACCCGCTTCCAGCCATTTTCAATCCATCGGTGAAACGCGTGGAGCACCAGATGAAGCACAGTTGTACTGTGCTCCACACGTTAAATCTGCGGCGGGCCGCGCTATGCTTGGCATCGCCGCTACGGCCGACTGCTCTTAAATGTGTGTAGCACGGTGCAACCGTGCTCCATCGGGGATGGGCGAGTTGTCACCCATCAAATTCATGATTACCGGAAATGATGGGCAAGAAAATTGCCCATCCTGCAAAACTTGCCCGTCCGCCAAGCCCGATCCTGGTGCGCCGACGCGTAATGTAGTATGGTCCCGTTGTCGCTTGGCGTAAGACGCGTCGAACCGCACAAGGAAAGGCGGCCGTGATGAGCGCTCGGATCTCGATTCGCTTTTTGGGCGGAGCCGGCACGGTGACGGGCTCCAAGTTTCTGCTTGCGGCGGGCAGGGAAACGCTGCTCGTCGATTGCGGCCTCTTCCAGGGCCAGAAGGAACTGCGCCTCCTCAACTGGCAGCCCTTCCCGCTGCGCGAGTCCGAGATCGACCATGTCGCCATTACGCACGGCCACATCGACCACTGTGGCTATCTTCCCCGGCTCGTGAAAAACGGCTATCGCGGCGCGATCTGGGCCACCTCCGCCACCTGCGACCTGATGAAAATTCTCCTGCCGGACTCCGCCCATCTCCAGGCCGAACAGGCGGAGGACGCCAACCGCAAGGGATTCAGCAAGCACAAGCCCGCGCTGCCGCTTTACGACCTCAACGACGCCAAGGAAACCCTCCGTCATCTGAGGACCGTGAAGTATCGGCAGCCGCAACGCCTGGGAAAAGCCTTCACGGCGACGTGGCATCCGGCGGGCCACATCCTCGGCTCCTCCGTACTGGCGGTCGGCGTGGAGCGGCCGGGAGACAAGCCGCTCAAGCTTCTCTTCTCGGGCGACCTCGGGCGCTACAACGCCCCGATTCTGGTGGACCCCGAGGACGAGCTGACGCGGGCGGATTACGTGCTGGTGGAATCGACCTACGGCGACCGCCTGCACGAACCTTTCGAGCAGTCCGTGGAGCGCTTCGCCGGCATCGTCAGGGGCAGCGCCGAGCGGGGCGGCGTCCTGCTGATCCCCGCCTTCGCCATCGGGCGCACCCAGACGCTCCTCTACCTGCTGCGCGAGTTGGAGGAGCAGAAGCGGATTCCGAGCCTGCCGATTTACGTGGACAGCCCCATGGCGGCGGCGGCCAGCGAGCAGTACCGTCGCCATTCGGAGGACTATGACGAGGAAACCTTGGAGGTGAAGCGGGAGGGCGGTACGCCGATGCTGCCGCGAAACGTGCGTTTCTGCTCCACGCGCGAGGAATCGAAAGCGCTCAACAAAGTCCATTCGCGCGCGATCATCATTTCGGCCAGCGGCATGATGACCGGCGGCCGCATCCTGCATCACGCCATCCACCGCCTGCCGAAACCCGAGAATACGATTCTGTTTTGCGGCTTCCAGGCGGCGGGAACGCGTGGCCGCCGGATCCTGGACGGCGAGGACGAAGTGAAGATCCACGGCGCGCTGGTTCCGATTCGCGCCCACCGGGAAATGCTGGACGGCTTTTCCGCCCACGCCGACGCCTCCGAGATCATGCGCTGGCTGGCCAACCTGAAAACGCCTCCCAAACAAACCTTCATCGTCCACGGCGAACCGGAGTCCTCCTCCGCCCTGGCGGACCGGGTCTCCCGCGAACTGGGCTTCGCCAGCCGCATCCCGAAAATGGGCGAGGAAATCGAACTTTCCTGAAGCGGCGGGGGGCGCGAGGCCATGGCGCGGATGATCGTTTTTCTGACCGTGCTGATCGGGGTTATCGGCGGGATTTCATTTTACGCGGCGGCGCGCCTGACTCCCGCGTCCTGGTCGTTCGGGGCCCGCGCCGCTGTTGGGGTGCTGCTGTTCGCTTCCGTCGCCGCCGTGCCCGCCTCCTTCGTGCTCCGGTCTTTCACGGGCATCGCGATGCCGGCCCCGTTTTACTGGATCACGTTTTCCTGCATGGGATTGGCGACGATCCTCTTCGGGGTTCTGGCTATCCGCGACATCCTGTGGCTCGGCGGCGGCCTGCTCGGCGCTCTGTCCGCCGACCCCGAACGACGCCGCTTCCTCCTCGAAATGTCGCATCTCGCGGTTCTCGCCGCCGCCGGCGCGACGTTCGTCTGGGGCGCGTTCAGAGCCGCAAGGCCTCCGACGGTCGTAACCGTCGAAATCCCCCTGCGCGACCTGCCGGACGAACTGGCGGGCTTCACCATCGCGCAGATTTCGGACCTGCACGTCGGACCGACGATCGGGCGAAAGGCCGTCGGCGAGATCGTCGCCGCCGTCAACGCCCTGGAGGCGGACCTGATCGCCTTCACCGGCGACGTGGCGGACGGCAGCGTCGAACAACTGCGCGGGGAGGTCGAAGGCCTGCGCCATCTTCGCTCGCGCCTGGGGACGTTCTTCGTCACCGGCAACCACGAATATTATTGGGACGCCCCCGCCTGGGTCGCGGAGATGAAGCGCCTGGGAATGCGGGTCCTGTTGAATTCGCACGAGGTCGTGGAAATCCGGGGGCGCAGGCTCGTCGTCGCCGGCGTCACGGATTCGTCGTGGAAGAGCGATCCCCAGGCGGCGCTCGCGGGCGCGCCGGCCGACGCCGCGCTGCGCATCCTTCTGGCGCACCAGCCGCAGGAAGCCTTCGCGGCGGCGGCGCTCGGCTACCAGCTTCAGTTGTCGGGCCACACTCACGGGGGGCAGCTTTTCCCGCTGACGTGGCTTATCGGACTCGTGCTGCCTTTCGCGCGCGGTCTGCACCGGCTGCGCGATTTGTGGGTCTACACGAACAGCGGCGCCGGCTATTGGGGGCCGCCGGTCCGAACGACGAAGATCGCCGGTGAAATAACGCGGCTTGTGCTTGTAAGGGAGCCCTAGGACGGGCGACCTGCGCGCAAGTCCTGCTCCCGATCCCCCTCACAAATGCACGGCGATCCCGGCGCGAAATTCCAGCGGCATGCCGTCGCGACCCCATTCAAACTGATTAGTGAGGGTGGTATCGACCTCAAGGACAAGGCCGAACATCAAGAAAAGGTGAAAATCGACGCCGAGGCCGAACATGACGCCCCAGTCGAAGTCGTAGCGCTGGATCTGCAGAGGGAAAGCGGCCCGGAGATAAAGGGGGATCATGGGCGGGGTAAAGCGGCCGCCGGGACGGAACGTGAAATTCCAGTTGCCGACCTCGGTGCCGGCGACGTCGAGGCTTTCCAGCGTGGTGTACAGCCCGAGGTCGAACTTGACCCAGGTCCACCCGAGGGAGGGCACCAACTCCAGGCTGACCGGTGCGCGGTACACGTTATTGTCGATGATGTACATGCCTTCGCCGACGGTCAGCGCGAAGCCCAGGCCATAGTCGCTGTAGTATGTTGGCGTCTCGGCCCGCGCCGCGCCTGCAGACAGGACGACGACGGCCGCAGCCAGGATCGATGCGATCGGTTTCATGATGGGTTCTCCTTCCTTCGATCGGAGTTTCGAACCTGCGCCACGAACCTGCCGAGGGTTGCCGATCGCGGGTGTTTTCACTTTTTTTCGGGCGCAGGCGCCGTATTTCCGGTCTTTTTCCAACCTCCGCTCATATATAAGTCTATGAGTAATATTTACACCATTTCTCAAATAAAACGAATGATGGTCGTCATCCGCGCTTCAGGCCGGGTCCGCGGCTTGCCAGAATCGGATTGCGCGGCAAGGGTTGCTTTTTTCCCTTGCTTTTTTCCTGGTTTGGGTAATTCTTACGCCATTCGCGTTTTCGCCGAGTATGTTGGATAATTCATTATCCATAGCGACTCCTTTTCCTGTTGTTCGGAGCCGGGGAAACCCCTGGAGCAGGTTGGAATACCCGCGCCAGCGGCCCGCACAACCTGACGGACAAAGACGGAGGTATCGACGATGAACGGCAGCCGCCCGACGAAATCTCTTGTGATCGGATTGCTTGCGCTTGTTCTTTTTCTCGTCCCGCAGGCGCTGTCCGCGCAAGAACAGGCGGCGGGCGACGCCGCGGCGAAAGAGAAACTGTCGCCGCAGCAGATCCTGGAGAAGATGGACGCCTTCACCAACGGCTTCGACGACCAGGAGATGCGCATCACCTGGCTGATCTACGACGTGAACGGCTCCACCAAGTCCTACGACTCGGTCATCCAGCAGAAGGGGCGCAACAAGCGGCTGATCCGCCTGACCAGCGGCGAATTGAAGGACATGGCGATCCTCACCGAGGACGAAAACCGCATGTACGTCTATCTGCCGGGCTACAAGCGCATCCGCCGCATCGCCAACCACGGTATGAAGCAGTCCTTCGTCGGCTCCGATTACACCAACGCCGACATGTCCACGGCCAACTACGCCGACAAGTACGACGCGAAACTGGAAAAGGAAGACGAAAAATTCTGGTGGCTGCGGCTCGACCCCAAGCCGGGGGCCGACATGGACTACGGCCATCTGGTCATGAAAATCGGCAAGGACGTGTTCCGCATGTGGGGCGCGTCGTACTATGACAAGCAGGGCCGCCACGTAAAGGAGTTCAGCATCCGCGACGTCAAAAAATTCCCCCGCGGCGTGGAGTGGCCGGAATACGTGCAGATGGCCGACCCGCAGACGGGCCACCGCACCGAGCTGCACATCAAGGAGTTCATCGTCAACCAGGGATTGAAGGATTCGCTCTTCACCCAGCGCAGCTTGCAGTGGTCGCGCTGAAACGTCGGGGTAGAAATTACCCCGACGGCCACGAATTCAGACCGACCCCACGGTGTCTTTCGGCGGAAGGCATACCGTGCGGCGGGGATCGGCTGCGCCTGTTCGCTTATCCTTCCGCAGCCCGTTCATGAAGAGGCTGCCAAGTTTCTCCACCCGCTCCTCGATCATTCTGCAGTGGGCCTCATTGACGTTGCTGTTGACCATCCCCAGAAAGACATTGGCCAGAACGGAAACCGTAAGATAGATGTCTTCGACCGCCAATTCGCGCCGTTCGATTCCATCGGAGATTATCTTGTGGATCATGACCTTGTACCGCTGCTCGAAATTCTTCAGCAGATCCTCGGCAAGCAGTGCTATCTCCGGCCGGGCGTCGGCGTTCAGGCTCAGATGAAACCCGCTCTCCCTGGCCGTTGCGAAGAGCACCTTCCAACTCGCCACGAGCTTCTCCTCCGGCGTGCCGGCGGCGTCGATAGCAGCGCGCACTCTGTCGAGAGTTTTTTCGATCACGGAGTCGATCACGCCGCGCAGCAGGTCGTTTTTGCTGTCGAAGTAATAATAAATCGACGTGGCCGCCATGCCCGACGCCTCGGCGATGTCGTCCAAGGTGGTCTTCTTTACGCCCTGTTTCCTGATGACCCCCTGCGCCACATCCAGCAGTTTCGCCCTCTTTTCGCTTTTGCTATTTTCCATGTTTTGAAAATTCCCTGTATTTCATTTTAAGGATTAGAACAAAACGCTTAAATCTTCTAACATTCGTTCGATCTTGTCAAGCAAGCCTACGCGTCAAATGGATAAGTCGTTATCCATTCCGATAACTACAGCATTCTCTCGGCGGGGGAAAGACCTACCGCTCTAAAGCGACGGGGGGCATAGCTTCACGCCAGCGAAGCTGGCGGGAAACTGTGCGGCGCGAATCAAGCCAGCACAGCCTCCCGACCTTCGGTCGTGAGACTAATACCATTCACTTAATATTTGAGTTATGGTATACTGAGCGTCATCCACTCTCAGG
>QZKR01000001.1 GCA_003598065.1 Myxococcales bacterium | reverse complement strand
CAGAAATTCGTTATAGCGCGAGACCTTCGGCAGGCCGTCAGGACCGGCCGCCAGTAGCTCGTCTGGAATCTCGATCATCGTGGTGCTCATTGCCGCCATGTGTGTCTAACTTTCGCGACCCGTGCCGTTGCACCAAACGCACAGCGGAGAAGGAAGGCGCGTAAACGCCCCGCCGTGCCGTCCTGTGCCGCTGCACTTAACGCAGGATCGAACCGGCGGGGCAGCGCGGAATAGCGCCGCCTCCGCGATCATGGCGCGCCGAAATTGTTCTTCCGCAAGTCCAATGGCCTCGCGGTAAAGCTGGATATAGCTAACCGGCTGCTGCGCAGCGCGCGCTTCAAGCTCTTTCAACTTCGCTGCGACGGCCTCGTTGGCGGCCTTGTCATTCAGATTTTCCATGACATTTCCCATGTCTATTGAAAATTCATGCAATTGTGGCAAGGCACGTTCCCAGCGTACTTTCCTGGTACTGGTCCGGTGTGCATGTATCGTCCTCATTGACTCGGGGTGCGCCAAAGCAGCGCCTTCTCAAGGCCAAGCGCCTTCGTGATCTTGTTGCCAGGAAGTCTGCGACCACCAAGCACGTCACAGACGTACTGCGGCGAGATGCCGTGCTTCTCAGCCCATGCCGATTGCCCGCCGGAAGCGTTGACCGACGCCCGTAAACGAGCGATCACGCCGCTCCAATCAAGCCACGGCCCCGCCGGCTTTAACTCCCTCGCCATATCGTCCTCATAACCGCGATATGGGGTCGGCTTTAGCCAGAGCCGCTCGAACGGCATCAACATCCGCGCGGTAGCTTGGCAGCCGCCCACTGAGTGCCAGTAGCAATTTCCCCGAACGCTGATCCTTATCCCATCGGTCGAAGATTTCTTCGCAGATGGCCTCAAGTTGCTGTAGCGGAGTCATGTCGTCCTCACCGCTCAATCATCATGATGTCGAACTCGGAAAGCGTCGGCTTCACAGCAGCCTTCCACGGTGCAAAGTCTGGGAAATCCGCAGGGCGGCCGGCTAAATTCCATTCCCGATTCCACCGGGCGATCCAGCCACGCTTCTTGCGGTCGGCCTTCTTCCACATCTCTCGACGCCGGACATACTCAGGGTTCTGCATGTCCTGCTGGATGCGGGCTTGACGTTCCGGGCGATATTTCCACGCATTTCCTACCGGCATCCCGACCTCCCATTTGACAAAATAGAGGATATCATCTATTTTAATAACCGTCAATAGGTGATATCATCAATGGGCCGAATTAGGATCAACGAAGAACAGATGCCGGCCCGGTTTCCAGCCGGGACACTTGCTCGGATAGACGCTGTTCTTGCGGAAGGCGAGAAGCGGGCCGATCTGATCCGGCTGGCGGTCGAACGGGAATTGAAGCGTCGGGAGCGTCCTTCTCCGGCCGCCCCGCGTCGTTCTCGGGGTGGGTGACTATGCTGTTCATGATGGCCCGCCCGATGATTTCCGGTATTTGCGGGACGACGGCGTTGCCAAGCGCCCGCAGTCGGTCCACCCGATAGGAAACCCCATCAGCCACTCGACCCACGTCGGGTTCAACGGACCACCAACGGCCGTCTGTAGGTTCGGCCCGCCCTGTAGGTTCGGCCCGCGGCCCGCCCCCGTGCTCCCGTTCGCCCTTGGCGTCGGCCATCGTTCGAGCGCCCTGAGAATCTCCGTCCGGTTCATCCCCGAGCTGCGCAGCCCCGTGCAGGGGCGCGGCGTCGGCAGCGGTGCCAGAAAGTTGCGCGGCGATCTCCCCGCTGAGCGGAGCGCGATTGCCTTCGTGTTGCTTGCCTCTGGCGTCGGCAACAATCCAGATGCGATCTCGTCGGTGAGGAGCACCAACGGCTGACGCCGGAATGCAATGCCATTCCGCATCAACCCCGATCTCGGCCATGTCTCCGAGAACCGTGTCCAGCCCTCGACCAAGCAACGCTGCCACGTTCTCCAGCACCGCGAACCGTGGTCGTACCAGGCGAATGGCTCGAACCACTTCCCGGTAGAGTCCCGAACGCTCGCCGGCAAGTCCGGCACCCTCGCCAGCAAGGCTGATGTCCTGACAGGGGAAGCCAGCGGTGATAACATCGGCTTCTCCTTCTCGGAACTCCCGGCGGGTGATGTCGGGGGCGACGGGCAGGTCGGGCCAGTGCTTGCCGAGGACGCTTTGGCAGAACTCGTCCTGTTCACAGAACGCGACGGTTCGCATTCCGGCTCGTTCGAGCCCGAGGGAGAAGCCGCCGATGCCTGAGAAGAGGTCGAGGACATTCACGGCCCCCTCCCGTCTGTTGCGGGCGCGGTGACTAACGAATGCGTTTCAGAACAAGGGGCTGCGTTCAACCGAATAGTGCGGTTCATTGCCCGCTCGAGCGCCTTGGCCTGTTCGGCAAGACCCTGCAGCATCGGGCGCGGCAATGGACGCCGCTCTTGCATTTCAAGATATTTCCCGACAAAGTATGCGGCGCGCTCGGCTTCCTCATTGGGCCAGCCAGTCGCCTGTCTGTTACTGAACCATTCAGCGAATGACGGCTGTTGTTCTGACGGGTCGGGAAGCCTCGCAATAAACCGAAGGAGATCGGGGCCGGGCCTGAACCATTCGCCCCTGACCCGAAGGTGCAAAAATCGGTCATGCAGACGGTCTTCCTCGTCCTTTGACGACACACGCATTATTCCAAGCATTTGCAAAGCAGTCGCGTGGCCGACTTGCAGATCCTGCATCCGCTGGTGCGGCCACAGCGAATAGCCAATCTTGATGTTCTCCCCATCGGAGATGAAGTAGACGAACTCCGGGCGGCGAGCGGGCTTCATGATTGCCTCCCGTCCGTGAACAAACGCGGATCATCGTCCACGTCTGCTCCACGCCGACGTGTTCCGAGATCAGCCGATTGGTTCTGGTTTGTTCCGGCCGGTGCCGAGGAAATGCCCGTAAAATGGTGGGCGCTGCAGGGATTGAACCTGCGACCTCTCCCGTGTGAAGGCCGCGCCGACTGTTGCAAAAACAATCCGTTAGCGTTTTGCATCGGTCTATTCCACGCCCTATCCACGCTTCGCCGTCAGCAGGGAATCGGCCTTGCGCGCTTCCGTCTTGGCGTCCAGGTGGACGTACAGGTCCGACGATTTGCGGTCCTTCCAACGTCCGGTTTCCAGAAGGTCGGCACCGAGCCGGGCCATTAGCGTTCCGTAGGTGTGGCAGAAGATGTGGAAGCCGCCCTGGCGCCGCGGGAACGAAAGCCGCGCTGCAGCCATCGCCTCCTTGAGAATATCCCGCAGCCGGCCACCGGCATGATACCGGATCAGTCGTTCAGCAGACGGGCGGTCAAGCCCGCGCGGATGGTTGGCCAACGCCGCCACCAGGTCGGGCGGCAGGTGCACCATGCGGGCCTCGCCGTTCTTCGTCTCGGGGATATAGACCTCGGCGCGTGCAAGGTTGACATGTCGGATTTGAATGCGCAGGGCCTCGCCCAGCCGCAGGCCGGTGAAGAACAGCAGCCGCAGGAACAGCCCGAACTCCGCATCGCGGCTGTCGGCCGCAGCGAATAGCGCCACAGCCTGCTCGGGCTCCAACCACGACACACTTTTCTTGCCGCGCCACCCCTTCGGCCGCTTGATCTTCTTGTCGATGCCGGCGCGCTTAAGGATGGCGCTAATCGGCGTGTAGATTTGGCGGTTGCGGGTCTGCGCTGTGGCCTTGGGGTAGAGCTCGGCCGCGATGCTGTCGATAGCGATCTGGTCAATCTCATCCAACGGCTTCTCGCCCCAGCGGGCAAGGATCGGCTGGATGAACTGGCGCTCCCCGCCGGATTGCATATAGGCCACGGCCGCGCTCAGGAAGGTTGCTGCCGCCGGCTCGTCTCGCCGGGGCTGGGAAAACTCACCACGTTCGGCTTGTCGCTTCCAGGTTCGGAAGATCGTCTCGGCTGCTCGCCTCTCAGAAGCTCCTGTGCTTTTGTCCAAAGAGATTCCGAGGTACTTCCCCCGGACGTACCAGTACGGCGTCTTGCCCGTGCGGGGCGGGACGAGTTTCCACGGCATGACATGGCCTCGATCAAACGGTTGATGTCCTCGTCGGTGAATAGCTTCTTGCGACCGGCCGTGCGGTAGTGCGGGTGCCTCTGGATGAACTCCTGCAAGTAGCGGCGGCTGATCCGCAACTTCTCGGCAGTCTCGTCCATCGTGTGCAACGGCGCGATCATGGACCTATTCTCGCTCAAAAGCGCGGCGCAAAAAATAGCTAACGGATGCGAGTGATTTCAAAGGCCGTCGCACATTTTGAGGCTTCTGTTCCTCGTTCGAGGATTTCAGCCACGCGCGCTCGCGTTCGCGAGTTGAGGCAGAAACGGTCATGGCGCGGACTCGAACAAACTACCCTGCGCGGTCGCATCTTCGATCGCCTCGCATGCCTGCGGATTGATCCAGAGAACCTCGGTCCGGTCACGCGCGCCGGCGGCGTGGGCATCGGTCTCGATGCGTCGCCACGAGGCAAGCGCCGAGTCGTACATTTCGTGCGGATAGCCAGAAAGCACCACGGATCCCTTGACGCCCAGGAGAAACGAAAGCAGCCGAGCGTGGCCTTCGTCGTCCAGTTCGTGTGCGTAGCAACCTGCCCGGTGCATCGCGGCAGAGCGCGTTTCGCGGACATAAGGCGGATCGACGTAGTGTAGTGTCTCGTGGCTATCGTGCTGCGCCATGACTTCTAAGGCATCGCGGTTCTCGATGACGACGCCGCGTAGCCGTTCGATCAATGCTCCAAGGCGCTCGGGATAGTTTGCCCAGTCTTGAGCCGGCGTTGTGCCGGATCTGTTGCTGTTCGCCCGGAACCCGGTTCGGGTTGCCCGGTTGTGGCCGTTTGATCCGAACCCCATGAACGAGAGAATTACCAGGCGCCGCGCCCGTTCGATCGGTTCGTCGGTTTCAAGATAGCCAAGCTCGAACTCGGCGCGGGAGAATGGAGTGAGGCGCAGATTGTCGTGCAGCGCCTGGGCGCTCGCGTCATCCCGCAAGACGCGGAACAGGTTCACTACGTCTTGATCAAGGTCATTGTAGACCTCGCCATAGGACCTGGGTTTCTGGATCAAGACGCTTGCGGCACCGCCAAATGGTTCGACGTAGACCCGGTGCGGCGGAAAGTGGCTGATGATCCACGGCGCGAGCTTCCACTTGCCCCCATGCCAGCGCAGCACGGGGCGGGTTGGTTCGGCTATGGTTAGCAGCTCGCTCATCGGCTCTTATTCGGGCTCTATGCGGTTCACTCGTTGTTGGCTCGCATCTCCGCAAGGATGCCCTCGGCCTGGGCTTCGGACATGAAGCCGACGACCGGATTGTTGCGGAGAGGGTCGCGGCGCTTGCCGTCGTAATGATCGTCCAGCAACGCTAGAGCCTTGCGCAGCGTCACCCGCAGATCGCGCTTGCCCCAGAACGTCACGGCCGCGCTGTCGTCGTCGCCGGGCCGATGCATGAACGGACCCTGATATTGTTTCCCATTCACGGTTGCAGGAAGTTCGAGGTAGATGCGGAGCGCCGTGAATTTGTGTCCGTCGATCTCTTTCTCGATGATCTCGATGCGGGGCTCGTCCGGCATTTCTTCGGCGTAGATGTTGACGCGCATTATGGTGTTTCCGTTGTTTGTATTTCGGGCTGATGTGCCTCGGCTTTGCGGATCGCCGCGCAGACTAGCGCGTGTGTTTCAGGTGATCTGTCGGGGTCAATGACGGCCCTCGCACATTTGAGCGCGGCGAGCATTTCGCCCACCACGACAGAGATGGCGGCGTCCAGGGCGCGGTCATGATCCTCGGACGTGACAAACGTGTAATTAGCTGCTGCGTGCCTAAGCACGGCATCGCGCGCCCTCCTAGCGGACTCGGTTCCCATTACGGCTTCTCCCCTGTTCCCATTGCAGCAGTAGGCGCATCGAGGCCATGCCTATCGCGGTAGCAACTGCAAAAATCCCGCATCTTCTTCAGTTCTGCCTGCGCCTCGGCGAGTTGGCGGGAGAGGCGGCTAACGGCGATTGTCAAGTCGCGAAGATCGGAACCATCAGCAGCAAGCCCGAATTGCTTAATGCCGGATAGGATCACAAGCGCATCGCTAGGGGACACCGCCTCGCCTTCCTCGGTCATCGGGGGCTCCTGTCGTTCAATCCATGGGTATGGTTCGCAGCCGACGCAGGTTGTCTTGTGGCAGTCTGGGCAAATCCATCGGGTCATGCTCATGTACCGCGTTTGCGCACCGCTATCGCCGCACGATCTGACGGTTGATCTTCATCTTGAATGGCGAGTCGCGGCCGCAAGGCAATCGGTTGAAGGTCGGCCTGATGTCGGCGCCGATGTGCTTCTGGCGGATGCGCTTCACCTTGGCGACCAGGGGCGTGTCGATCGCGTGGTTATGTTCGAGGTTGCAGCGTTCGTGCGCGATGCCGTCGGGCTCGCCGCCGATGGCGTGAGGCAGAAACTTGTTGTGGCTCTCGTGCCAGCGTTGGCCGGGGAAGATACCGTTGTCGCAGATGTTGCAGATCGGGAACTGACCGCGTCCTGATGCAAGCGCCTTGGCGACCTCTGCGTCATAGAGGTCTTCGCGTTGTGATGCGGTGAGGCGTTTGCGTTTGCGGATCATGGCAGCGATCTCTTCCATGCTGGCACCATCAGCAGGCCAAGTCCGGCGGCGGCAGCGCGGCTCAGGGCTTGGACGCCGGCCGGGCCCGCGGCCATCAGTGTGGTGCCTTGCGCGGGCGACGTGCCCGGCTTGCCGTCGGCACCGATGAACTTGATCTTGCCGTTGACGAACAGGATGCGGTCGGCACGTGGAGCGTAGGTCTGCCACCAAGGCGCCGATGTGCGGTCAGGCGTGAGCGCGATGCCGTTGCCGTGGTCGAAGAACTTTTCGAGCCACGGCACGATGCAGTTACGTCCGCCGAATGGTGGGTTCATCCAAACGAAGCCCCGCCATCGGGCGTTGAGGCTGTTCTGATAGATGAACTCCGCGGCGGGAATCCACGGGCACCCCGTCGGCGGGCTGGCGACGTCCATGTCGAACGTGCAGCCCATGGCGTCGAAGACGTAGCGTGGCGTGTACCACTCGTCCGTCAATCCGACGCTCTGTTCGTGCAGGGCCATCACCCGTTCCCGCAGGTATCGTTGTCGAGACGGATCGGAGAGGCGTTGCCTTTGAGCGCCCGCACGATGGCTTCGCGGATGGCTTCTCCGGTTGCCTCGATGTCGTTGTGATCGCCGGCGAGGATGGCGGTACGGTAGGCTCGCACTTCCGTGATGAAGATCGAATAGGCGATGTCGTGGTAGATGGAGTCGGGATTGACAAGATCGGTGACGGGCTTCCGCACGTCGGCGAGCCGTGCGATCGGCATGCCACCGGTGTTGATGCGGCGCTGGATGCGGGTCATCGGTTCGCCCAATTGTATTTCGAGATGGCGTAGCGGCGCTTCTCGGACTCCGACCACAGGCGCGGCGGACGCACCACGACGACCTCGAAGGTCTTGGCGAGATGCTCGGTCACCTTCTGCGAGACCCATCGGCCGCGCGGGGTGAAGTCGTGAAGCTGGCGGGCGCCGTTCCATACTGCGAGGCCGAGCTGCTTCAAGCCCGCGAAGTCCTTGCCGGCGACGGTCGATGAATGCAGCCGCATCAACACCGCCTTCGCCAAGGGATCGTTGAAGCGCATCGTCAACATCGCCATCTGCTGCTCATGGGTGTACGCGGTGATGTCAAACGGGATCGGCTCGATTTCTTCGGTGATCGTGAGACGCATGGACGCAGACTCCTACTGACTGAGAGCGATGAAGAAGATCGCGGCGCCGTACAGACACAACACGATGCCGACGAACGCACGGTCACTGAGGAACATGGGGACTCCTAAGCGACGTTTAGCGACTCACAGAACGCGTCAAAGGTCTTCTCCACTTTGGCTTGAAGTGCCCTCATCGCATCGAAGTCGTCGCGATCCAGGCTCCAGTCAGAAAGGCCGCAATAGGAGTCGATGAGTGCCAAGGCGGTTTCCATGCTTCGTGTTCGTGACGGATTGACCTGCCTGCCGGTGGGCAGGTGAGTGATGACCCAAGCCGTCTCATCAAAGCCGTCACCAACAATGTTCGGGTGACATGCGAGTTTTGCGTCTTTCGACCTGACGTATGCGAATATCGCTTTCTCGCCATCGCGGCATTGCGTGGTGATGCTGATCTTGATCGCGCTCATGGAAATGTCACCTGATGAAGGCCGCACTGACATGATCGACGTGGTAAGCGACCTTCGGTGCCCACCTTTCGTCACACCACTTCATCCGATCGATTGCGACCTTCTTTGTCACCTGGAATGAGACGTGCCCTTCCGTGCTGACAAAGACACGCTTCGCCCTAGCGATCAGCGCAAGCGCGTGTGCCTTGTTCTTCGAGTTGACGACGGCGGGCTTTGGTCGGCAGTGCTGACAGTTGTGAGCGTGCGCTGTGAGGATCACCGATGCGCTCCACAATGCACGGCAATCCCGAGAGCCAGTGCGATGATGATGGCGGCGAAGGCGATAGGGTCGATGGTGGTGAGAATCATGGTGCGCTCACCGAATCCAGGTGGCGACGTCGAGCACGACGGCGATCAGTAGGACGCCGATGCCGAACTTGATCAGCAGATCAATCGTCGCGTCCTTCAAGCTGATGTTCATCTCTCACACTCCCCTTATTGTGATAGGCTTCGCCAGCATTGCGGGAGGCGAGGCGATGGAGTTTCTCAAGTCGTTCGATTTCGAGCTTTGGTGGAACAAGCTGATCGTGGTCGGGCTTGCGCTCGTGGCCGGCGCGCTGGCCGCGAAGGAACGCGACCTCGTCGTCATCGGACTCGGGCTGATCGCGTGCGGCTTCGGCGAGCTCAAGAACCACAAGAAGCTGATCGAGTGGACACCGCCGAGCGCATATGTCCCGCAGGGCATGATCACGTCATACCCCCGTGTGCCGACGCCGCTCGGCGTCGGGCTGGATGTGATCGGTGTTGGCTTGATGCTGTTCGGCCTCTATCGCCTGCTGACAGCGTGAACAGACGTAAGCGGTCGGCGTGTACTGGTAGCCGGGCGCGCAGATGATTGCGCCTTGCGGCGTGCGCGTGGCCCATCGCGTGCCGTCCGGCAGCAGCAGCGCCTCGCCTTCCGGCCATCGCGTCGCGAACATCTTGCGGAAGAATGCCAGCACCGGAATCACCCTCCCCTTGGGGTTTCGAATGAGGGGGAGATTAGCTATTAGCTAAGTTCAAGTCAACAGAAAAAGTTCGCCATTAGCTAAGTCGCGATAGGCGTTGCGGAAATGCAACGATTTTGGTGGGGGTTATCGCTTTGCTTGTGGTGCCTTGTAGTCGCCGTTCAATTCGGGGAAGGCCGCGTGTAGCTCGTATTCGCAATTGAGTCGCGCGTCTTCCATCAGACCCATGACCCGGCCGTCATCGTGGATGCCGATCAGCATCTCTTTCTCGCCGGTGTAACCGCCGAAGCTGTTCTTGGCGTTTGCCTTGATACAAACGTGCCACATCCAGCCGAGATGTCGTTTCGGCCTGGTGATCGAGGCGCCCTTGATGCTGTCGGGATCTTTCCAGAGAGAGCCCTTATTGGCGAGGATCATCGCCTTGTAGTTGGGCAGCGGTGGCTCATCATCGCTGCCGCCGGATAGATTCCCGAGCGGCCCGGAACCGCACGCCGCCAGCGCAAGGGCCAGCACTGGTGCGATGCCGCGACACATCGGCTACTTTCCGCCCCGCCGGTCGATTCGCTCAATCAGGCGCCCCAGCGCGGCGATCTCGCGCGGGTTTAGAGCTTGGGCGGCCTCGATGGTGCCTCGATCCGGCGGCTTGGTGAACAGGTCGTTGACCGAGAGTCCAAGGAACTCCGAGATATCGAGCAAAACGTCCGGGCTCGGCTGACCCTTCCGGCGGCTGCGCATCTCCGAAACGTAAGTTTCGGTGACCTTAATGCCCCTCGCTAGGTCGACGGGCTTCACGCGTAGCCGGTCCATCCACTCGGACAGGTAGAATATACGCTCGCTCTTCTTCTTCCGCGGTCGACCCATGCCTGATGGTCGAATCCGCTGTTTCCCAAGTCCATTAGCCGATAGCGAACTTTTTGCTTGACCAGCACCATAGCTATTAGCTAAGTTCTCGAACATGGAAAGCCTGCACCCGCTGAAGGTCTGGATTGAGGGCAACACGACGCAAGCGGAGTTTGCGCGCAAAGTCGGGTGTTCTGGCCCGTATCTCTCCGACCTGTTGAACGGTAAGCGCGGCGTGTCGCTCAAGCTGGCGATCGCAATGAGTCGCGCCACTGGCGGAGCCGTTCCAATTGAGGCATTCGAACAACAGGAGGCCGCCGAATGACCTCAGTGAATTGCGGCGGCTTGTTCGAATTGGGATTCCATGGATCGGGCGATCATCTTGAGCATGCGTCCAGGCTGGATCATCAGCCGTGGCATCACGACTTTGTTGCAGATGACGCAGACGCCTTTTTCGATGGTGTAGTACGCGATGCGGACATTCGGCCCGCAGACATCCACGTAGGCGATATCGTCGGCGTAAACGTCTGGAATCGGTACGGCCTCGATAAATTGCCTCTCCATCGCTGCCACCCCACGCTCGAATGCGCCTCTCTGGCGGGCGCGTGCATCGGGGACTCTGAGTGCAGAGGTCATCGGACGCAACGGAAATGTGACAGCGCATCGGGCGATTTTGTGACCTTTGTATATGCGGTTAACTCGCGAGTTTTGACTCGAACTGAAGCAGTTCCGCAGTGCTGTCCTTTTACACCTGCTGACCTCTACCCCACCCCCGCAGAGGTCTCTCCATCATGACCTCTGTGAGCACCACCATCAAATTCGACGGCGCCGCGATCGACGATGCGCTGGCGGAACTGCGGCTACTTCT
>QZKR01000036.1 GCA_003598065.1 Myxococcales bacterium | reverse complement strand
GCCGACAAGACCGCCGGCAAGCACGCGTTCTCCTGGGACGGACGCGACAAGAACGGCGTCCTCCAGCCGGACGGCGATTATACGGTCGTCGTCACGGCGCAGGATCGCGACGGCAAGATCCTGCCGGTTGAATACACCGTCTTCGGCCGTGTCACCGGCGCGACCACCGAGGACGGAAAGATCGCCCTGTTCATGGGCCAGAACATCCAGGTGCCCATAGATCAAGTTAAGTCCGTCACGCAATAGGCGAAACCCAAGCGAAAGCCGCGAAGAGGCGGCCAGGCAAAAGGAGAGACGATCATGAGTTTGTTTGGAGCCATGGCATCCGGCGTGTCCGGCCTGACCGCGCAGAGCAGCTCGATGGGCGCGATTTCGGACAACATCACCAACATCAACACCATAGGGTTCAAGGGCACCAAGGTCAGCTTCCAGACCCTGGTCACCAAGCAGACCTCGTCCACGTTCTATTCCGCGGGCGGCGTGCAGTCGCGTCCGCGCCAGGACACCGGCGTCCAGGGCCTGCTGCAGGCGTCCACCTCCTCGACCGACATCGCCATTTCGGGCCGCGGCTTTTTCGTGGTCAACGAAGCCTCCGCGCCGACCACCGCCAACGAATACCTGTTCACGCGCGCGGGATCGTTCTTCCAGGATTCGGAAGGGTATCTGCGCAACACCGCCGGGCTCTACCTCCAGGGTTGGCCGACCAACGCCAACGGCACCGTCGTTCCCGCGAACAAAAACCTGACCGTCGCCAACCAGAACATCATTTCCACCGACTATCTCTCCTCGATCAACCTGAACCGGGTCGGCGGCAGCGCGGCGGCCACCACCACCATCGCCGTCGGCGCCAACCTGCCTTCCAACAGCTCGGCGGGCTCGTCTCAAAAGACCGACGTGCAGTTCTTCGACACGCTCGGCAACGCCAACACCGCGAGCTTCGTCTACACCAAGACCAACCGCGACAACCAATGGGACCTGGCCATCGGACCGCCGTCCGGCACCGCCGTCGCGACCATCGAGGATTCGAGCGGCAACGCGATGCGCAGCGTCGGCCAACTCGAATTCACCGCGCGCCCCGCCGACGGCGCCTACGTCACCATCGACAGCATCCGCTACGAATTCGATTCCAACGCCTCGGTCACGGAATCCGCGACCGTGCGCCGGGTCGATGTCAGCTCCAACACGACGCTCGCCCAGGACGTCGCGGCGCTGGTGGCGAAGGTGAAGGCCTCGGACACCGATTTCGCCAACTACGGCGCGGCCGGCACCTACACCAACAATCGGATCCAGGTCAGTTCCGCGAACACCGCCACCGTGCTGTTCACCGAGGACGGCACCGGCAGCCTCACCGTCAACCCGGCGGCGTTGCTGAATTCGTCCGGCGCGTTCGTGGTCAAGCAGGAATCGTCCTTCACCGTGCGCAAGGTGACGCCTACCTACAGCACTTTCGACCAGTTCACCTTCAGCACCAACATGAATTTCAACGATACCATCACGCTCAACGGCATTACCTACGAGTTCAATTCCAAGACGGCGACCGCGGCGAACGGCTACACCGTCTCCAACCCTGCGGGTACCACCAGCCGCGTCACCGCCGCCGCCGGCACGTTCAGCGGCCTTGTCGTCGGCAACACCGTCACGTTCGCCAGCTTCACCAATGCCGCCAACAACGGATCGTTCGTCCTGACCGCGGTTGACGCCGGCGGAGCGTACATTGAATTCACCAATGCGGCGGTGGTGGCCGAAGGACCCGATACCGATGCCGTCGCCACTAAGACCGTGGCGGGCTCGAACACCGCCGTCGCCATGGGCAACGCCGCGACCGCCGCGGCGTCCCTGTCGGCGACGCTGGTCAATCTGGAAACCGCCATCGAAACGGCCGATCCGGACTTCTCCTCCAGCGGCACCGGCGTGCGCATCCGCGACAACGCGGGCGACTTCAACGCCGTTTCCTCGCCGGTCTACGACACCCTGGTGCTGGAAAGCCTGTCCAAGGGCTCCTACACCATCAATTTCGGCCACAACGTCACCAACGACTTCGCCCCGACGGTGACGCAACCGGACAGTACCGCCGTCGCCGACGCCACCAACCACACCATCGACACCACCTACGCCCTGAAGTTCAATGCCTCGGGCCTGCTGTCCGCGGTCAACGCGGCGGAACTGGAGGTTCTCGGCTTTTCCAACGGCGCGGCCGACATGGACGACGCCGCCTCCAACAGCCCGCAGATCACGCTGGACTTCGGCACGGTCGGCGAGGCCAACGGCATGACCCAGTTCGGCGCCGCCTTCACGCCGGTGTTCATCACCCAGAACGGCTCGCAGTTCGGAACGTTTTCCGGCGTCACCATCTCCGAGAACGGCCTGGTGACCGCGCTGTTCGACAACGGCGAAACGCGGCCGGTCTATCAGATCCCGATCGCCACCTTCACCAACGTCAACGGCCTGGAAAGCCGGACCGGCAACGCCTGGAACCAGACCCAGTTCTCGGGCGACTACACGCTGCGCGTCGCCGGCGGCGGCCCGGCGGGCGCCGTGGTGCAGTCCTCGCTCGAACAATCCACCGTCGACATCGGCGAAGAGTTCACCAACATGATCGTGGTGCAGCGCGCCTACGCTTCGGCCGCCAAGATCATCTCCACCGCGGACGCGATGCTGGAACAGCTGCTGCAGGTGAAACGCTAATCGCGCCCATCGTCTCCCCCCGAGGCTCTCCCTCCAAGCCCAAGGAGCCGAGCCTCCCTCCCGCCGCCCGGGGTTTCCCACCCCGGGCGGTTTTCTTTTGCGCCGCTAGCGGCCGCGCGCGCCCGGCATGGTTAGCGGTCTCCTAACGCGCGGCGGCGGAATTTCGATCCCGGGCGGTTCTTAGCCGTTTTTTAAGGGCTGGGCCCTATGGTCGAAACCGGCGATTCGATCCGGTTTTTCGAGTGAGTCGGCCATGAACGATTTAGCGACCCGAACCACCAATTACGCGAGGCCCCGGCGGGCCCCCATCCTGACGCTCGCCGACCTGCCGGCGCCGGGCACGACCCGCTGGGTCGTCAGCCGCAAGGCCGCCGTCGTCGCCGGGGTCAAGGCCGGCCTCCTCTCCCTCGACGAGGCACTGCAGCGTTACGGCATTTCCCTCGACGAGTTCATGTGCTGGAAGCGCCTGATCGACGACCACGGCGTCAAGGGCCTGCGGGTCACTCGCCTCAAGGAATACCGGGCGCCGACGCATGCCGACGCCGAACCCCAGTCGCCCGAAGACAAGGGCATCGGCACGCCCGCCGCCGCCTCCTACGCGACCTGATCGGTCGCCCCCTTCGTTCCAGGCATCGAAGCGTTTCGCCCCCGCGGCCGAAGGGGCGGGCGGCCTCCTATATCTATTTGTAATATATCGATAATTTTTTGAGAGCCGGGAACTAGGCAATTTTTACCCGCGTCTTAACTATCTGTTTACGATCTCCTAACTAGCCTCGCGAAGGTTGGATCGCCGGAGGGCCCCGTCATTCGGGCCGGCCCAGCCTTCGAACGCGGGAGAGAACGGGCGTGGACACATTACTGCAGGCCGTTCGCAACATCGGCGCCGTGCGCCTTGTTGTCATGGGCGGATTGGTCGCCGGGCTGGTCGGTTTCTTCGTCTTCATGTTGAGCCGGTTCGCCGGACCCAACTACACGCAGCTCTATTCCAACCTCGATCTCAAGGATTCGGCGCGGATCGTCCAGCAGCTCGAATCCCAGGGGATCCCCTTCGAGCTCAAGCAAGGCGGCGCCACCATCAACGTCCCCGCCGACCGGGTCGCGCGCTCGCGCATGACCATGGCCGCCCAGGGGCTGCCCAGCGGCGGGTCGATCGGCTACGAACTGTTCGACAAGGCCGATTCCCTCGGCGCGACCAATTTCATGCAGAACGTCAATCTGGTGCGCGCGATGGAAGGCGAAATGGCGCGCACCATCCAGACCATCACCGGCGTGCGCTCGGCCCGGGTCCATCTGGTTCTTCCCCGCCGCGAGCTGTTCAGCCGCGACGCGCAGAAGCCGAGCGCGTCGGTCGTGCTGCAGATGCAGGGATCGCGGCGGCTGGACACCGAGCAGATCGGGGCCATCCAGCATTTGGTCGCGTCCGCCGTTCCCGGCCTGCTGCCGAGCCGAATTTCGATCGTCGACGACAAGGGATCGCTGCTGGCGCGCGGCTTCGAGGACGAATCGTCGCCGACCGCCGTCGCCGCGAAGGTGGAACAACGCCGGCGGCACTTCGAAATGCAGATGGGCCGCACGATCGAGGAGTTGCTCGAACGCACCGTCGGCGCGGGCAAGGTTCGCGCCGAGATTTCGGCCGACATGGATTACGACCGCATCACCACCCAGGAAGAACGCTACGATCCTGACGGCCAAGTGGTCCGCTCGACCCAGACCATCTCGCAGGCCGCCAGCAGCCGCGACGCCCAGGGGGAGGCGCCCGTCACGGTGGCGGGCGCGCTGCCCGATGCCGGAGCGACCGGAAACGAAGGGCAAAGTTCGCAAACGGCGGACAACCGGAGCGAGGAAACCGTCAATTACGAGATTTCCAAGAAAATCGTCAATCACGTCAAGGAAGCCGGCACGATCAAGCGCCTGTCCGTCGCCGTCCTGGTCGACGGCATTTACGACAAGTCGAAGGGCGCCGATAAGGGTGCCTATGCGCCCCGCCCCAAGGAACAGCTGGACATGATGGCCGCGCTGGTGCGCGGCGCCATCGGTTACAACGAAGCCCGCGGCGACCGCGTCGAGATCATTTCCATGCAGTTCGCCGACCTGACGCCGCCGGAGGCGCCGATCGAACTGTTCTTCGGCTTCAACAAGCAGGACATCGTCCGCATGGCCGAGGTCGCGGTGCTCAGCATCGTCGCGATCATGGTCCTGTTGCTGGTGGTGCGCCCGCTGATCTCGCGCGCCCTCGAGGCCCTGCCGGGCGCCGCCGCCGGAATCGTCCGCGACGCCCAGCAATTGGCGCAGCAGATGCAGGCGCCGGCGCTGACCGGCCCGGGCGGCGCGCCGATGCCGGTCGAGGGCGAGGAAGAAGAGCAATTCGAGGAGTTGATCGACATCGACCGGGTCGAGGGGCGGGTCAAGGCGTCCTCGGTCAAGAAGGTCGGCGAAATCGTCGAAAAGCACCCCGAGGAAGCCTTGGCCATCGTTCGCACCTGGATGTACCAGGAAACCTGAGAACGCGGGAGACGTTGAGACATGGCGCGCTCGAAAGACGATTTTCGCGGCCTGAGCGGCCCGCAAAAGGCCGCTATCTTCATGCTCGCCATCGGCCAGGACCAGTCGAGCAAGCTGTTTGCTCGCATGGACGACGAAGAAATCAAGGAAATGTCCCAGGTGATGGCCTCCCTGGGCTCGGTCAGCTCCACCGTCATCGAACGCCTGTTCGTGGAATTCGCCGATCAGCTGTCGTCCGCCGGCTCCCTGGTCGGCACGTTCGACACGACCGAACGACTGCTGGCGCAAGCCATACCGCCCGAGCGCGTCGCCCAGATCATGGAAGAAATCCGCGGCCCCGCCGGCCGCACCATGTGGGACAAGCTCGGCAACGTCAACGAAGGGGTGCTCGCCAACTATCTCAAGAACGAATACCCGCAAACCGTCGCCGTCGTGCTGTCCAAGATCAAGGCCGACCACGCGGCGCGGGTGCTGGCGATGCTGCCCGAGAACTTCGCCATGGAAGTCATCATGCGGATGCTGCGCATGGAATCGGTGCAGAAGGACGTTCTCGACCACGTCGAAAAAACGCTGCGCACCGAATTCATGACCAACCTCGCCCGCACCGCCCGGCGCGATTCCCACGAAATGATGGCGGAAATCTTCAACAACCTGGACCGCAACACCGAAAGCCGGTTCATTTCCGCGCTCGAGGAACGCAACCGCGAATCGGCGGACCGCATCAAGCAACTGATGTTCACCTTCGACGACCTCGTGCGCGTCGACGCCGCCGGCATCCAGCGGTTGCTGCGCCAGGTGGAAAAGGACGTCCTGGCGACCGCCCTCAAGGGCGCGTCCGACGAGGTCAAGCAGCTGTTTTTCTCCAACATGGCCGAACGCGCGAGCAAGATGCTCAAAGAGGACATCGAGGCGATGGGCGCGGTGCGCCTGCGCGACGTGGACGAGGCCCAGGCCAAGATCGTTTCGGCCGCCAAGGCTTTGGCGGATGCCGGCGAAATCGTCATTTCCGGCCAGGAAGAAGAGGACCAGCTGGTCTACTAAGGCATCGGAACCCGGAACATGGCCGCCTTGCGCAAATTCACCTTCGATCGGGTCTTCGACCGGCCCGCGGCGCCCGTGCCGGATCCGGCGGCGCCGGACAAGCCCGAGGCCGCGCCGGAAGCCGCGCCCGAGGCGCCGGCGGCGCCGACGTTCAGCGAGGAGGAAATGACCGCGGCGCGCGAGGAAGCCTATGCCCAAGGCCGCGAAATCGGCATCAAGGAAGTATCCGAATCCCTCGAACGCGAAACGCGCGACGTGCTGGCCGGCGTGGAGAACGCGCTGCGCGAATTGATGTGGTCGCAGTCCTCGATCGAGACGCGCGCGACCGAGGATTCCATCCGGGTCGCCCTGACCGCGATCCGACGGCTGTTTCCGTCCCTCGCGCAACGGGATCCCTTGTCCGAAATCGAAAACGTGATCGGGCAGGCCATGGCCCTGGTCCAGGGCGAGGCGAGCCTGAACATCTACGTCAACGACCGCGTGGCTGACGCCGTTTCGGCCCGAATTCGGGCCCTGGCCGCGGCGGCGGGGTTTGAAAACCGGATCACGGTTCAGCCGCTCGCCTCGCTCGCGTCGGGCGACGTTCACGTCGAATGGAGCAAGGGCGGCCTGGCCCGGGACATGGCGGCGATCGAAAAAACCGTCGAAGAAATCCTGATGCGCTCGCTTCCCGAGCGCTCGGCTCCGACCCCCTCGACCACCGCGCCCTCGGCCCCGGAGGGCGGCCAGACCGCGATTCCATCCGCGCCGAGCTCAAGCGCCGCGCCTTCACCTTCGGAAAATTCGGAAGGGCATCATGGCTGAAGAGAAAGACCTCAACCTCAAGGACCTTGGCGGCAACCAGACCGAAGGGGACATGACGAGCAGCGATGTGCCCGAATCCCCTCGCAGCGCCAAGGACCTGGAACCCGTTTACGACATCCCGGTCCAGGTTTCGGCGGTGCTCGGCAAATCGACGATGGAGGTCAGCCAGCTCCTGCGGCTGGGGCGCGGCGCCGTCGTCGAGCTCGACCGCAAGGTCGGCGAGGCGATCGACATTTACGTCAACAATCGCCTGGTCGCCCGGGGCGAAGTGGTGGTGGTCGAGGACCGCCTGGGCATCACCATGACGGAAATCATCAAGACCGACCGCTGACGAGTCGGTCGCCGCGGCCCGGTTGTAGGAAAGGCTTACGTTCATGCGCCTGCTCATCATCGGCGATCTCGAGGGACAAATCGGCGCCGCCGCGCGCATCGCCATGGAACGCGGCGCGCGTGTCGCCCATGTCGACACCCTGGAAGCGGCGTTCGAAGCCTTGCGCGCGGGCCAGGGCGCGGACCTGGTCATGGTCGACGTGCGGCTGGATATCGCGCACCTGGTGAAAGGCCTGAAATCCGAACGGATCAACGCGCCGGTCGTCGCCTGCGGCGTCGGCAACGAAACCCGGATCGCGGTCCAGGCCATCCGCGCCGGGGCCAAGGAGTACGTGCCGCTTCCGCCCAGCGTGGAACTGATCGCCGCGGTGCTCGAGGCCGTGACCGAGGAAAACACGGCGCTGATCGTCCGCGACCCGAAAATGCTGGCCGTTCTCAAGATCGCCGATCAGATCGCCCCCAGCGACGCCGGCGTGCTGATTACCGGGGCGTCGGGCACCGGCAAGGAGATGCTGGCGCGCTATGTCCACGAGAAGTCCAAGCGCAAAGGGCATCGGTTCGTCGCCGTCAATTGCGCGGCCATTCCCGAAACGCTGCTCGAATCGGAACTGTTCGGCTACGAAAAGGGCGCCTTCACCGGCGCCGTCGCCCGCCGCATCGGCAAATTCGAGGAAGCCAGGGGCGGCACCCTGCTGCTCGACGAAATCAGCGAAATGGACATCCGCATCCAGGCCAAGCTGCTGCGGGCTATACAGGAACGCGAAATCGACCGGCTCGGCGGCAACCAGCCGGTGAAGGTCGACGTCCGCATCCTGGCCACGTCCAACCGGATTCTGGAGGACGAGGTCGCCCAGGGGCGGTTCCGGCAGGACCTGTTCTTCCGCCTCAACGTCGTCAACCTGAACATCCCCCCGCTCGCCGAACGCCCCGAGGACATTCCCTTCCTCGCCGAGCATTTCGCGCGCAAGCTGGCCGAAGCCAACGGCGTCAAACCGCAGGCGATCTCCGCCGAAGCGATGGCCAAACTCAAGAGCCACCCATGGCCGGGCAACGTGCGCGAGCTGGAGAATACGCTACACCGGGCCGTCCTGCTGTCGGCGGGACCCGAGATCGGGCCGGAGGTCATTGTCGTCGGCGGATCGCGGCCGACCGCCGCCGCCGCCCCGGGCGCCGGGGGGCTGGTCGGGCGTACCGTCGCCGAGGTCGAGCGCGACCTGATCATCGACACGCTCACGCACTGTCTCGGCAACCGGACCCACGCCGCAAACATCCTCGGCATTTCCATCCGCACGCTGCGCAACAAACTGAAGCAGTACAGCGAGGAAGGGTACGCCGTCCCGACCCCGCGCGAGGGCGATCGCCCCTCGGCCTGAGAAAGCCTGAACAGCCCTTTCCCCTCGGGTTCCCCGCATGGCCGACGCAACGCCCCAACCCTCCCTTCCCGCCGTCCTGCCGCCCGCGGTCAACGCCCAACTTTCCAAGCTGGCGCAACGCGGCGACATTCTGTTCGCCGTCGGCGTCGTCGCGATCCTGTCGGTCCTGATCCTGCCGTTGCCGAAATGGCTGCTCGACATCAGCCTCGCGTTTTCGCTGACCTTGTCGGTCCTGATTCTGATGATCGCGCTGTTCATCAACAGGCCGCTGGATTTCAGCGCTTTTCCGACCGTGCTCCTGATCGCGACCCTGATCCGTCTCGCCCTCAATCTCGCGTCGACCCGCCTGATCCTGGCCGAGGGCCACACCGGCACCGCCGCCGCCGGCCACGTCATCGAGGCGTTCAGCGGCTTCATCATGGCCGGCAATCTCGTGATCGGCCTGATCGTGTTCGCGATCCTGACCATCGTCAATTTCGTCGTCATCACCAAGGGCTCCGGCCGCATCGCCGAAGTCGCCGCCCGCTTCACGCTCGACGCCCTGCCCGGCAAGCAGATGGCCATCGACGCCGATCTGTCGTCGGGCCTGATCAACGAGGACGAGGCCCGCAAGCGCCGCCGCGCGCTCGAGGACGAGAGCACGTTCTACGGCGCCATGGACGGCGCGGCGAAATTCGTGCGCGGCGACGTGATCGCCGGCCTGCTGATCATCTTCATCAACATCATCGGCGGCATGATCATCGGCATGGCGCAAAAAGGGGTCTCGTTCGCCCAGGCGGCCGATTTCTATACCCGGCTCAGCGTCGGCGACGGCCTGGTGACCCAGATTCCCGCCCTGCTGGTCTCGACCGCCGCCGGCATGGTCGTCACCAAGGCCGGGCTTTCCGGCGCGACCGAAAAGGCGCTGTTCAACCAGCTCGGCGGCCAGCCGCGCGCGCTCGGCCTGGTGTGCGCGCTGATGCTGTCGCTGGCGCTGGTCCCCGCCATCCCCGCGATGCCGTTCCTCCTCATGGCGATGGTAACCGGCGGCATCGCCTTTTCCGTCGCGCGCGAAACCCTGCGCCGCGAGCAGGAAGCGGTCAAGCGCAAGGAAGAAGAGCGGACCGTCGAGAAGAAGCCGACCGCGGAAGAGCCGATCGCCACCGCCCTCAAGATCGACCACATCCGCCTCGAGCTCGGCTACGGCCTGCTCTCGCTCATCAACGCCCCCCGCGACGGCCAGAAGCTGACCGACCAGATCAAGGCGCTGCGCCGCCAGATCGCGACCGAGGTCGGGTTCGTGATGCCGCCCGTGCGCATCCAGGACAACATGCAGCTTCCGGCCAACACCTACGTCATCCGGGTCAAGGAGATCGAGTCGGGACGCGGCGATTTGCGCCCCAACATGCTGCTGGTCATGGATCCGCGCGGCGAGGACATTTCGCTTCCCGGCGAAAAGACCATCGAGCCGACCTTCGGCCTGCCCGCCATGTGGATCGAGGAAGCCAGCCGCGAGGAGGCGCTGTTCCGCGGCTATACCGTGGTCGACCCCGCCACCGTCATCACCACCCACCTGACCGAGACGATCAAGGACAACATGCCCGAGATGCTGTCCTACGCCGAGACGCAGAAGCTGATCGACGAAATGGACAAACAGCACCACAAGCTGATCGCCGACATGGTGCCGTCGCAGATATCGCTCGGCGGCGTTCAGCGCGTGCTGCAGAACCTGCTGGCCGAGCGGGTTTCGATCCGCGACTTGCCGACCATCCTGGAAGGAATTTCCGAGGCCTGCGGCCATACGCGCAACGTCATGTTGATCACCGAGCACGTCCGCGCCCGGCTCGCCCGCCAGATCAGCGACCAGAACACCAACGCTTCGGGCTTCATCCCGCTAGTCACGCTCTCGCCGGGCTGGGAGCAGGTGTTCGCCGAATCCCTGGTCGGCACCGGCGACGACAAGCAGCTGTCGGTTCCGCCGACCAAGCTGCACGAATTCATCGGCCTGCTCCGCACCATCTTCGAGCGCCAGGCCATGTCCGGCGAAAGCGCGGTGCTGTTGACCAGCCCCGCCGTCAGGCCGTACGTTCGTACCACCATGGTCACCAAAATCAAAATGGCAGAAACGAGCATCGCCTGTAAAATGGAGTTCACCGAGCGCTGATTTTCCTCATTCACGCCGCCGGTCT
>QZKR01000099.1 GCA_003598065.1 Myxococcales bacterium | reverse complement strand
CCGACGATCACGCCCACGATGTTGTCCATGCCGCCGACGATGACCATGGTCATCAGGGTGACCGACACCAGGAACGTGAAATTGTCGGGCGAGATGTAGCTGATGTAGAAGGCATAGACGACGCCGGCGAACGCCGCCAGGAACGCATCGACCGCGAACGCCAGCACCTTGTACCAGACGACGTTGATGCCGACCGAACGCGCCGCCACCTCGTCGGCGCGGAGCGCGTTCCAGGCAAGCCCGATGCGCGAATAATGGAGCCGGTTGGCGACGACGACGGCAAGCGCCAGGAGCGCCAGGGACAGGTAATAGAAATGCACCTGGAACGGCAGGGTGAAGCCGAACATCTTCAGCGGCTGGGCGAAGCTGTAGCCGAACAGGCTCGGCGCCGGAATCCCGATCAGCCCCTGGGCGCCGCCGGTCCATTCGAAATTGTTGAGCAACTGATGGATAATGACCCCGCAGGCGATGGTCACCAACGCGAGGTAGGCGTCGCGGGTGCGCATCGACGGCAGACCGAGGACGAATCCGAACACGGTCGCGGCCAGCGCCGCGACCGGCAGCGTCAGCCAGAAACTCCAACCCCAGTTGAGCGCGAGCAGGGCGGAGCAATAGGCGCCGATGCCGTAGGTTGCGCCGGTCGCGAAATTGGGGATATTGGCGGAGCCGAGCTGGAAATTGAGGGCGATGCCGAGCACCGAATAGATCAACGACAGCACCAGCAGGTGGGAATAGTAGGCGTTCTGGCCGAACAGGAACGGGAAGAACAGGACGATCGCGAGCCAGGCGCCGACCGCGGTCCAGCGGGCGCGGCGGAACGAGTCGATCACCGCGTTTTCGAGTTGCGGAAAACGCTCCAGCGCCCAGAACACGGCGCCGAGAGCGGCGAGCAGGATCGCGACCAGGAACGGGTCGTTCGCCACCATGAACGCCCACAGGAACGCGGCGATCCCGAGACTGATGGTGGCGACCAGGACATGCGCGCGCATTGGGTTCACACCTTTTCCGGGACCGTCCGTCCCAGCAGGCCGGCGGGGCGGAAAACGAGGACTACGAGCACCAGCAGGAAGGCGACCACCAAGCGATACGCGGTGCCGTCCGGCACCGCCGCCTGGACCAGGGTATCGAGCGCGGCCAGCACCAGGCTGCCGAGAATGGCGCCGGTCATGTTGCCGAGTCCGCCGATCACCGCCGCCGAAAATCCGAGCAGCCCGGCAATGATGCCGAGGTCGAACCGCATCAGGCCGATGTAGCTCGCGTAAAAGACGCCGGCGACGGCTCCGGTCGCGGAGGCGATGAAAAACGTCGCCTGGAAAATCCGATTGGGGTTGATGGCGAGCATGCGCGCCATGTCGAGGTCCTGCGATACCGCGCGGATGTGCATGCCGAGCGTGGTGCGGTGGAGAAAGAGGGTCAACATCGCCACCATCAGCACGGTCACGATCAGCATCGACACCACCAGCCACGACACGGCAACCCCGCCGATCACGGCCGCGGTGCCTTCGACCAGTACCGGAAAGGGGTGGGGGTTGGAGCCGTCCGGGTACACCAGCCGGATCAGTTCGCGCAGCACGATGCCGAGCGCGACGGTGGCGACCAGCGCCATCATCGGCGGCGCGGTGCGGAATCGTCGGATCATCACCCGGTCGAGGAGGATGCCGAGGAATCCGACGGCCAGAATCGAAATCAGAATGGCGACGAACAAGCCGGCGCCGGGCACCAGCGCCGACGCCGCCGACAGGCAGGCCATGGCGACGAACGGCGCCACCAGACCGACGTCGCCGTGGGAAAACTGAATGACGTTGAGAACCCCGAACAGAAGGCTGAAACCGATGGCGAGCAGCGCGTATATGGCGCCGAGCGCGAGCCAATTGATGATTTGCTGAATAACTTGTTCCACCGGAAGCTCTCGTTCGGATTCAACATTTTCCCGGGCGCGGGTTCCCGCCCGCGCCCGGGACTGTAGCGCGTCCGACGTCGTCTAGCGAAGACCGCCGGTCACATCTTCGTCCATTTTCCGCCCTTCACGACGTAGAGCGAAATGGCGACCGACACCTGGGTCTGGCCGTTGGAATCGAAGGTGGTTTCGCCCAACACGCCGTCGTACTTGATGGCGCGGACGGCCTTGGCGAGCGCCGCCTTGTCCGTGGTACCGTGCTTTTTCATCACGTCGACCAGGATTCCGATCGCGTCGTAAGCGAACGCCGTGTAGTGCGAATGCGGCTCGGCGAATTTTGCCGCCTCATACGCCTTGACCATGGCGTCGTGCTTCGGATTCTTCTGCGCCTCGCGCACGCCGGCGATGGTACCCTCGGCGGCGTCGCCGGCAATCTCGATCACCTTCGGATCGTAAATGCCGGAAATGCCGTACATCGGGATATTCATCCCGATTTCCTTCATCTGCTTGCGCACGATGCCGGCTTCGGTGACGACTCCGCCGAAGTAGAGCCCCTGGGCGTTGGCGGCCTTGAGCTTGGTCAGCATGGCCCGGAAATCGGTGGTACCGACCGGCGCCGCGTCGGCGGCGACGATCTTGCCGCCGGCTTTTTCGAACAATTGAGTGAACGAGACGGTGTTCTGCTTACCGTAGTCGCTGGTATCGGACACGATCACCAGGGTCTTAACCCCCAACTTCTTGGCGATCGTTTCGGCGAGGGGAGCGTTTTCGGCGGTCAATGTCGGCGTGACCCGGGTGACGAAGGGCAGGTTCTGTTCGGTGACGCGCGGGCTGATGGCGCCCCAGACGATAAACGGCACGCCCGAGCGGTTGAACACCGGCGTGGTCGCCAGCGCGACCGGGCTGTTCCAGTGGCCGATGGCGGCGACCACGGCGGGATCGTTCACCAGCTTCGTCGCCGCATTGACGCCGGTCGGCGGATCGGACGCGTCGTCGAGAATGACCGGTTCGATCTTGAACGGCAATCCGGCGGCGTTGGCATGACGGACCGCGAGCTGGTAGCCGTTGCGCGCGGCGAGCCCGTGATGGGCATTGCCGCCGCTGAGCGGGCCGATGAATCCGATCTTGATGGTCTTTTGTTGGGCATAGGAACCGGTGGGCAGGGCGAGCGCGCCGGCCGCGGCCGCAGCCGACAGAATTAACAACCTTCGACGGACAATCATGACTTCCTCCTCTGGTTGACGCGTTCAAGTGGGACGCTGTTCGGCGGGATCACTTGTTCGTCAGGCGCCGCCGGCGCCTTTTGCGGGAAGCTAGATACCGTTCAGCGCCCGCACGATTTTTTCGGGCGTGATCGGCAGATCGAAAATCCTTTTGCCGATGGCGTCGGCGACCGCGTTGGCGATCGCGGGCGCGACCGGGGTCAGCGCCGGCTCGCCGATTCCCTTGGCGCCGAACGGGCCGAGGCCGCTCCGCGATTCCAGGATGATCGACTTGACCACCGGCACGTCCATGGCGGTCGGGATCAGGTATTCGCTGAAGGACGGCGTGGTCAGCCGGCCTTCGCGGTAGATCATTTCCTCGGAGAGGGCATAGCCCTGGCCTTGCGCCGCGCCGCCCTCGATCTGGCCCTCGACCGCGGCGGGGTTGATGCATTGGCCGACGTCGTGGCAGGCGACGCTTTTCAGCACGCTGACCTCGCCGGTTTCGGTGTCGACCGCGACCTCGATCGCGTGCGCGCCGTAGGTGAAGTCGGGATAGGCCTGTCCTTGGCCGGTGACCGGATCGAGCCGGTCGGTGAAGGGCGCGCGGAAGATCGCCAACTCGGAGCGCTGGATGCCTTCCGAGGCGCACAACCGGATCAACTCGGCGAAGCCCATGGACTTGTCGGAGCGGCTCGCGGCGGTAACCTTGTTGTCGGCCAGCACGACGTCCTCGGCCGCGACCCCGAACGCCTTGGCGGCGCGCGCGGCGAGGCGATTGCGGACCGCTTCGGCCGCAACCCGCACGGCATTGCCGGTCATGTAGAGGGCGCGGGTCGCGGTGGTGGTGCCGGCAAGCGGCGTCACCGCCGAATCGCTGTTGTAGACGACCACGTTGTCGAGGGTGACGCCGAGGATCTCGACCGCGATCTGCGCCAGCGCCGAAACCTGCCCGGCGCCGATGTCGGTGACGCCGGAGCGGACGACCACGGTGCCGTCGACTTCGACCCCGACCCAACCTTCCGAGGTATCATGCAGGAACGTGAGGCGGCCGTAACTCTGCTGGTAGGCGGCGAGGCCGCGGCCGATGCGTACCGCGCCCTTGGCCTTGGTCTTCTCGCCCAGCGCCTGCCAGGCGAGATCGGCGCAGCGTTCGGTCCAGATCGCGCTCGGCGGCGGAAAGCCGGTGGCGGTGGGCTCGCCGGTCTTGAGGTAGTTGCGGCGGCGGAATTCGAGCCGATCCATGCCGATCGCTTGCGCGATCTCGTCCATCTGCTGCTCGTAGGCGACGCAGGCCTGGGCCGCTCCGAACCCACGAAACGCGCTGGTGTACATATTGTTGGTGGAGACCGAAGCGGCGTCGACCTTCAGGTTCTCGATCAAATACGGTCCGGGCGCGGCGATGGTGCCATAAAGCAGCACGTACGGGCTCAGGAACACGTAGGCGCCCGCGTCGGAGATCAACCCCACCTCGAGAGCGGTGATCTTGCCGTCGCGCTTGACCCCGGTCTTGTAGCGCAGCACGAACGGGTGGCGCTTGCCGTGGCCCATGAACGAATCCTCGCGCGTGAATTCGAGCCGCACCGGTCGGTGCGTGTGCTTGGCGAGCAGCGCGAGATAGACTTCGACCGTGATGTCTTCCTTGCCGCCGAAGCCGCCGCCCACCAGCGCGCCCATGATGCGCACCTTGTTGTGGGGAACGCCGATGGCGTCGGCGATGAAGCGGAAATGCTCGATCACCTGGGTCGAGACCCGGATGTTGACAACGTCATTCTCGTCGATCCAGGCGAGGCCGACTTCGGGTTCCAGGAACGCGTGCTCGATGAACTGGGTGCGATAGGTGCGCTCGACCACCACGTCGGCGGCGGCGAACCCGGCGGCGACGTCGCCCTTGTTGATGGCGTGGCGGGCGACGACGTTGTCGGTGCCTTGCACGACCGGCGCGCCGGGACGCATGGCTTCTTCCGGATCGAATACCGCCGGCAGCGGTTCCAGCTTGTATTCGATCAGCTTCATCGCATGCTCGGCGATGTCCGCGCTTTCGGCGGCGATCAGGGCGAGCGGTTCGCCGTGATAACGCACGCGCTCGCGCACCAGAATCTGCTGGTCGGTCTTGAGCCGCGCCTGGCCGGTCTGACCGGGGATGTCGGTGGGGGCCAGGCGGTCGGGCAATTCGCGGGCGGTCAGCACCGCGACCACGCCGGGCAGCGCGCGCGCCTTGCGCACGTCGAGCTTCACCAGCCGCGCGCTCGGCATCGGGCTGCGCAGCACCTTGGCGTGCAGCATTCCCGGCATGACGTAGTCGCCGGCATAGGGCGTGCGGCCGATCGCCTTGCCGGGCGCGTCGGTGCGCGCGAGCGGCTTGCCCACCTGGCGGAAAGCGACGTTGGCCCGGGCCGCGGTCGGATCGAAGGATGTGCTCATCGCCGCCCCCTCTGGTTGCGCATTTGGGCGGCCGCTTCGCGCACCGCCTCGAATACCTTGGCGTAGCCGGTGCAGCGGCAAAGATTGCCGCTGAGGCCGACACGAATATCCTCCTCGCTCGGGTCCGGCGTCGTGCTGATCAGCGATTGCGCCGCGACGATGAGGCCGGGCGTGCAATAGCCGCACTGGATCGCGCCCTTCTCGACGAACGTCTTTTGCAGCGGGTGCATGTTTTCGTGGGTGCCGAGACCGGCGGCGGTGACGATGTCGCGACCTTCAACCGTCCAAGCCAGCGTCAGGCAGGCATCAACCGCGACGCCGTCGATCAACACCGCGCAGGCGCCGCAATCGCCCTTTTCGCAACCGCGCTTGACGTCGACGAAGCCGGCGTCGCGCAGCGCTTCGAGCAACGTGCGATGCGGCGGAACCTCGACCTCGAGGACGCGGCCGTTGACCCGGAGCGCGAGGGCGCGTTCCTTGGGCGGGGATTTCGGGCTGGTTTTCTTTTTCGGCATGGCAATGCGTCTCCTTAGGACAACTGTTCCCACGCCTGCCCGAGCAGGCGGCGGACGAGGACGTGAACGCCGTGGCGGCGATATCCGGCGGACGCGCGCACGTCGTCGATCGGGCGCGCGGCGGCGGCGGCGGCCTTGGCGGCGGATTCGATCAGCTCAGAGTTCAGGGTTTGGCCTTCGAGCATCGCTTCGGCCTCGCGTGCGCGGCACACGGTGGGCGCGACCGCGCCGAGAACGATGCGGGCGCGACGGCAACGGCCGCGCTCGACCTCCAACGTCACGGCGACGCCGACCACGGTGATCGCGTCGCCTTTGCGTCGCGCGAGCTTGTAGAACAGGGCGCGCGAACGCGGCGAAGGCGCTTTCCACGAAATGCGGGTGATGAGTTCGCCCGGCCGCCGGACGTCTTTTTTGTAGCCGGTGAAATAGGAAGCGATCGGCACCGTCCGCTGTCCGCGCGGCGACGCCAGGGTCAATTCCGCGTCGAGCGCCATCAGGGGCGGAACCAGATCGGCCGCGGGCGAGCCGCAAGCGACGTTGCCGGCGACGGTCGCGGTGTTGCGGACCATCTGTCCGGCGAACTGCCGCGCCGATTCGACGAGGGCGGGGGCGGTTTTGGCGATCACCGGCGAACGCAGCAGGTCAGTCACCGTGGTGCGCCCGCCGATGGTGACCTTGCCGCCCGTCTGGCGGATGCCGCGCAAGGCATCGAGCTTGTCGAGGGACACCACGCGGCGGGGATTTTCGCGGCCGGCGCGCATGTCGACGATCAGGTTGGTGCCGCCCGCCAGGGCGACCGCGCCCTTGGCCTTGAGCAGGGCGAGGGCGCCGGCGAGATCGCCGGGTCGGTCGAGATCGAAGGTCGCGTACATTATGAGAATCCCTTTCTCAGATTTTCGCGGTCACGCATTTCACGCGGAAATAGCTGGTCAGCGCCGCCAGGCCCTTTTCCCGGCCGAAACCGCTGTTCTTGACTCCGCCGAAGGGTGTCGAAACGCCGCCCGCAAAGTACTGGTTGATGAACACCTGGCCGGCGTCGATGTCGCGCGCGAAGCGGAGCGCCTTGCCGATGTCGGCGGTGTAGATGCCGGCGACCAGGCCGTAGCGGGTGGAATTGCCGATGGCGACCGCTTCCTCGGGCGTGTCGACCACCTGGACCGTCAGCACCGGCCCGAAGATTTCCTCCTGCGCCACTTCGTCCGTCGGCTTGACGTTGTCGAAGATGGTCGGCGCGAAGAAATAACCGCCTTCGAGCCCGGCGACCGAGGCGGGCTTGCCGCCGGTCGCCACGGTGACGCCGCGCTTCTTCGCCTCGGCGACGAAATCGCCGACGCGTTTCAGCTGTTCGTCCGATACCAGGGGACCGAGCGGCGCGTCGTCGAGGCCGTGACCGAGTACCAGTTTTTCCGCGCGCGCCACCAGGCGTTCCATCATGGCGTTGTGCAGGCGGCGTTCGACCACCAGGCGTGAACCGGCCGAGCAAACCTGCCCGGCGTTGGTGTAGATCGCCTTCAAGGTGCCCTCGACGGCGGCGTCGAGGTCGGCGTCGGCCAGCACCACCACCGGCGACTTGCCGCCGAGTTCGAGCGTGACCGATGCGACGTGGTCGGCGGCCGCCTTCATCACCGCCTTGCCGGTCGGCACCGAACCGGTGAAGGTGACGTGCGCCACGTCGGGATGCTGGGTCAGCGGCGCGCCCGCGTCGGGGCCGAAGCCGGTGACGACGTTGTAGACTCCGGCCGGCAGCCCGGCCTCGGCGAGAAGGTCGGCGAGCAGGATCGCGGTCAGCGGCGTTTGCTCGGCCGGCTTGACCACGGCGGTATTGCCGGCGGCGAGCGCGGGCGCGATGCCGCGCGCCGTGGTCACCAGGGGGTAGTTCCAGGGAATGATGTGGGCGGTGACGCCGACCGGTTCGTGCAGGGTGAACGAAATAAAGTCGGGACCGAGCGGAATGGTGTCGCCTTGCAGCTTGTCGGCGATGCCCGCGTAATATTCGAAGTAACCGGCGGCGGTTTCGATGTCGCCCAGGGATTCGCGCAAGGGCTTGCCGCAGTCGAGGGTTTCGATGCGGGCGAGCTTCTCCTTGTCGCGGCGGATGAGGGCGGCGGTGCGGGTGAGAATCCGGCCGCGTTCGGCCGGCGCGGTCTTGAACCACGGGCCCTTGAGAGCCTTCTTGGCGGCGGCGACCGCGCGATCCACGTCTTCGGGCCCGCCGGCGGGAACCTCGGCGAAAGCGACGCCGGTCGCCGGATCGAGCGTGGCGAAGCGTCCGCCGCGGGCCGCTTCGACGCGCTCGCCGCCGATGACCATTTTGTTCGGCAATCCGTCGGGAATGGACCGGCCGGAAATTTTGTTCATGGCGTTCTCGCTTTCGGAACAGGGGACTTTTAGACGTCCCAGCCGCCGTCGACGGCGAGTTCCTGGCCCGTGATGTTACGGCTTTCCTCGCTGCACATGAAGAGCACCGCGTTGGCGATATCCTGGGGCGTGGTGACGCGCTTCAAGGCCATGTCCTGTACATATTCCTCATAGACTTGTTCGTAGGTCCAGCCGCGCACGCGTGCTTTTTCCTGGCACAGCTTTTCCATGCGCGGCGTTTCGACGATGCCGGGGCAAACGGCGTTAACGTTGATGTTGTACTTGCCGACCTCGAGGGCGACGGTGCGGGTGATGCCGCGTACCGCCCATTTCGACGCGCTGTAGGACGTGCGCATGGGATAGCCGCGCAGCCCCGAGGTGCCGCCGATGTTGACGATCTTGCCGCTCTTCCGGGCGATCATGGACGGCACCACATGCTTGATCGGCAGGAACGTGCCGCGCACGTTGGCGTGGATGACGTAATCGAAATCCTCGACCTTGATGTCCTGCACCGGGGTTTCGATCGGGCCGGTCACGCCCGCGACGTTGACCAGGATGTCGATACGGTCGCCGAATACTTCTTTCGCCCTTTGCATCATCGCCGCGACCTGGCTTTCCACGGTCACGTCGCAGGCGACGACGTGCGCCTTGCGGCCCAGCGCCTTGACCTCTTTCGCGACGTCCTCGAGCGCTTGGGTGTCGCGCGCGGTGAGCAAAAGATCGGCGCCTTCGCGCGCGAGCGTCGTGGTGATGGCTGCGCCCATGCCCTTGGCCGCGCCGGTCACGATCGCGTTCTTGTTGGCGAGTTTCATTGGGTCGGTTCCTCCTTGGATTTGCGATGTCGATCTATCCGTCAATTACGCGTGTGGGACGGCACCCCGTAGCCGCCGCCGCCGCAACTGTCCACGACCACCACGTCGCCGACGTTCAGGCGAACGTTGGCCTTGCCGGGCATGTCCTCGGTCCGCCCGTCGGCATAGGCGATAGTGACGCGGAAGGGCGCGCCCGGTTCGCCGCCGTGCATGCCGTAAGGCGGGATCAGGCGACGCTCGAGCATGGTGGTGACCGACATATCCGGGCACATGACCCGGTATTCCCGATGCAGGCCCTCGCCGCCGCGATGGAGCCCGCGTCCGCCGGAGCCGCGCCGGAGCTTCTGGGCCTCGATGCGGATCGGATATTCGGCCTCGATCACCTCGGCCGGCGTGTTCATGACGTTGGACATGTGGACGCGGATCACCGGCCAGCCGTCGCGATCGAGCCGCGCGCCTTCGCCGCCGCCGTGGACCTCGTATAGGGTGGTCCAGACGCCGTCGGCGCGGCGGCCGCCGAACAATACGAGACCCGAGGTGGTCGGGCCGCCCGCGCTGGCGCGGCCGGGCAGCGCCGATTCCAGCGCGCGAAAGATGGCGTCGGCGACACGCTGCGAGGTTTCGTGATTGCCGCCGACCACGGGCTTCTCCGGGCCGGGCTCGAGCACCGAGCCGGGGCGGGTGACGATCTTGAGCGGGCGGTAGCAGCCGCCGCTCGGCTGGATGTCGGGGCCGAGCAGCGCCTTGGCGACGTAGAACACCGAAGCGGCGGTGATGAACGGCGTGGTGTTGACGGGACCCGGCACGGCGTCGTCGCTGTCCGAGAAATCGAACGTCGCCTCGTCGCCCTTGACGCGGATCTTGACCCGGATCGCGATCCGCTCGTGCCCCGAGCCGTCGTCGTCGAGCCAATCCTCGCCCGCGTAGGTACCGTCGGGAACCCGGGCGATGGCGGCGCGCATCTGGGCTTCGGCGCGGTCGTGGATCGCGGCGATGGCCGCGAGAACGGTTTCGGCGCCGTGCTCGGCGAACAACTGGGCCATGCGCAGTTCGGCGGAACGGGTCGCGGCCATTTGGGCCAGGATGTCGCCTTCGCGCTCCTCGGCGCCGCGCACGTTGGCGAGGATGAAATCGAGCTTTTCACGATCCGGCCCGGCGGCGGTGAAGACGCGCAAGGGCGAAATGCGCAGGCCTTCCTGCCAGGCGTCGGTGGCGTGGGGCACGTAGCTGCCGGGGATCGCGCCGCCGGTGTCCGCCCAATGGGCGAGATTGACGGCGAAGGCGCGCACCGCGCCGCCCTCGAAGATCGGGCGGATCGCCTTGACGTCGGGGAGGTGATTGCCGCCGACCTCGGGCAGGTTGAGGAACCAGACGTCGCCGGGGGCGAGGCGCTCCTTCGGCACGCGTTTCAGGAATTCGCGCACCGTGAAACTCATGACACCGAGGTGCATCGGCACGTCGCGGCCCTGGGCGACGAGAAAGCCGTCGGCGTCGGTCACCGCCGAGGAGAGATCGCCCGCCTCGCGCAGCAGCGGCGAGCGCGCCGAGCGCATGATCACCAGCGACATTTCCTCGGCGATGGCGGTCAGCGCGTTGCGGATCACTTCGAGGGTGACGGGATCGACGCCCGCGTTTGTGCCGGGGGGCCTCACGGCGCGCCTCCCACGTCGAGAAACAGATGGCCCCGCTCGTCCGGGGTCAAGATTGCGCCGGGCGGCACCACCACGGTCGAAACGGCGTCCGCGATCACGGCCGGACCGCGAATAGTCTTGCCGGGCGCGAGATGGACGCGGTCATAGCGCGGCGTCGCCACCGGCCCGGAACGGTCGAACACGCAAGATCCGGCGGCCGGCGCGGATGTTTTCGGCGCCGTCGTAACGGCGAGGCCGAACGCGTCGTTGGTCCGTTGCGGCGCATGGGCCCGGGTGCGGAGCGCGACCAGTTCCCACGGCTCGTCGGTGGCGAAGCCGTAGAGTCGCTCGTGCCGGTCGCGGAAGCGTCGCCCCAAGTCGG
>QZKR01000143.1 GCA_003598065.1 Myxococcales bacterium | reverse complement strand
ACCCTCTTGAGGCTCGCTTCCGAGCCCGCCAGGGCCTTCCTCGCCCGCGCCCGCCTCCACATTCACCTCCCTCAACCTAAATTAGCCGGGGTTTGAGGACGGTTTGCTTCCGGAATCGGGCGCGGCGTCATTCTCGGCGCCATGCTCGCAACGATGGGGTGGACGATGAGCGGCGGGGCGGCGGACAAAGACAAGATGGCGGAACGGCGCGAGCGGATGGTGCGCGAGCAGATCGCCGGGCGGGACGTGACCGACGCGCGCGTCCTCGCCGTGATGGGAAAAATGCCGCGTCACGATTTCGTGCCGGAACGCTACAAGGATCAGGCTTACGACGACAACCCCCTGTCCATCGGCGAGGGTCAGACGATTTCCCAGCCCTATATCGTCGGCAAGATGACCGAACTGCTGCGGCTTAAAGGGGCGGAGCGGGTTTTGGAGATCGGCACGGGCAGCGGCTATCAGGCGGCGATCCTGGGCGAGCTGGCGAAAGAAGTCTACACGATCGAAATCGTCGAGACGCTGTGCAAGAGGGCCGCCGCGCTTTTGGCCGCCAAGGGCTGCGCGAACGTGCATGTCCGCTGCGGCGACGGCTACAAAGGCTGGCCCGAGGCCGCGCCGTTCGACGCGATCATGCTCACCGCCGCGCCGCACGAGATTCCCAAACCGCTCATCGAGCAATTGAAGCCGGGCGGCCGGCTCGTGGCGCCGGTGGGGGATTGGCATCAGGAGCTGGTGGTTCTCACCAAGCAGGCCGACGGTTCGATCGCGCGGCAGAGCGTTTTCCCGGTGCGCTTCGTTCCCATGACCGGCGAAGCCGAGAAGCGAGAGCGGCCTTGACAATCCGCTCCGCCTGTGCGAAGAGCAGCTAGGGACGTTAGGACATTTCGACACGGCGAAGCGGGGGAAACCGATGAGGACGACCATCCGTCCGGGAATGGAGAGGCGCGGCGCCACCGCCATCGGCGTGGTGCTGGCGCTGCTTGTCGTGGGCCTCGTCGTGAGTTTCCTGTTCCAGCTGGCGCCGGCGCTTTACGACACCTACGAAATCGGCCTGGCGCTGGAGCGCGCCAGGGAGTCGGCCGGCCCCAATCAGAGCGACGAAGAAATCCGGCGGATCATCGCCGGGGCTTTCCGCTCGCTGAAGGTCGCCGCCGCCGACCCGAAGGACGTGGCGATCTCGCGCAAATACAACAAAGTGTTTTTCACCTACACCTACGAAACGCAGTTCGGCGTGCCCTTCACGCCGCTCTCGCATCCGTACAGTTTCGTCGTGACGCGCTGAATTTCCGCCGCGTGAAATCCATTAAATATAATTTCAAGACGCGAAGTTTCTGAGGAAGAATAGAATATATTGAATAGAATTTATTCCCGAACCCGGCGGGAGAACCGCGCAGCGCAACGTCCCGGGAATCCCCCTTCCGAGAAAGTTGTTTCCGTTGTTTCGCTTTTCTTACTATTTGCGCTTTTCTTTAATTTTTCGACAGGCAAACAACTGCAATTTCATTCACTTGCATCCACGCCGGAAAAAGTTTTGGGGATAGCCGTTACAGCCCTTGACGCACTGCATTTTTTCGCGTTTCCCCTGAAAAATCTGGAATAAAAAGCGTTGCATCGGACAGCGGGTATCCGTTATACTGGAGGCGTCGTGTTGGTTTTTTAGGGCGATCTTCACCGCGCGCCACGGGAGTCGTGCCATGAATCCGCAGGATGTCCGTTCTTTGTGGATGGCTCTGTTTCTTGCCGCGTTGATGGCTCTCCCCTTTATCGGAGGCTGCGCCAATCCCTTGCCGCGCGACCAGCCGATCGAGGTAAACTACCTTTCGACCGGGGGCAGCGAATTGCGCGGCGTCGAGCAGGTGCAGGTGCGGCCGGACCTCTCCGTGGACGTGATCGTCAACGGCGCCCGGTACGGCGGCGCGATCGAGGAATGGCGCTACAATCGGCTGCTCGCTTCCATCCGCCGCATGAATTTCGACATCAAGCTCGCCTCGCTCCTGGCCTTCGCGGAACCCCGCCGGGGGATGGATTTTCAGCTTACGGCCGAGATCGGCGGGGAAGCCCCGCGCCGCCTCGTGTGGAAGGGCGATCACTCCGATCCTTACGTTCCCGTTCTCCAGCAGCTAAGCGACATCAGCCGCGCCGTCTCCTCCGGAGGCTTGGCCAAAGGCCAGGTGCAACTCGGCCTGAACAACTGACCGCTCGCCGTTTCTGATTTCCTGAACAGAAGAAGGCCGAATCGGCGCCGAAGGCGGGGGATCGCCGTCTACTCCAACGCCTGCATGATCTTGCGCATTTTGAGGACGGCCTTGGTGTGCAACTGCGAGATGCGCGATTCGGAGAGATTCAGGACTTCGCCGATTTCCTTGTAGTTCAATTCGCTGAAGTAGTAGAGCGAGAGCACGAGTTTGAGCTGCTCCGGCAGCTTCTGGATCGCCTGGCTGAGCTGATCTTTCAGCGCCTTGTCGGCCAGCAGGCGGTAGGGTTCGAAGTCCTCGTGCATCGCCGCCGCCTTCTGCGCCTCCGGCTCCACCTCGCCCTGGTAGCTCACGTCGTCGATGTCCAGAAAAACCAGCGAGCGCGTGTTCGAGCGCAGGGCGTGCAGGTCGTCGATTTCCACGCCCAGGACGCGGCACACTTCCTCTTCCGTCGGCGCGCGGCCGAGCCTGGATTCCAGATCCAGCCGCGTCTGCTCTAGTTCGTTGGCCCGCCGGCGGTTGGCGCGCGAGAGGTTGTCGTAGCCGCGCAGTTCGTCGAGGATCGCCCCCTTGATGCGCAGTTCGGCGTAGGCCTTGAAGCCCTTGCCCTTCTCCGGGTTGTACTTCTCCACCGCGTCGATCAGCCCGATCGTGCCGATCGAGATGAGATCCTCGACGTGGATCGTATCCGGCAGCCGCGAGACGATGCGGTAGGCGATGCGCTTCACCAGCGGCGCGTATTCGAGGATCAGCTTCTCGCGCTCGGCGCGCGTGGCGCGGCGCTCGACGATTTCCCAGTTAACCTGGGCTTCGACCATCGTGTTCGCGGGAGGAATGTCGGTGCGGGCCATCCGTGGCCTCTTTCTCTCACTCGATGATGCGGGTCCAAAGCATCGGCGCGTCGCCTTGCCGGACGCGGGAGCGTTTCGCCAGAAGCGCTTCCGACAGCCCGTGCAACGCGCGCGTCGCCGCGCCCGAGGGAAACATTTCCACAAACGGGCGCTGTGAACCGACTGATTTTATCACATCCGGGTCGCGAGGGATAGCGCCCAGGTAATCGATCACCACGTCGATGAAATTATCGGCGATGTCGGAGAGGGTCTGATAGACGCGCCGCGCCGCCGCCTCGCTGTCGCTCGAATTGACGACAAGCTGGAAACGATGGACGTTGTACTTCTGGTTCAGCACCTTGATGACGGCGTAGGCGTCGGCCAGCGAGGTCGGCTCGTGGGTGACGACGACGATGACGAACTGGGCGGCGGCGGCGAAGTGCATGACGTTGGAGGAAATGCCCGCCGCCGTGTCGATGAGGATCGCATCGTAGCGGCCGCCGAGGGTCTCCAACTGCCCGATGATCCGCATCTGCGTGTCGGCGTCGAGGTTGGCCAGCTCCGAAACGCCGGACGAGGCCGGCAGGATGTGGATGCCGGAGGGTCCGCGGACGATGATCTCCTCCAGATTTTTCTCGCCGGAAATCAGGTGTTGGAACGTGTAGAGCGGCCGGATGCCGAACATGATATCGACGTTGGCCAGCCCGAGGTCGCCGTCCACCAGCAGCACCTTGCGGCCCCTGGCGGTGAAATCGACGCCGAGATTCACGGCCAACGTCGTTTTGCCGACGCCGCCCTTGCCGGACGTGACGGCGACGACGAGCGGCGCGAAGCCGCGCTTCGCCTCGCCGCCGGAAGGCGTCTGCGAGGCATGTCGGGGGGCGCGAGAGGCTGGCATCCGTGCCGTCTCCTCGAATCCTAGTGGAAAAGCAGTTCGTCGAAGCGGTCGGGACTGGCCTCCTCGATGTCCTCGGGAACGCGCTGGCCGTTGGCGAAATAGGAGAAGGGCCGCTGCGCCGCGAAGTAGGCGTTCAAGAGCCCGCCGTAGGTGGCGGTCTCGTCGAGCTTGGAAAACAGGAGGTAGTCGAAGCCGATCGTCGCGTACAGCTCGACGTACGCCTCCAGGTCGCGCTCCTTGGTCGCGGCGGAAAGCACGAGGTGGCGCTCGATCGGCTCGGGGCCGGTGAGCGTCTTGTGCAGCCGGTCGAGGATCTCCACCTGGCGCGGGTTCTGTCCGGCGGTGTCGATCATCACCACCTGCCGCGAGCGATAGGCGCGCAGCGCCGAGAGAAACTCCGTATGGTTCGTCGCCGCCAGCATCGGGATGGAGAGCGCGGCGGCGAATTTTTTCAGCTGATCGACGGCGGCGACGCGGAATTGATCGACGGTGATCAGGCCCACCGAGATCTTGTTTTGGGCCAGCCGCGTGGCGAGCTTGGCCACGGTCGTCGTCTTGCCGACGCCCGTCGGACCGATCAGCGCCACGACGCGCCGGCCGCGCCCCGGCCGGAGCGCCCCGCCCACCTTCACCTCCTGGCGCACCAGCGAGGCGAGAAACTCGCGCACCTTCGACTTTTTCCAGCTGCGGCCGGGATCGAAGCGCGCCGTGAGACGGACGACCATCTCCTCGGCGATGTCGGAGGAGATGCCGGTGTCCAGAAGGTAGAAGTAAAGCGAGGATACTTCCGGCGGCAAACCCGGGTCGGCCTCGTTCGGACGGCTGCTGCGGTCGGCGGTCATTCCGGTCATGAAATCGTCGTCGCTTTCTTCCTCGACAAGGGAGCCGCGCCAGCGGGAGAGGTTCGACGCGGTTCGGATCGGCCCGGCCAACCCTTCGCCGTCGTCCGCCGCGCGGGTCTTCTTTTCCTGCTGGGCGAGAATCGCTTTGGCTTGCGAGGCGTAATAGCTGTTGAGGATGGCTTCGGGGTCGTCCCGGGGCGCCAGGGCCGCCGGCGCGTCGGAGGGCAGAGGAGGCTCCGCGCCGGAGCGGGACTTCGGCGAGCCGTCGGCTACGCCGGCGAGAATCTCGACGCGCTGCTTCGCGCCGCGCGCCAGATTCTGCCGCTCCTGGACGGAGAGAATCATCGCCGCCGCGCCCAGTTCTCGGCGCACGGCGAGCAACCCTTCGGTGACGGAATCGGCGAGATAGCGGCGGGTTTCCATCCTGCGGTTCTCCTTCGTCGCTTAAGCCGAGATCGTGCCCACCAGCTGGATCCTGGCGGTGGCGTCGATCTCGCGGTGCGACACGACCTGCACGTCGGGCAGGAAACGTTTCAGGAAGTTGCGGATCGCCTTGCGGATCTCCGGCGAAACGAGAAGCACCGGCTGCTGCGCCTGGACGTTCGAATCCTGCAGCTTTTTTTCGAGTTCGGCGAGCACGCGTTTCGCCTGCTCGGGGCTGATCGCCACCTGAATTTCGTCCTCCACGAGCCGCTGCGAATTGCGGAACAGATCCTCGACGCGCTTGTCGAACATCAAGGCGTAAATGTCGCCTTCCGGCGACTTCAGCCGCGCCGTGATCGCCTTGGCCATTCGCTGGCGGACGATCTCGGCGAGCACTTCCGGGTTCTTCGTCTGGACGCAGAAATCGGCGAGCGTTTCCAGGATCGTCCGCATGTCGCGGACGGAGACCTGCTCGGCGAGCAGGTTTTTGACGACCTTGAGCGCGTCGCCGAGCGTCATCCGGTCCGGAATCAGCTCTTCCACGAGCTTCGGATTGGACTTGGCGAAAATGTCGAGAAGCTGCTGCAGTTCCTGGCGGCCGACGATCTCGTGGGCGTGGGTCTTGAGCAGTTCGGAGAGGTGCGTGGCGATGACGGTGGAGGCATCGACGACGGTGTAGCCCAGCGCCTCGGCCTGCTCGCGGCGGGTCTTGCTGATCCATTTGGCGGGCAGCCCGAAAGCGGGTTCCACGGTGTCCTCTCCGTCGATGGGGACGCTGACGTCGCCCGGGTTCATCGCCAGGAACATATCCGGTCGCACCGATCCTCTTGCAATCTCCGTGCCCTTCAGAAGGATGGCGTACTGGCTCGGCTCCAACTGGAGATTGTCGCGGATATGGATCGGCGGGACAATGATGCCCAGGCTGGAGATGAACTGCCGGCGCAAAGCCGTAATCCGACCCAGCAATTCGCCTCCCTGCTTGGCGTCCACGAGGTTGATCAAGGCGTAGCCGACTTCCAGATCCAAAAGATCCAGCGGCAGCATCGACTCCAACCGCTCGGCTTCCGTCATTTCCTCCTCCGGGGCTTCAGCCTTGATTTCTCTTTCGATTTTGGCTTCCGCAAGCGCGCGGCGGCGGGAATAGAGGGCGGTCGAGATCAACAGCGCCGAGAGCAGCAGGAACGTCATCGTCGGCATGCCGGGGACAACGGCGAAAACCAGAAGAAATAGGCCGACCATCAGCAGCACTTTCCATTGGCCGAGCACCTGCCTGAAGAAATCGTCGCCCAGGCCCGCCTCCGAGGCGGTGCGGGTGACGAGGATGCCGGCGGCCGTGGAGGTGATCAGAGAAGGGATCTGCGACACCAAACCGTCACCGACCGTCAAAATCGTGTACGTCGCCGCCGCCTTGCCGACCGGCAGGCCTATTTGAATGACGCCGATCGCCAGGCCGGCGATGATATTGATGGCGGTGATCAACAGGCCGGCGATGGCGTCGCCGCGCACGAATTTGGAAGCGCCGTCCATCGCGCCGTAAAAATCGGCCTCGTCGGCGATCGCCTTGCGGCGGGCGCGCGCCTCCTGGTCCTTGATCAGGCCGGCGTTCAGATCGGCGTCGATCGCCATCTGCTTGCCGGGCATCGAATCGAGCACGAAACGCGCCGCCACCTCGGCGATGCGGCCCGAACCTTTCGTAATCACGACGAAGTTGATGATGAGGAGGATCAGGAAAACGATGATGCCGACGACGTAATTGCCGGCGACGACGAATTGGCCGAAAGCCATGATCACCTTGCCCGCCGCCTGCGGGCCGGTGTGGCCGTCGATGAGGATCAGGCGCGTCGTGGCGATGTTGAGCGAGAGGCGGAACAAGGTCAGCACCAGCAGGATCGAGGGGAAGACGGAAAACTGCAGCGGCTGGCGGACGTACATCGTCGTCAGCAGAACGACCAGCGAGATGGTGATGCTGATCGCCAGCATAAAGTCCATCATCATGGCCGGAATCGGCAAGATCATCATCATCACGATGCCGACCACGCCGATGGCCATCATGATGTCGGTCTGGCGGGTGAGCTGTCGCAGGCGGTCGAACATGGCTGTGCTTTCCAGGTTCGTTGTGGATGTCCGGCACGGGATCGATCCGTCGGCGGCAGGGAGAGCAAGAATCGTGCCGCGCTGCGCCGAAGCGAAACCAGGCAAAATTTGCCGGGCCGGGAAAGGAACGGCCGGGTCGCTTCGCTCGTTTTGCTTGCTTTTTTGGACGTTTGGCGCTAACAAAATTTTAGTCAACGGGTCTTCTCGCCCTAACGGCGCGGCGAAGCGCCTTTGCGCGGTGTGTCATGAGGACGTGCTTCCGCCTGCTTTGTTTTGCGGCGATCGCGGCGCTGTGTATCGCCTGTGGCCAGACGAACGAAGGCGAGGATATCGCCTGTCTCTGGGATACCGATTGCCCCTCCGGGCAGATCTGCCAGGACGGTTTTTGCGCGCCGCCCGGCGACGGAGACGCCATCGAAGAGCAACCGGCGCCGATCGGCGAGTGCTCGGTCAACGAGGACTGCGACCCCGGCTACTTCTGCGAAAACCATTTCTGCATTCCCGAGAATCTCCCCGACGCCGACCGTCCGGACGGCGACAAACCCGACGGCGACGAAGAAACGGAGGAGGGAGAGGACGAGACGGAGGAAGTCGAGTCCGCCGACGCCGAAGACGAGTTCGACGGCGACATGGACGACGATCCCGAGCCGGAGCTTGAACCGGAGCCCGACCCCGAGCCTGAACCGGAGCCGGAACCGGAGCCCGAGCCCGAACCCGAACCGGAGCCGGAACTTGAACCGGAAATCGAGGAAGAAGCTCCGCCGACGCCTTGCGATTCCATCGACGGCTGCGCGACGGGCGAGGTCTGCAATCTTTCGCTCGGCCGCTGCGAGCGCCGCGCCGACGTTGCGGGACCGACCTACGAGCTTTACAGCTTCGCGCCGCCTTCCGGCGCGGCCGACGACAAAATGACGATCGACGGGAATCTGTTCTATTACGGGCTGTTCGGCACTTATCTGAACACTTCCGTCGTCATCGGCTCGACGGCGATCAGCCCCATCTGGAGCGGGATGGAAGGCGACCAGAACCGCTTGGTGTTCAATATCCCCGCCGGCGTCTCCGGCGTCGTTTCCGTCAGAAACATGGACGGCCTCGTGCTTTTGCTCGGCTCGTTTACGCCGGCAGGCGCGGGCGTGGCGGCCTGCGACGGCTCGACGCCGGCGGAATCCGGCGTATGGCCGACGGAAATTTTGAGCGCGGGGCCCTACGCCGCGGGATACGTGGACGTGGCGACGCTGGAGGCGCGCGTCTTCTATCCGGCGCATTGCGGCGGCGTGCGCCGCGCCGGCATTGACGGAACCTACCCGCTCGTCTTCACCTTCCGCGCCAACACTCAGCTCTGGCTCAACTTCGAGTATCTGGGGCAGTTTCTGGCGAGTTGGGGCGTGGTGACGGTCGTCGCCGAATCGAACCGCACGGGATCGGAAGCGGGCGACTTCGACGCCAGCGTCACCGATCTCGCCTCGCGCATCAACACGGCGCGCAACAAAGACTTCGGAACCTTCCACGCGGCGATGAACGGCGTGCGCACGACCTCCGCAACGGCGTTTCTATCCTTGGGAAAAGGCGCGACGCGGCTGCAAGGCGTGATCAATAAGGATTCGACGATCGCCGCCAACACGGCGGCGACGATCGTCATCGGCCCCATCGAAGACGGCGCGACGCTTCTGCCCGGATTGACGCTCGTCTTCGCCGCCAGCCAGGACGACATCGGCGGCGACGGCGCGGCGCTTTACGGCCGGCAGCCCGCGCCGAAGTGGCGCGTGACCGTGCAGGGCGGCAACCACGGGTTGTTCACCGACCACGGGATCTGGGGCGACCTGGCGGAGGGTTTTGACGGCGCGCCGACGATCGGCCGCGCCGAGCAGCATAGCGTGGTCGTCCGCTTCGTTCTGCCGCTGGTCGAGCGCGCCTTCAACCTCGCCGAGCACTTCCCCGAATATCTCGACAGCCGTCCGGCCTCGTCGCTGTTCACGGTGGAAAAGGGGCAGTAGGGCGCTCTCGCGCGGCAACTTCTATTCAGCCGAATTCATCCTGCCGTCACGGAGGCTACCGAGCGGGCGTTTGCTCGCGGCAAAAGGCTTCCAGATAAGCGATGCGCTCGTCGGGGTAGGGGTGCGTGGACAGATATTTGAAAAATTTGCTCGCTCTTGCGTTGTCAAGGGCCTGAAATCGCTGCATGACCCCCACGGAAGTCAGGCATTCCAAATCGAGACGCATCGTCATCTTCGCGGCGAACAGATCCGCCGCTTTTTCATGGGAGCGGTCCAGCTTTTTGGCCGCCAGCTCGGCGGCGAAATCGATCAGGTCGCCGGTGGAACTGGACGCGCTGGAGTCGATGGCGAGCGATACGAAGGTCAGCAGCGCCGAACGGCCGAAACGGCGCAGATGATCGCGATGGTGAAAATGCCCCAGTTCATGCGCCATGATCCACATGATTTCCTGATCGCTGAAACCGCATTCCAGCGCCGCACTCGTAAACAGGATAACGCCGCCGGGGACCGCCATGGCGTTTACATCCTTGTCTTCGACCACGCCCAGTCGGAAGTCGTAAGGATTTTCAGGCCATTGTCCGGTAAGGCGCGCCAGCATGGCGCGCATCTGCTCCAACTTATCCGCGTGGCCGCCTCCCCCCTCTTCGCAAGACGGAAACACCTTTTGGAAAACGAAAACCTCGGCGGAAGCCGGCAGATAAACGATGAGATTTTCAATGAAGAAAGCAGCGATGGTTAAAATCACCAAAGCGGCTGCGAACACGCCGGCGACAAGGTAGACAGCCTCCTTGACGGGGTTCTTTTTCGACACATTGACGTCGTCCTTCGGCAATCGAGGGATGAATTTCATGGCGAAAGCCCAATACGCTCATCTTGGACAAATTTGAGCGCCGTTCCGTAGGCGATGAGTTCAACGCCCGCCGTTCCCTTTCCATTTCCTCTGGAACCGGCGATCTGCGACGTTTCCAGCCTGACGTTGATGATCGCGTTGCATTGCGTCGCACGGGCCATTTCCCGCATGCGCAGCAAAGCCTCCCGCCGGGCCCGATCCAGCAGCGGCTCATAGGACGAAACATGGCCGCCGGCGAGAAAGCGCAGGCTGGCCAGAAACCGCTTGAAGTAGTCTACCGAAACGACGACGCTGCCGACCACCAGCGACGCCGACTCGATCTTCCAGTCGTCCGGCGGCGCGCGAAAGGTGAGGGTCGGCAAACCGATCAGCGCCTGTTCCCGCTTGCGAATGCTGGCGTAGTGCAGCTGCTCTCTCGTCCGCCCGATCCAATACGTGATCAATAGAAAAGCGACGGGGGCGCCGATCTTAAAGGCCAGCGAGGTAATCGCTTCCGTGTCCATTCACTCCACCCGCACCGCCGTGCCGTAGGCGAGCAGTTCGGCCGCGCCCTGCGCCACGGAGCAGGTGGCGAACCGCACGTTGACGATGGCGTTGGCGCTCAATGAATTCGCCTCGTCGATCATTCGGCTGATGGCTTCCTGCCGCGCTTCCTGGAGCAATTCCGTGTAGCCTTTGAGTTCGCCGCCGACGACATTTTTCAGCCATGCCGCGATGTCCCGGCCGACGTGCTTCGCCCTGACCGTGCTGCCCGTCACGACTCCGAAGTATGCCGTGATGGTTCGCCCTGGAATGGACTCGGTGTTCACCAGGATCATGCTTCCTCTCCTTGAGGGTTCCCGTTTTTTATCGGAGAACCCCATCCATGGATGGAGAAACGGCTCGCCTCATGAGCGGGCCCTCGCGCAATCGACGTAAAATGCAAAATCAAGCTGCTGGGTTGGGGGAATTAATAACACATTTGCCGATCCGGCGAGCAAAAAAAAATTCCAGCGGCTTGAACGGTCGTTTTTCCCGTTCGCTCGTTATCCCCTGAGTCGTCCCCAGTTTGCAATAATTCGAGTTTGACATTCGCAGGGATTCTTGGTGTGCCATAGTCTCACGGCCCGTAGGGCCGGGAGGCTGTGT
>QZKR01000086.1 GCA_003598065.1 Myxococcales bacterium | reverse complement strand
CTCGCGGCGACGCCCTTGCGCTTCGCTAACCCTTCACCTCCATCAGGTTGGGTAGAGGACTTCCACCTCCAAACTGTCGAACATGCTCGGCACACAAAAGAAACGGCCGCCCCTGTGGGCGGCCGTAAGCGCTTCGCGGCGTATCCGATCTAGTTGACCTCGAAATACCCGACTTCGAAGATGTCGCGCGGGTTGGCGAGATCGAAGGTGTAGGACGTGTCGCTGAAGCCCTCGCTGGCGCTGTTCTTGATGACGCGCACTTTGCACTGCACGGGGCTGATGCCGCCCGAGTAGTAGCGCACTTTCACCGTAAACGGCCCCGCCGCCGCGTCCGACGCCTGGAACACTTCCGGTCCCGGACCACGCCGGTCGTCGATGTCGAGCGCGCCCCAACCGGGGTTTTTGTTGGCGTAATAGCACTGCTCCTCGTCTTTGTTCCACGCGTGCAGATCGATGTCGGCGTTCTGGCCCTCGCCCACCGTCCAACTCAGGATGACGGTCAGGGGCGCGCTGGGCAGCTCGCATTCGTTGCCCACTTCGACGAGCATCGAGCGGTCGCCTTCGCCGTTGACGTTGCTCGTCGTCAACTGGATCTTCATATAGCCGCCGTAGAGGTACACCTCGACGAAGTCGCCCTTGCCGCCGGCAAGTTTGCCATCGGCGATCGGTACTTCCAGGTAGTCGATCTTCGGCTCGAAGTTGAGGCATTTCTGGCTGCCGGTCTGCACCATCACGTAGGCCACCGTGGCGTCGCCGTCATATTCGCCGTAGACGCGGACGACCGTGTTGTTCTCGGCGGTCGCCTGGTCGATTTTGTAAGCCGTGTCGCTCGCGGCGCTGGCGTCGATGATGTCGCCGCCTTCGGAGTCGAGGATCTTGAACACCGTCCAGCCCTGCGGCTCGGCGGGCGGGATGATTTCGTTCGGATCGGGCGGCATGCACTCGGCCGTTTCCGCGCCGGGGTCTTTGCAGAAGGAGCCTTCCTGGCCGGAAGCGGCCACGCAATCCGCGTCCTGCGCGCAGGCCGGAAGCTTGCAGGTGTCGCTCTCGCAGGTCCCGCCGGCGGCGGTGCAGGCTTCCTGATCGCAGGCGGGCGGATCGGGCTCGGGCGGCGTGTAGGGCTCGGCGTCGGTGTTCGCGCCGTCTTCGTTTAAATCTTCCTCGGCAGGAGGATCGGCGCAGGTGATAACGAAGTCGAGGTTGATGTCGGTGGAGCCGCTCTCGATATCGGGCATAATCAACGTATCGAGGCTCAGCACGCCTGTCTCGGCGTCGAAGCCGACCACGTCCACCGTGCAGCCGTCCTTACTCGCCGTGGCCAGGAAACCATCGATCGTTACATCCTCAATCGTAGCTTTTCCATCCGCGCCCGTCGTGCCCTGAGCAGCCGTATTGGTGGACGTCGCCACCTTGTTCGGGTCGATTTGCGCTTCTTGAGAATTCACGTCGCCGCCTTCAACGAAATCGGAATTCTCCGACAGCTTGAAGATTTTCACCGTCGCGCCTTCGACGGGTGCGCCCTTGTTGTTTGTCACCGTGGTGTTGATGTTCACGCTGAGGAGATCCGACACTTCGTCGCAGCCGGCCACGATCAGGCCGGAGAACGCAAGCGCGCCCAAACCCATAAGCAGAAGAATAGCTTTCATTCGTTGCATGGTGCCCCCTTCTCGTAAAAGTTCGTTTTCGGCGCGGGCAGACGCCTTGGTCTTCCCGCAAATCCCTTCATCTTGTTTGGCAACTTCCCCAAACGAGGGAAATTCTATGGCGCGCCCCCCAGACTGTCAATACACAACTGTTAAGCTGCAAAAAGGCAGCCGTACGGAAAACCTCGAAAACCGTTCTCCCCCGGCCGGCTATGATTTCCTGACGATCGATTCCAACGGCGACGGAACGTTGGCCAAGCTTCATCCATCCAAATATGCGAAGCGGGGCGCGCCCTTACTTCCGTAAAGACGCAACCCCGCTTCGCGATGCGATCTCGTTAGGCCGAACGATTCGCCCGTCTGCCGCGCAGACCGAAAATCAACAGCAGAGCGAGCGCCGCCAGCCATGCCGTATTCGAATCGCCCATCTGCGAACAACCGCTCTTATTCACCTTGATGTAGGACGTCCGAGTTTTTTCATCGGAGCCCGCCGGACCATTGACCGACATCGTCACCGAGTAGGTTCCGGCTTTTTCGTAGACATGGACAGGAGATGCGCCGGTGGCGCCGTCTCCGTAATCCCACCAGCTTTCCTCCACCAGCCCGTCGCTCAGATCGGTGAAGTGAACCGTCAACGGAGCCTTGCCCTCCAAGTCATCGGCGGTGAAGTCCGCTTCGATGGTCACGTCCTGCACGGGGAGCATCGCCACATTGCCTTGGTAATCCCAGGCCTTGACAGCGGCCTTGGGATAGCTCGGGGCGAAGCGGGCCAGATCCTTGACCTTGTACGCCCAGGCCATGGTCTGTCCTTCCGAATCTTCGTAGAGGCGATCCAAAATCGAGGCGATCTCCTGATCCAGCCTTTCGCGCGGCAGGCTGGCGAAGAGCGTCTCGATCTGATCGCGTAATTCCTCCAAGGTGAGCACGGCGTCCGGTTCGAGCCAAGTCTCCTGAGCAACCCAATTTCCGCTCGCATCCAGCCAGCGGCCGGTGCGAAGGTCGGCGATGGTCAACCCCAGATCATCGAAGCCCGAACCCCAGCGTCCGTCCGAGACGAATCCATACAAATAGCCGTACTCGCGGAATTCCTCCCACCGCAGTTGCTGCTCGATGTCGGGCGCGACGACATCCGGACCGGTCATCGCGAAATCGAACGAGAGATCCCGCTCGCCGGTCAGATCGATCTCGAAACGCCCGCCCGCCGGCTCCACCGTCCTGAGCGGCTCGGGCGTATCGATGACTTCCAACAGGTATTCGCCGACGGAAATCGACTCGAAGCTGTAGGTTCCCTGCTCATCCGTTTCGGCGTACCAATCGACGCCGACGCCGTAGAGATGGACCGTCGCCGCCTCAACGGCCTTCCCATTCAGCGCCATGACCGAACCGGAGATCGTCCGGTCCGGCGGCAGCACGACGAACTTGGCGGCCTCGGAGTCCAGATAGATCCGCTTGCCGTCCGCATCGTCCGCCCCCACCCAGACGAACAGCGCCAGATCGTCGGCGGCCTGCATCTCGGAGTTGACGGTCAGATAGAACATCTCGCTCCACGTCTCGTCCGGCGCGAGCGAGGCGCGCGTGCGCATGACGTCCTGGTTGTCGAAGTACTTGCCGTCCATCCGCAGGCCCATCTTCAAGTTTTGCAGTTCGCCCAGGGCCTTGCTCGTGAAGATCGCCTTGACCTCGATCGTCTCGCCGGGCTTGGCGGAGCCGACGATCATCTCGTTTTCCAGCGTGTACTCGGTCGCGCCGAAATTGTTGATGTACAGCAGCATCGGATCGGGCCCCTTGCCCGTGCTCGGATCGATGGCGCGCAGCCAATACCAGCCGTTTTCGACTGCCGGCGTAAGGCTCAGCGTGCTTCCCTTGAAGTACCAGGGTTTGGACGCCTTCGGCCGCACGGCCTCGCCGAAAAACACCCAAGCCGGGTTCACGGGAAATTCGATGGGGCTCGGGTCCGGACCCCAGATGTCGATCCGCATTTCCTCCGGCGGCGCGGCGAAAGCGGCCGGATCGATGAACAGCTCTATCTGGTCGTAGTGATACACCCAGGGAATTTCAGGCGTGATGGGGCCGACGCAGGTCAGTAACTGCAGAGGCGTCAGCGGCTCCAGCCGCAACGTGATCATCTCGAAACCAAAGTTGTCCGCCTCATCGAAGGCATTGAATAGAAGGTCGATTTCCTCCGCTTCGCAGGAAAGATCGACAGTGATCGTATCGCCGTTGGCATATACGCCCATGCCGCCGTTGATCGAATAACTCATCCTGACCACGCTGGTAGTGCCGTCTGTCCCGATCGCTCTGATCGAAACCGGCCTTGCCAGGGTGACGTAAGGGGCAGTGTAAATGTCTACTGGCTGGCCAACCACCTCCAAGGTAATGTCCGGCCGGTCAAGATCGAAGCGCATCTCGATGGATTTTGTGGCTTCGACATTGCCCGCCAAATCCGTGGAATGGAACTCGATGGTCACGACGGTTCCCGGATTCATCGCCAGGGAATTATCCAAGGAGACCGGGAAATAATTTCCTTCACGCCAAGTACCTTCATAAACCGTTGGACCCACGGTGGTTATGATTCGGTAGTTGGTTGTGATCGGAATGGTTTCCGCATCGCTGGCGACAAGCCGAATCCATTGCCCGCGCAAAAAATGATGCGGGTCATCGATAGTGTCGTCGAGGTTGAGCAGCGGCTTATAAAGAGCCACGGTGACGGGGGGATTGGTATCTCCGGGCAATTGGACACCGTTGATCCTCAGCGAGGGATCTCCGAATAGGTGAAAGCGCATGATGTGTTGCAGGGGGATCGAACGCGTCCAGGTCCAAGCGATATTTCCGGGATAAGCGGGAAGGCCGTATCGGGGATCGTCCTCATCTAGTTCGACGCGGCCCGACTCGGTGGTGCCTTCCAGGTTTTCATCCCTGATGACGCGCTCCACCGCCAGCTTGTACGCGTCGCCAAGGGTTAGGGGATTGAGGTTCAGTTCGCGGATGAAAGCGCTATTCAGTGCTGTCGGCTGCACGACGCCTGCCGCTCCGATATACCCAACGGCGCCGCCCGCAGGATGAAGCAGGAAGGTCTCGGCGATGGTGCGCTGGTAGCCCGCCGCGGTAACAGGATTGTTTATGGCCACCAATCCGGATATCTCGTCGCCTGTGTCTTGCAGGTACTCTCCGGTCTGGCAGGCATCGCCGAAAGCGATGGCGGCAGGCTCGGTGTAATTCAAATTGCCGACGTTGTTCCGATGATAATAACTCGACCACGTGCCGGGAGAACCATGGTCCGAGTAATTGATGTATTGCGGCGCGTTGCTGTTGAGGAAATCGGTAATAAACTCGTTCGGCGCCTGACAGCCGGCGGCGCCGCCGCAGTTGTCTGCAATATTCTCTTGCATGGCAAACATAATATCGGATGTTCCTTGTTGCTGAAGAGCGCGATACGCATCGGGGGCGTTTTCAGGCTCGTGCAGCAGATAAGTTTTCAACCAGGGAGCCGTCAAGAGATTTCCGCGATTCAGCGCTCGGCTGACGTTGTCATCTCCTTCCCCGATGAAGCCACCTATTATCAAGGCCTCCCGATAACCGGGCGAGGTCGCGATGTGGATCTCATACTGGATGATTTTGTTGATGTAGGTCAGCAACTGGTCGGGATGGTCGCAGAGGACGCGCCCCACGGCCACGTCGGGTCGAATGCTTTGGTGGTCCACGCCATACCAGCTATCGCGGTAGGTTTCACCGAATACCAAGTTGTCATTGGCGTCCCAGTCATCGAATTCATGGTTGTCATCGTCGGCCCATAGGTTGGCGTAATAGGAATCCGTCGGTTTGTAGCAGTAACGCGGAATCTGGTTTCCATCTTCATTGTAAGCGGGAGTGCGCGCCCGGACATAGCCAGTGAAAAAATACCGGGCAGGGATCAACTCGCCGTTTCCGATCAGCATAACGTAGCGCACGCCACGCTCGTCGGCATAATGATAAATAGCACGCTTGATCCGCTCCGGAAGATCCCGACCGGAGAAACCGAATCGAATGGTTCCCAAGGCGAGGATCTCGGTCTGCATGCCGGTCTGGCTCTTGTAGTCGGCTAATAATCGAGCGTGCCAATACCAGTTCGTGTCTTGCTGCTCGGGGCTGCCGGACAAGTCGTAGGGATAAATAATCAACAGCTGGCCGAAAGCGGGCGTAACGAAGCCCAAAAGCAGGAATGCGAGGATAGCCAAAATGCGGGCTGTCAATCCTATGCGATGCCTGGACATGCTCCCCTCCTTCCAAGGTTTAGACAAACTTCCCCTTCACGACACGTCGGAAACGCGTTTCTAATTTTGTATAGATTGACTTATTCTGATCGCACATTATCGAAGTTATACTGGCGTGTCAAGCCCAAGAGAATTAAAAAGATCGCGTAAACTATCACTTTTTCCGCATTTTCTATCCCTTTAGCATCAATTGTGCCAAATAAAAAAGCGGCTTCGTCTCCGGAAGCCGCTTCAATTTCAGTAAATTTATTCGAAGAAACTTCTGTCGGACCGGTCGCTAAGGTTTTCTCAATGCCCGCAATTGCCGTCCCCGTGGCCGCCGCCGGGGCCGTGATGGTGCTGGTGGCCGTGGCCGCCGCAGGCGTGCGTGGCGTCGAACTCCGCCAGCTTGTTCTGCTTCATCGCCTCCGCCGTCTCGCGCACGGTGGCGAACGGCGACTGAAAGACGCGGACGCCCGAGGCGTTCAGCTTCGTCAGCGCGCCCATGCCGATGCCGCCGACAACCACGCCATCGACCTGCACCGAGCCGATCGCCTTGAGCGGATGGCACATGCCGTGCGCGTGGTGCTGGTCGGTGTTGACGATCGCCTGGCACGCCAGCGTCTCGGTATCGACGACCAGAAACACGGGCGCCGAGCCGAAATGTCCGTAAACGGCCGACTCCAGCCCCTTGTCCTGCTCGACGGGAATGCAAAGTTTCACGATCGCTCCTCCTTGTCGTCATCGGGCCCCATGATCAACGCGTAGCCTTCCACCAGCGCCAGGGCCACCTTGGCGCGAGCGGCCGCGACCGTTCGCTGCACCGTCCCCCGCGAAACGCCCATTTGCTCTCCCGCCTGCTCCTGGGTCAGCCCCTCCGCGTCGCAGAGGCGGAGCGCTTCCAACTCTTCGTGGGAGAGAAATATTTTCGTCAACTGGTCCATCGGAATCCGCGTCGGCTTGAAGGCGCGTTCCGCATACGGACAACTGCAACGACGGGGCTTTTTCGGGCGCGGCGACATCACGACACCTATTCTGTGCATATGCACATAACACGGTTCGGCGGCCCTGGCAAGCGAAATCGGCGGCCTCACGGGGAATATTGCCGGGGCGCAGCGACTCTATGCTAACAGAACGCGTCGCACGTTCATCCTTCATCCAAGAGCCGAGGTGCGGCCTTAAAAACTTAATAATTTCGCCAAGAAAGGAGCTACCCATGGCTTTCAAACTGCCCGAGTTGCCCTACGCGAAGACGGCCCTCGCCCCGCACGTCAGCGAGGAGACGATCGAGTACCATTACGGCAAGCATCACAACGCCTACGTCACCAACCTCAACAATCTCGTCCAGGGCAAGAAGGAAGAGAAGATGTCGCTGGAGGAGATCATCATGAGCAGCGACGGCGCGGTCTTCAACAACGCCGCCCAGACGTGGAACCACACCTTCTACTGGAACTGCCTGCGCCCGGACGGCGGTGGCGATCCGACGGGCGATCTGGCCCAGCAAATCGTCAAGGATTTCGGCTCGGTGGCCAAGTTCCGCGACGATTTCGCCCAGGCGGCGATCACGCAGTTCGGCTCCGGCTGGGCCTGGCTGGCCTGGGACAACGGCAAGCTGAAGATCACCAAGACCGGCAACGCCGACCTGCCGATGCGCCAGAACCAGAAGGCGCTGTTGACCGTCGACGTCTGGGAGCACGCCTATTACATCGACTACCGCAACGCGCGGCCGAAGTACATCGACACGTTCCTGACGAACCTCGTCAACTGGAATTACGTGGCCCAGAACCTGGCCAAGGCGCGCGGCTAAGCCGAATCGTCGCAACACTTAAGAAGCCCGCCGCAAGGCGGGCTTTTTTGTGGGAGGGGGGGCATCCCAAATGGTCGGGTGCAAAATCTGACAAGTGAGGTGTGCCATAGTCTCACGGCCGAAGGCCGGGAGGCTGTGCTTATTCGATGGAGGGCACACAGCTTCCCGCCAGCTTCGCTGGCGTGAAACTATGGCACCCGATCAAAGCCGGGCCACCCGCCGTGAAGCTATGGCGCCCGCCGGAATCCGTCCGCTCTCTTGTTCGGCGGGCGGCAGATCTGGGATGTGCCATGCCGAGTCCACGACAGGCATGTGCCGTGAAAACATGCTTGTCGCAAGCTCCAAGCATGCCACACGCCAACGGACGTTTTTTCCAGGCAGGCCCCCCCGCCGGCTGAGCCGATGTAAAATCTAACAAATAGGGTGTGCCATAGTCTCACGGCCGAAGGCCGGGAGGCTGTACGCATTCGATAAAAGCCACACAGCTTCCCGCCAGCTTCGCAGGCGTGAAACTATGGCACGCGGCGGAATCCGCCCGCTCTCTTGTTCGGCGGGCGGCAGATCTGGGGTGTGCCATGCCTGGAGTCCACGACAGGCATGTGCCTTAAAACATGCTTGTCGCAAGCTCCAAGCATGCCACACGCCAACGGACGTTTTTTCCAGGCAGGCCCCCCCGCCGGGATTGCATCCTGCTCCAGACGTTTTCTTTTGCAGGAGAGGGGAAAATGCTTGGAGCAGGTTGGAAAACCTGCTCCAACACCGCTCGGTAAGGGCGGATGAAGCGCAGCGGAATCCGCCCGGATTACGTTTTGCCGGTCGGCCTCAGCCCGATATAGCTGAACAGCCTTCCCGTCTTCTGCCCGTCGCGTCGCCAGGAATAGAAGCGCGGGCTCTCGCTGCAAATCGTACACGCCCCGACGTCGGCGATGTTTTCCGCCGGCACGCCTGCCCGGCGCGCCGCTTCGGCGGCGACGGCGGCCAGATCCAGATGCGGTTTACCCTGGCCTTCGCGCAACACCGAGGGCCCGTAGGCGAGTTTGAATTGCTCGGCCAGTTCGGGCGAGACTTCGTAGCAGCAGCCGCGCGCCGAGGGTCCGAGCGCCACCTGCAAGCGTTCCGGCCGGCAGCCGAACTCGCGCCCCAGCGCCGCCGCCGTCTTTTCGACGATCCCCGCCAAGAGTCCGCGCCAGCCGCCATGCGCCGCCGCCACGGCCCGGCCGTCGCGCTCCGCGATCAGCACCGGCAGGCAGTCGGCCGTCTTGACGCCGATCAACACGCCGGGGCGATCCGTAAGCATACCGTCAAGGGCGAGCGTGTCCGAGATGGGGACGGCCACCTCGCGGTCCAGGACAAGCAAGTCCGTGCCGTGAACCTGCTTCACCGTCAACGCCCGCGCGAATCCCTCCCCGGCCAGCGCCAACGCTTCGTCGATCGCCGCCCGCAAGGTCCGCCTTTTCGCCGCTTCCCGCGCCGCCTCGTCAGCCGCGTCGAGACCGGCCGCGCCGGCGAAGGCCGTTCCGAAGCCGTGGACGATCCGCGCGTGACCGACCCAGGCGGGATGTTCGAGAAACTTGCGCATTACTATTTTCCGGCGCGCTCGTCCAGCCAGGCCTTCAGCCCCGCCATGTCGGCCGGCAGGGGAGACGCGAAGGACAGCCGTTCGCCCGAGCGCGGATGGATGAAGCCCAGCGTCGCGGCATGCAGCAGTTGGCGGGACATTACGGCCAGACGATCGTGGAGGATCTTGTCGTGCAGGTGGCTCAAGCGTTTGGGCTGCCCGTAGACCGGATCGCCGATCACCGGGCAGCCGAGCGACAGCATGTGGACGCGGATCTGGTGCGTGCGGCCGGTTTCCAGGCGGCATTCGAGCAGACAGATGTCGCCGTAGTCGGCCTCGATGCGCCAGTGCGTCACGGCGCGCTTGCCGCCCTCATCGACGACGGCGTACTTTTTGCGATCGGTCCTGTGGCGCGCGAGCGGCCTGTCCACCGTGCCCGTCTGGGCCGGCGGCCGGCCGAAGACGAAGCTGCGGTAGGTCCGCTCGATGGAATGCGCGGCGAACTGCTCGGCGAGGCCGTGGTGGGCGAGGTCGTTCTTGGCGACGACGAGCAGGCCGGAGGTGTCCTTGTCGATGCGGTGCACGATGCCGGGCCTGAGCACGCCGCCGATGCCAGCCAGATCCCGGCAATGAAACAAAAGCGCGTTGGCGAGCGTGCCGCGCGGATTGCCGACGGCGGGGTGTACGACCATGCCGGCCGGCTTGTCCACGACGATCAGGTCGGAGTCTTCGTAAACGACCGACAGGGGGATGTCCTCGGCGAGCAGCTCCCACTCCTCCGCTTCCGGCTCGGCCCACAGCACCTGGTCGCCGGCGCGCAGTTTCACGCCGGCCTTGGCGGGCGGCTTGCCGTTGAGGCGCACCAGTCCGGCTTCGATCTGGCGCTGGATCTGATTGCGCGACACCCCGGCGGCGGCGGCGAGAAACACGTCGAGCCGTTCGTCGGCCTGCTCGGGAGAGACGACGAGAAGGGTGGGTTCGTCGAACGCCACGGCCTACCAGATGTCGGACTCGACGCTTCCCTTGGACTTCACGAGGATGTCTACAATGGCGCGTTCGTAGAAATTCGTGGTCGTCAAGAGATCGTCGGAAACGCGGGCGTGATAGAGGTCGCGGCCTTCCTGAATCTCGTTGGCCATGACGTCGAAGAGACTGTCGTTCTGGATGCCGACGATAATTTTGGCCTCGTTGTAAAGCGAGACGTCGGAGGCGATGGCGCGCGCCAGCCGACGGGCGGCTTCCGGACGGTCGATCTTCGGCATGCTCGGGCTCCTCAGCGTTCAATTACAGCCAGTATATCACGCTCTTCCCTGCCCGGCAAGGCGAGTGACGGAGGTATCATTTGCTTTTCAGCTAAGTGGGTGCTGTAGCCTGTATTATTTGGAATGCGCTAGCTTCCCGCGTCCCTGAGGAGCCTTGCGAAGCAAGGCGTCTCGAAGGGCGCGGCTCTCTTCTTTCCGGCTGGACAGCAAACACAGAAGACCATAATTCCCATCAATCAATGCTTCTTTTTTCGCTCGGCTCCAGCCTTTGATTTGCGCTTCAGCCTGTTTGGCTTCATCGCGGCTCGTGAAATCCTGGCTCCAGACTAATTTCACAGGCAACCGTTTTTTCGTGTACGTGCATCCAACACCGTTATGGTGCTCCATCATCCTCTTTTCGAGATTATCCGTATGGCCGGCATAATAAGAACTATCAGCGCATAGCAATATGTAAGCATAGAAGGACATGCTCGTCACTTTAGACGCGCCGCCCTTCGAGACAACTGACCGCCTTCCTGAGGAGCCCATGAAATGGGCGTCTCGAAGGATGCGGTCAGCTTCCTCGGGGCGAGCGGAGTTGCCACTTGAGGTTTTTTTAGATGATTTCTTCTCATTTCTCTGATTCGCCGCCCTTCGAGACGGGGCCTTCGGCCCCTCCTCAGGGCTAACGGGTCAGCAATTGCGTTGGAAACGAAACACTCCTCTGACGGTCGCTCCGAGCGCGAGCAGCAGC
>QZKR01000045.1 GCA_003598065.1 Myxococcales bacterium | reverse complement strand
CTTTTTCGGCTTCTTCGCCCAAGGTGGTTTCCTCGGGGTCGCCTCCCGCGCCGGCCGCCGCCGCTCGCGCGCCCTGGCTTGAAGACAGTTGGGGTCGGACGGCGAGCAGAGATTCCTCCGCCAGAGCGGAGTCCAAGGCGGCCTTGAGAGAATCGTCCATCAATCCGTCCAGCTTGCCCAGCAACGAATCCACCTGCCCCATGTCGAGCGTCATCGTTTTGGTTTTTGAACTGATGCCGCTGAGGATCTCGTCGAGCTTGTTGGTCAGGGAAGACGCGGCGCTTTGTTCGTCGGCATCTACCACGTCGCCCGCGTCGGGAGGCTTCGTCCGGGCGCCGGCGACCATGACTCCCCCCGGCACGGCGACGGCGGGAATGGCGCCCCACGCCGGTTTTGGAGGATTGAGCCGCCGGCCTTGCCGGCCGCCGCCGCTGCTTCCCGAGGGAATCGGGTCCGGAACGGGCGCCTTCACGCGGCGCAGCAAATAGGCGATGACGATGAACTGGAAAAGGACCGCCGCCATCAACGTCAATTCGAGACGGGTGAAGGGGAGCGTACTCCCGACGCCGGGATCGAGCGAGCGGCGAAGATTGAAGACGATCGTTTTTCCGGCGGCGGGGCAAAGCGGCGCGCGACCGTCCACCGCGTACTGGGCGATCAACTCGTAGGCTCCCTCTTCGGGCTCGCCGTCGAAGAGCAGTTCGTACTTTCCGTCGGGAGGCAGATTCGGCGAGAAAGTCTGTCTCGCTCCGGAGGGAGGGAGCACCGTGAACGTCGCCGGCGCAGCTCCATCGACATAGGCCGGAGCGCCGACCGACGCCGGCGTCTGCATGGCCGAAAAATCCCGCGCCAGTTGCAGCCGGAAAATCACCGGTTCGTCCATGAAGAAGCGCATCTCCGTCGAGGGCGCGCCGATCCAGGGCGCATCGACGATTTCAACCTCTATCTGGCGCATCCTCGAAAACGTATCGGCCTGGGCTTGAACCTGGATGCGATAGCGGCCGGGTTTGTACGCCGGCTTGGGCGCAAAAGCGCCGCTCGACCAGTCTCCCTTCATTCGATCCACCGATATGCTCCGGCATCCCCCCTTTTCCGGACCGTCATCGGCAAGGGCGACCGAATCGACCGGCGAACCGTCTTCGGTCAACAAAATGGCGGTGAGGCCGATGCCATCCGGAAGTTCCTCAAGCGGCAGATTGTGATCCAGCCGGGCCAGAACGGGAATCGGCTCGTCCCGGTAAAACCGATTGCGCAGCACCGGCGCTTCCAATTCCACGTCGGTGAGCAGAATGACGTTCGCCTCTTCTTTGTCCAGTCCCAGGATATGCCAAGCGCCGGGAAGAGGATCGGCGATCGTCGCCATGAGATACGCGGCGTTGCCGCCCCAGCGGATTCTGGCCGAACTCCGGTCGCGTCGGTGTCGTGCGCCGTTGGGGTCCTGCAATTCCAAGCGATCGGCGACCTCGTGCGCCTGGACGATCACCGTCGCTTCATTCACGCTGGCGTCGATCTGAAAGCGGCCGTCCTTGATCGGGGCCTGCTGCGGCGCGGCCACCTGATTGAAGATGGAGAAGTAGACCTCCGACAGCTCCGACGGCTTGGCGACGGCAAACGCCAGGCCGCCCGTCGCCTTGGCCAGCGCCTCCAGCAGCGCCGCATCCGCGCCGCCGCGAAAGGCGATGGTGTAAAGCATAATACCGGCTTTGCGGTAACGTTCGGCGAGTTCGCCCTGGATACGTTCGCGCGAGCGCTGTTCGTCAGGGGTGGCGGTTTTTACATCGTCGTCGAGGTCGATTTGGCTGTCGGTGAGCAGGATGGCGGTGCGCGGCCTGCTCGTTGCGCCGGAAAATTCCTCGTAAGCCGCTTCCAGCGCGGCTTCGATATGGGTGAGCTTTCCGTCGCGGCGCAAACCGGCGATCGAACGGGCGAGCCGGTCGCGCGCTTTGCTGTCGGGAAGCGGGGCAAGCGGCGAGAGGACGCGCGCTTTCTCGTCGAAGGCCACCACGCCGAGCGCGTCATCTCCGCCAATGAGGCGCGCCAAAAGTCCGGCGGCCTGCTTGCTCAGACCCTGGGGGTCGGTCGAACGCAACGAACCGGAATTGTCCAGGATCAAGACAATATCGCGCCTGGCGGGCGAATCGGCGTCTTCCTCGGCGTGGACGATTGCGGGCAGGCACAGCGCGAAGAGGAGAAACGCCGCAAACAATGGGAGCTGGCGCGGCATGGCGGGATAAAAACGCGGCTACGCCGGCTTGGCGCTCAGCCGGTTTATCTTCTCGAAAATGACGTCCTTGGTGAACGGCTTCACCACGTAGTCGGACGCCCCGGCCTTGATCGACGTGATGACCAGTTCCTTCTCCGCCTCGGAGGTGCACATGATGACGGGGATGCCCTTGGTCTGATCCATCGATTTGAGCTGCTTCAGAGTCGTGATGCCGTCCACCTTCGGCATGTTGATGTCGAGCAGGATGAGGTCGAACGCGGCGTTGTGGTCCTTGATCCGCTTCAAGGCGTCAATGCCGTCCTCGGCCTCGGCGATATCGCTCACTCCCGCTTCCATCACCGTCTTCCTGATGATTTTGCGCATCGTGCTGGAATCATCGACAATTAATACCCTCATGGAATTCACCTCCAGCTGAGAACGACTAGCCCGCTTCCGGTATGAGGCTCACGCAGAGCGTGAGGTCGCCCGTGTCGGGCAGAGTGAACGTGATGGCTACAAGCGGCGCTTCTTTCGGCATCGAAAGATAGTATCTTTCGCCATGCATCACGGACGGCAACGAAATCATCAGGCGCATGTCGTGGATTTCCGCCTTGGCCCCGCCCGCGATGATGTTGATCAATTCGCCGACGGCGTCGGTGACGTCCTCGCCGAACTGGGTCACCTCCTCGCCGGTGAAACGCGAAACGATTTTGAGCGCCGTGGCGTTGCTCATCGAGATGCCGACCATTCCCTTGGCGTCGCCGGAAAGGCCGATCATCGCGCTGACGTTGTTCTGTTCGAGCGGCGGTACGATCGCCGCAATGTCCTTTTGCTGCGGCGCAACATCGACCATCGTCGTGAACGTGTCGATCGTGGCCTTTACAAACGGCAGAATATGTTCCTTCTTCATCATCCGGTTGTGCCCCTTTCTAAGCGGATGCTTCCACTGACTTAATCAATCGGCATACTTGCGGCGGATCTTTAGCGAATATTAGCGTGCGCCTGCGAATGGCCGGACACGTCTGTAAACAACGAAAAGAAGGGAATTCGGGAGGTTAGGCCGTTAGGGACCGGCGGGCTTATCCATTGAATAGAAACGAAACGCGTTGGCGGGCGCTAAAGGATGGAGGTCAAGACGCCTGCTCGACTCCGACCAGACGCTTGAATTCGTCCAGGCCGATCTTTTCGATCCACTTGCCGATGCGGCTTTTCTCGCCTGAACCGGCGAACGCCTTTACGACGCGTTCGGCCAACTCGATCGCCGCCTCGTCGGACAACCCTTTCGTCAATGGTTGGGAGAGGCGCGGCGCGGGACCGCCGTTGCCGCCGACGGCGGCTTTCCAGCCGTTGTTGTAGCCGACCAGTCCGAAATCGCGGATGGCGTTTTCGGCGCACTGAAACGGGCATCCGGAGACGGCGATCTTGAACTTGTGCGGCAGCGATTTGCCGTAAAGACGCCGGTCGATTTCCATGCCGACGGTCAGCGTATCCTGGTGGCCGTAAGGGCAATACGTCTTGCCGGGGCAGATCTTCACCGAGCGGACGCACATGCCGATGGCCATTCCCGGCTTCTCGCCGAGATCCTCCCAGGCCCGATCCAGATCCGCCTCGTCGATGCCGATGAACGCCAGCCGCTGGGCGGAGGTGATTTTGACGGCTTCGACCCGGTATTTTTCGGCGAAATCGGCGAAGCGCCGGAGTTGTTCGGGAGTGATCAGGCCGGCGGGGAGATGCGCGGCGATGCCAAAGCGTCCGTTGTTTTGGATGATCGCGTGTTTTTCAGGCAGGTTTTTCGGCATTCGGCTTCCTCATGGCAAAAGCGCGTTCGACCAACGTTTATGGCTAACACAATCGCCCGATGAACTCAATTGCGCATGTTGCGAGGTGTAAAAGTGTGTTACAAAGACAGCACCTTTTTCGGACGAAGGCCATCGTGAGCGAGAGCGGGATTCAATCCATTTTCATCGGGGGATGCGGGGACGTCCGCTGCCAGATCTGCGGCGACAGGAACGCCTTCCGGCCGTTCGCCGAACTCCGGCGCGAACTGGAGGCCGCCGGCGACGCTCCGACCGTGCAGCCGCTGGACGAGCGATTCGAGCCCTTCGTCGAGCGCGCGAGAAAGCGCGTCGAATTGCGCCTCGGTCGAAGAAAGTAGGTGTAGGCCGGGCATATTTTATGCCCGACAATTCTGATCTGATGTCGGGCAAGGAATTTGCCCGGCCTACGGGACTACGGGACTGCATTTCGAAACGCGCCGACAGGCGTTGAAATTTCCAAATATCGATGCAATCGCCCATCCTGCGAAGCTTGACTTGCCTTGCTGGCGAGATCATCATGGCCAGCGATGAAACGCATTTTTGTAGGAGCACATGGAAGTTTACCCCGTCATTGAATGCCTCACCCCCGACGAACGCGCCGGCGCCTTCGCCATCCGCCGCGCCGTCTTCGTCGTGGAAATGCAGATCGACCCCGCCGTCGAGCGCGACGGCCGCGACGCCGACGCCGCCCACTTTCTCGCCCTCGCCGACGGCCGGGCGGTGGGGGCGGGGCGCTACGTGCGCGACGGCGATACGATAAAACTCGGTCGCATCGCCGTGCTGCCGGATTACCGGCGTCAGGGCGTCGGACGGGCGCTGGTGCGTTTCATGCTCGATCACGCCAGGCGCGCCGGCGCGACGCGCGCCTTCCTCCATGCCCAGGCGTCGGCGCGGGCCTTCTACTTCGCCATCGGTTTCGTCGAGGAAGGAACGCCTTTCATCGAGGCCGGCATTCCCCACATTTCTATGAGTCTGGATTTGTCGAATAGCTGACGATCACCTTCGCCTGGAAGGACCGCCGCTCCTCGCCGCTCCACCCCACGAAGGACAGGGTCAAGCAATGCTCGCCGCGCTGTGCGACGACGGAAAACGGCGTATCCGTGGCGATCGTCCAGCCCTCCTCGCGAAGCCGATCGAGAAACCGCTGCCGTACGTCGGCTGCGTTGGAAGGGTAGGTGTAGGCGATTTCGTAGCCGCCGTTGGCGGCCATGCTGTAGAGGATTTCGTAGCCGTCCGGCGCGGGGACCATGTAACGCAGAAAAGCCGGCGAGTTCTGAAATTCGTAAACGCGCTGGAAACCGGCGAAGCCGACGAGAACGAACAGTACTCCCGCCGCGAGGCAGACCATGCCCCAGAACCGCGTTCCGCCGCCCTCGACCGTGCGCACTGTTCCGCGCGAATCTTTCTTGAAATCGGGTACATACAGGACGCGCCGCACGAGTCCGCGCAGGCCGTTGAAGATGAGGATGATCCCCACAAGGCACGTCAGTCCAAACAGTGATGGGAGAAAGAAAGTCGTCATGGCGTCCGGTTTCGCACCCTCCACTCGTCGCCAAGCTACACCGGAAGCCTTGTGGGTTCAAGCTGAAATGAGGGAAGTGGCGTGGTCAAGCGTAGCGGCGATGCCAAGCCGGCCCAGGCGTGTGGCATAGTCTCACGACCGAAGGTCGGGAGGCTGTGTCTTCATTTCGCACAGCCTCGCCCCCTTCGGGGTCGAGACTATGCCACCCCTCGACCAGTTTGACGTCGCTACATTTTGTCCTGGTTTTTTAAGGGGCGATTACGGGATCCGGAACGTCAGACGAAACTCCACGCCGAAGCCGTGAGCGACGCGCAGACCGTCGTTGTCGTCCACGCCGGCCAGGACGCGGCAAATCGTCGGATCGTCGAAGGCGGCGTCGCATTCCTCCGGATCGATGAAACCGGCGAGGAGGTTGCTGCCTTTGACCATGGCTGCAAGGCCGTAGCTGAGCGCGGTTTCCAGGACGATGCCGAAGTGTTCCGAAAACTGGCGGGTGAGGCTGAAAGGCAGGCGCAGCCGCATCTCGAAGCCTTCCGAAACCTCGGGGCCGAACGTATATAGCGGCTGGATCGTGACGCCGAGACCCAGGACGAGTTTGGGGTCGTCTATCCAGCGATGGAGAAAACCGACGTAGGGCCCGACTTCATGCAGGCGGGAGAAGTCGTCGGAGGCGAACAGGTGCGAATAGTAAACGCCTGCCTCCACGCCCTCGCCGTTCTTGTCGTAATCGAAGCCGACGGCGACGGTTGGGCCATGACGCGCCCCTATGCTTTGCAGGAGAATCTCCCAGTAGGAGAAATGATAGGCGTAGCCGCCCCGTACGTTGAAGCCCCATTGCGGGAAGGCCTGGGACGAGGCGGCCTTGGCCACCCTCGGCTTGTCCTCGGGAATTGCCTCCACAGGGACGGGGAATGCCCGCAACTCGGCGGGCTGCTCCGGCGTTCGATGCGACGATGCGTAATCTGAGGCGCGGAATTCTTCGTCGGCAAGCGAGTCAACCGTCAGGCAGAGGCAAAACAATAGAATCAAAACCCAACTCAACCGCAGCACAACCAACCTCGTTCGATTTTCAACAAGACGGCCAAGACATCATAGCATTTGAAATGCAAAAGGGAAATGACGAGCCGCGTCCCTCCGTTTCAAAGAGCCACGCACTTTTTCAATTCGCACTCTCCCATGCCGCAGAGCGTAAAGAATGCTTGCCAAGGGGTCGGGGGCCGGCTATACATTTCCTTCTAACGCTACGCGGCAAGAGGCATCGATGAGGAGGACCGGATGCGCTATTCGCAATTCATGATCCCCACGCTCAAGGAGATTCCCTCCGACGCTCAGGTCATCAGCCACATTCTGATGCTGCGCGCCGGCATGATCCGCAAGCTGGCGGCGGGCATCTATATTTACCTGCCGCTCGGGCTGCGCTCGATCCGCAAGATGGAACAGATCGTCCGCGAGGAGATGAACCGGGCCGGCGCGCAGGAACTGCTGATGCCGATGGTCCAGCCGGCGGAAATCTGGCAGCAATCCGGCCGCTGGCATAAATACGGCCCCGAGCTTCTGCGTCTCAAGGATCGCAAGGGCGGCGAATTCTGCCTCGGACCGACGCACGAGGAGGTCATCACCTACCTCTTCGCCAACGAGATCAAATCGTACCGCCAGCTGCCGATCAACCTCTACCAGATCCAGGACAAGTTCCGCGACGAGATCCGCCCGCGCTTCGGCCTGATGCGGGGCCGCGAATTCCTGATGAAGGACGCTTACTCCTTCCATACGACGGAAGAAGACTGCCATCGCGAATACAAGGTGATGTACGACGCCTACACGCGCATTTTCAAGCGCGCCGGTCTGAACTTCCGCGCCGTGGAAGCCGACACCGGGGCGATCGGCGGCTCGCGCTCGCACGAGTTCCAGGTGCTCGCCCAGTCCGGCGAGGACTTGATTCTTTCCTGCGACCAATGCAGCTACTCGGCCAACGTCGAAATGGCGGAAACCGCCGCGCCGCCCGAAGAGGCGCGGACCGTCAAGGCCGCCAAGGCGGAGATGGAGCCGTTGCGCGAGGTGGAAACGCCCGACCAGCGCACGATCGAAGAGGTCTCGGTGTTTCTGAAAGCCGCGCCGGCCGATCTCTGCAAGACGCTCATCTATTTCGACGACCAGGGCCGCTTCTACGCCGTCTGCATCCGCGGCGATTGCGACGTCAACGAGATGAAGCTGCGCCGCGCCCTGGGCGTCACGGCCGTCTACCTGGCGGAGGACGCCGACATCGAGAAGCTGACGGGCGCGCCGACGGGCTTCGCCGGGCCGGTGGGATTGAAGATTCCCGTCGTCGCCGACACGACCGTCAAGGCGATGCGCAATTTCATCACCGGCGCGAACAAGAAAGACGTCCACCTCGTCGGCGTCAACCTGGAGCGCGACGTGACCATCGAGCGCTTCGCGGACATCCGCTTGGCGCAGGAGGGCGAGGTCTGCCCGCGTTGCGGCACGGGCCGCTACAAGGCCTATCGCGGCATCGAGGTCGGTCAGGTGTTCTACCTCGGCCGCAAATATTCCGAGCCGATGGGGGCCAACGTGCTGGGCCCCAACGGCGAGCCGATCGTCTGCACGATGGGTTGCTACGGCATCGGCGTCACCCGCAGCGTCGCCGCCGCAATCGAGCAGAACCACGACGACGACGGCATCGTCTGGCCGGCGCCGCTCGCCCCCTTCGAGGTGCATCTCGTGCCGCTTCTGATGCAGGGCGAGGCCGTGGTCGAGGCGACGGAAAAGATTTACGCGGAGTTGACTTCGCGCGGCGTGGAAACGCTGATGGACGACCGCGACGAACGCGCCGGCGTGAAGTTCAAGGACGCCGACCTCCTGGGCCTGCCGATCCGCATCACGATCGGCAAGAAGGCGCTGGAGCAGGGCGCGGTGGAGTTCAAGCTGCGGCGCGAGGCGAAGGTCGAGCTTGTGCCTCTCGACAAGCTTCTGGCCAAGGTGAAGGATACGCTCCGCGCGCTCTACGACGAGTGCAAGCCGTAAGGGAGAAGCGATGCGCGCCCGCGACCGGTTGATCGTGGCCCTGGACGGCGATTGGACGCTGGACGTTTTGGCGTCCGTCGCACAGACTTTCGCCGGCGAAGCGGGAATGGCGAAGCTCGGCAAACGCAACTTCACCCGCCATGGCCCGGAAGCGGCGCGGCGATTGCAGGCGCTCGGCCTGCCGGTGTTCCTCGATCTCAAATATCACGACATCCCCAATACGGTCGCCGAGGCCAGCCAACAAGCGGCGGCCCTGGGCGTGCGGATGTTCACCGTTCACGCCGCCGGCGGCCGGAAAATGCTCGCCGCGACGCGCGTCGCGCTCGACGCCTGGAGCCAGAAAAGCGGCCAGCCGGCGCCGAAGGCGGTGGCGGTGACGGTGCTCACCAGCCTCGCCGACGCCGATCTCGCCGAAACCGGCGTCCAGGGCACGACGGCGGAGCAGGTGAAACGGCTGGCGGCGCTCGCGCAAGCGGCCGGCATGGACGGCGTCGTCGCCTCGGCGAAGGAAGTGGCGTTGATCCGCCGGACCTGCGGCTCCGACTTCATCGTGGTGACGCCCGGCATCCGGCCGGCTTTCGAAGCCGCCGCCGACGATCAGGCGCGCGTGATGACGCCGCGCGAGGCGGTGCGGGCCGGCGCGGATTATCTCGTTGTCGGCCGGCCCGTCCTGCGCGCGGCCGACCCGGCGCAGGCGGCGCGCGCCATCGCCGCCGAGATCGAGGGACCGTGATGCCGCGCTGGGTATTCGGCGTCCGGCCGGTTCTGGAACTGCTGCGAGCCAATCCGCGCGGCGTGGATCAGTTGTTGCTCCCGCCCGGCAAATGGAGCGGGACGATCCGCGAAATCGAGACCCTGGCGCGCCAGGCGAAGATCCATATGCGGCCGGCCGAAACGGCGGAGTTCGAGCGCCTCAGCCAACACGGCCACCACCAGCACGTCGCCGCGCGCGTCGCCGAATTCAGCTATGCCGACTTCGAAGAACGGCTGGACGCCTGGCAGGCCAGCCAGCCGCGACCCGATCTGCTGGTGTTGGACGGCGTGCAGGACCCGCAGAACCTCGGTTCGCTGATCCGTACGGCGGAGGCTTTCGGAACGGGCGGCGTGGTGCTGCCCAAGGACGGCGTCGCGCCGGTGAGCGACACCGTGACGCGCGTCTCCTCGGGCGCCACGGAATGGCTGCCGATCTGCCGCGTCACGAACCTCGTCCGCGCCATGGAAGCGCTGAAAAAAGCCGGCTGGTGGATCATCGGCGCGTCCCCCGACGCCGATTTGTCGTTGTACGATGAGGATCTGAGCGGCTCGACAGCCTTCGTGCTTGGCGCGGAGGAGAAGGGGCTGCGGCGGCTGGTGCGCGAGGCCTGCGACCGGCTCGTGTCGCTGCCGCGGCTGGGACGCGTGGAATCGCTCAACGTGGCCGTCGCCGGGGGAATCGTGCTGGCCGAAAGCCATCGGCAGAAACGGACGGCGAAGGCGTCCGGACACGGCCGCTCCGCAGAATAGGAACGACAGCGCGCCGCCGGCGACAAGGCGGCCTTGAGCGCATCATCTTCAGGGGAGGCGGGAGTCATGCAGGAAGGATATTTCCACGGCGTAGACGGCACACGGCTTTTCTTCCGCAGGGTCGGCGAGGGCGTGCCGCTCGTCCTCTGCGACGGCATCGGCTGCGACGGCTATGTCTGGCGCTATTTCATCCCTTACTTCGCCGATCGCTTCCAGATCGTCCATTGGCATTACAAAGGCCACGGCCAGTCGGACAGACCGGCCGACTTCGACCACATCGCCACCGCCGATGTGGCGGCCGATCTCGGTCAACTCTTCGCCCATCTGAATCTGCCGCCGGGCGTGCTGGTCGGCCACAGCATGGGCGTTCAGGTGATTCTCGAATTCGCCCATCTGTTCCCCGAGCGGACGCGCGGCCTGATTCCGATCTGCGGCAGCTACGGCAGGCCTCTGGACACTTTCCACGACAACAGCATCCTGAAGACGGTCTTCCCTTTCCTGAAAAAATTCATGCTTTCCCAACCCGAGTTGAGCCAGCGGGCCTGGGAACTCGTCACCAAATCGGAACTGGCCTACCAGGTGGCGGTCCACTTCGAGGTAAACGGCGACTTTATTAATCGCGAGGATTTCAAACCCTATTTTGATCATATCGGCGGCATCGATGCAGGGCTGTTCGTCTCCATGCTCGCCGCCGCGCAGGAACACGACGCCAAGCCAAACCTCGCCGCCATCGCCTGCCCGACGTTGGTCGTCGGCGGCGAGAAGGACACGTTCACGCCGCTCTGGCTGTCGCGCGAAATGCAGAAACTGATTCCCGACGCCGATCTGCTCGTAGTGCCCAACGGCAGCCATACCTCGCCGATCGAAATGCCGGAACTCGTGAACCTGCGGATCGAGAAGTTCCTGAACGAACGGATTTTGGAAGCTGGGCAGACGCCGGCGGCGGATCTGAAGGTGAAAAGTAAGACAAAGAAATCGCCGGCGAAGAAACCGGCCAGGAAAACAACCGTGGCCTCGGCTTGAAACTAACGCCGCCCGGCTTTGTGAAGCAATCCCTCGCCAATCGTTTTTCCGGACAGTAAACGCGGAGCGTTGAGCTACCGCGGCTTTGTCTCCATCAAGACCCGCCAATCTTTTACCGGCATGGCTCGCCCTTTCTTGAGCGAAGCGAAAAGGGCATCGATGACGGCCATGTTGGCCACGGCGTCTGTCGCCGGCCAGCGCGGCGGGCGGAGGCCGCGCAC
>QZKR01000111.1 GCA_003598065.1 Myxococcales bacterium | reverse complement strand
ATTCTACAGGCGCACGGCGCGGAAGTGGTCCACCTCGGTCACAACCGCGCGGTCGACGACATCGTCACCGCCGCCATCCAGGAGGATGCGCACGCCATCGCGGTAAGTTCCTACCAGGGCGGGCATGTCGAATATTTCAAATACATGATCGACCTGCTGAAAAAGCGCGGCGCCGATCATGTCCGCGTCTTTGGCGGCGGTGGGGGCGTGATCGTGCGCGAGGAGATCGACGAGCTGCACGCCTATGGTGTTACCCGCATCTACTCGCCCGAGGACGGCCAGCGTATGGGCCTCGACGGCATGATCGCCGACATGGCCGAGCGTGCACGGCAAGACTTGTGCGCCACGCTTCCCGACGACCTGGCCGGCTTGTTCAAGGGCGAGCACGGGACGTTGGCGCGCATTATCAGCGCCATCGAGGCCGGCCGCCTCATGGACGGCCATTTGATCAAGATCCGCGAGGCGGCTGCGAAGGCGAAGAAGGCGCCGGTGCTCGGCATCACCGGTACCGGCGGCGCTGGCAAGTCGTCGCTGACCGACGAATTGATCCGGCGCTTCCGTCAGCATTGCGGCGAGCCGCGCATCGCGGTCATCGCCATCGACCCGATCCGCCGCAAGACCGGCGGCGCGCTGCTCGGCGACCGCATCCGCATGAACGCCATCGCCGCACCCAACGTGTTCATGCGTTCCCTCGCGACGCGCGGGGCGGAGCACGAAATGCCGGCCCAGATCGGCGATATCGTCGCCGCGTGCAGGGCGGCCGGCTTCGATCTGGTGATCGTGGAAACGCCCGGCATCGGCCAGGCCGACAGCGGCGTCGTCGATCTGGCCGACGTTTCGCTCTACGTCATGACCCCGGAATTCGGCGCGGCGAGCCAGCTCGAAAAGATCGAGATGCTCGACCATGCCGACATCGTGGTGATCAACAAGTTCGACCGGCGCGGCGCCGCCGACGCGCTGCGCGACGTGCAGAAGCAGGTTCAGCGCAACCGCGAGGCCTTCGACCGGAAGCCCGACGACATGCCGGTGTTCGGGGCCATCGCCTCGCGTTTCGCCGATCCGGGCGTGACGTCGGTCTACCGCGAAATACTGCGCCAATTCGAGTCCAAGGGCCTCCGCCGTTTTCCCGACCGATCGCCGCCCGCCAAGGTCCGCCACTCGCAGCCCGGACGGGCGATCGTGCCGCCCGAACGCGTGCGCTACCTCGCCGAGGTCGCCGACACGGTGCGCGCCTGGCATCGGCGGGGCGGAGCCCAAGTCCGGCTTGCGCGCGAGCGCCAGCAATTGCGCGAAGCCCGCCGGATGTTGGAAGCCTCGGGCGCGGACGCGAACGCGCTCGATTCCCTGATCCGGGAGCGCGAAACCGCCCTCGAACCGCGGAGCCGCGCGTTGCTCGACGACTGGCCGAAGACCCGCGACGCCTACCTGGGCGACGAGATCGCTTCCGGCAAAAATTCGATCGCTCTCAAGGGCACGTCGCTCTCCGGTCTTGCCATCCCGCGCGTCGCGCTGCCGCGCTACGAGGACGAGGGCGAACTGCTGCGCTGGCTGTGGCGCGAAAACCTGCCCGGGCGTTTCCCGTTCACCGCCGGCGTGTTCCCGTTCAAGCGCGCGGACGAGGACCCGACCCGCATGTTCGCGGGCGAGGGCGATCCGTTCCGCACCAACCGCCGCTTCAAGGCGCTGTCGGCGCACGCCGCCGCGACGCGCCTTTCGACCGCGTTCGATTCCGTCACCCTCTACGGCTTCGATCCCGACCGGCGCCCGGATATCTACGGCAAGGTCGGCAACTCCGGCGTTTCGATCGCCACCCTCGACGACATGAAGGCGCTCTACGACGGCTTCGAGCTGTGCGCGCCGTCGACCTCGGTCTCCATGACCATCAACGGCCCGGCGCCGACGATCCTCGCCATGTTCTTCAATGCCGCCATCGACCAGCAGCTCGACAGCTTCGCCCGGGAGCAGGGCCGCGCGCCCAATGACGACGAACGCGCGCGCATCGCGCAAGCCGTGCTCGAAAACATCCGCGGCACCGTCCAGGCCGACATCCTGAAAGAGGACCAGGGCCAGAACACCTGCATCTTCTCGACCGAATTCGCGCTCCGCATGATGGCCGACATCCAGGAATATTTTATCCGGCGGCGGGTCAGGAATTTCTATTCGGTCTCGATTTCCGGCTATCACATCGCCGAGGCCGGGGCGAATCCGATCTCGCAGCTCGCCTTCACGCTCGCCAACGGCTTCACCTACGTCGAGGCCTATCGCGCGCGCGGCATGAAGATCGACGACTTTGCGCCCAATCTATCCTTCTTCTTCTCCAACGGCATGGACCCGGAATACACGGTCATGGGCCGGGTCGCGCGGCGCATCTGGGCGGTCGCCATGCGCGAGAAGTACGGCGCGGGCGAACGCTCGCAGCGGCTCAAGTACCATCTGCAGACCTCGGGCCGTTCGCTGCACGCCCAGGAAATGTCGTTCAACGACATCCGCACCACGCTGCAGGCGCTGATCGCCACCTACGACAACTGCAATAGCCTGCACACCAACGCCTACGACGAGGCGATCACCACGCCGACCGAGGAATCGGTGCGGCGCGCGCTCGCCATCCAGCTCATCATCAACCGCGAATGGGGCCTCGCCAAGAACGAGAATCCCAACCAGGGCTCGTTCGTCATCGACGAACTGACCGACCTGGTGGAGGAGGCGGTGTTGGCCGAATTCGAGCGCATCGCCGAACGCGGCGGCGTGCTGGGCGCCATGGAAACCGGCTATCAGCGCGCCAAAATCCAAGAGGAATCTCTCTACTACGAGACTCTCAAGCACGACGGGCGGCTGCCGATCGTCGGCGTCAACACGTTCCTCAATCCCGCGGGCGAGGCGATCCCGGAAGCGCCCAAGCTCGCCCGCTCGACCGAAGACGAAAAGGAAAGTCAGATCGCGCGGCTCGCCGATTTCCATCGGCGCCACGCGCACGAGGCGCCCGCCATGCTCAAGCGCCTGCAGGGCGCCGCGACCGAAGGGGAAAATCTCTTCGCGGTGCTGATGGACGCGGTGCGTTGCTGCTCGCTCGGCCAGATCACGCATGCCTTGTTCGAGGCCGGCGGACAGTACCGGCGGAACATGTAGGCCCGCCGCCGGTGCCCGAAGTCCTGTTCGAGATGCAGTACGTCGGCCGGGTCGTGCGGGTCACCGCCATCGATCCCATGACCGGCATCGAAGTCGTTTCGGTCGGCGACGCCGAACGCGGCGTCGAGGCGCTGAAACGCGTGGCGGCGCGCAAGCTCATGTACGTCCTCAGGCGTCGCGCGGAAAAATCCGGACCAAAGGGCAAGGGAGAAACCGCTTGACTGGGTGAACGGCTCCGCTACCGTTTTATTCGACGGAAACGACCGAGAATCCGAAGCGAGCACTTCGGGTCCGGCGGCCAGGGGGCGGATGGAGTACTTCACCCAACAGCTAATCAACGGCATTACCCTGGGCGCGATCTACGCGCTCATCGCCATCGGCTACACGATGGTCTACGGCATCATCGGCATGATCAATTTCGCCCACGGCGAAATTTTCATGGTCGGCGGCTTCATTTCGATCATCGCGTTCATGCTGCTCGGCCTGTTCGGCATCACCTGGGCGCCGCTGGCGATCTTGGTCGCGCTGCTGGTGACCATGGCGCTGACGCCGCTTTACGGCTGGACGCTGGAACGCATCGCCTATCGCCCGTTGCGCCACTCGCCCCGGCTCGCGGCGCTGATCACCGCGATCGGCATGTCCATCTTCCTGCAGAATTACGTTCAGCTCGTGCAGGGCGCGCGGACCAAGCCGATACCGCCCGTCGTCACCGGCGGCATCGAGATCATGCGGCGGGGCGATTTCGTCGTGACGCTCGGCTATATGCAAATCCTGATCGTCGTGCTGACGGTCGTGCTGATGGCGGCGTTCTCGCTCCTGATCCAGCGCACGTCGCTGGGGCGCGCCCAGCGCGCGTGCGAGCAGGACCTGAAGATGGCGTCCCTGGTCGGCGTCGACGTCGACCGCACCATCGCCCAGACCTTCATCATGGGCGCCGCGCTGGCCGGCGTGGCCGGACTGATCTTCCTGCTGCATTACGGCGTGGTCGATTTCTACATCGGCTTTCACGCCGGTATTAAGGCGTTCACCGCCGCGGTGCTGGGCGGGATCGGCTCGCTGCCCGGCGCCATGCTCGGCGGCCTGCTGATCGGCCTGATCGAGGCGTTCTGGTCGGCCTATTTCTCGGTCGAATACAAGGACGTCGCCGCGTTCACGGTGCTGGTCGTGGTGCTGATCTTCCGGCCGACCGGATTGCTCGGCCGGCCCGACGTGGAAAAGGTCTGACGCGATGGCGGCGCGACCGGCGGCGGGCACGCCCGCGAACGATCTCCTCCGGCAATCCGCCCTGGCCGGGTTGCTGGTGTTCGGACTGGCCGTCGCCTTGGTCGGCGTGCGCATCCAGGACGGCTCCGCCGCCACCCTCGCGCCGCTCCACTTCCGCTTCGACGACGTCCTCACCGCCGCCGCCGTCGCCGCGCTGGGACGGTTCGGCGTGTTGTTGTTGCGCGCGGGATCGCACGCGCCGGTCGCCGCGGGAGGCGCGGCGGTCGCGCTCGCGGTCGCGCTCTCGCAATGGCTCGCACCCGGTCATCCGCTGCGGCTCGCGCTGCTGTTCGACGTCGCCATGCCCAACTGGCTGATCGTCGCGTTCGCGGCGTTCCTCGCCCTTTGCGCCGCGTGGCGGATTCGTCACGCGCCGGTCGCGGTCATGCAAGGGGCCGACGCGCGCGAATCAGTGATGGATCACCTCGGCGCGCAGGTGCAGCGTTTCGCCCGTTTCGCCGGCCCGCTGATCCTGCTGCTGGCGATCGCGTTGCCGTTGATGCCGTTCGCCGACCGCCGCGTGATCGACATCGCCATCCTCGTCGTCACCTACATCATGCTGGGGTGGGGGCTGAACATCGTCGTCGGCCTGGCGGGACTGCTCGATCTCGGTTATGTCGCCTTCTACGCGGTCGGCGCCTATTCGTACGCGCTGCTGGCCCAGTACTTCGAACTCAATTTCTGGATATGCCTGCCCTTCGCCGGCATCATGGCCGCGTTCGCCGGCATTCTGCTCGGCTTCCCGGTGCTGCGCCTGCGCGGCGACTATCTCGCCATCGTGACCCTCGGTTTCGGCGAGATGATCCGCATCATCCTGCTCAACTGGTACAAGTTCACCGGCGGGCCCAACGGCCTGAGCGGAATTCCCCGGCCGTCGTTCTTCGGCTTGCCGTTCACGGCGAGCCCGCCCGACGGCGCCCATTCGTTTCACACCTTCGTCAGCCTGATCTGGCCGATCGAGTATTCGCCCAACCACCGCATCGTTTTTCTTTATTACGTCATCCTGGCGATGGCGATGGCCACCAACTTGTTCACGCTGCGCATCCGCCGCCTGCCGATCGGGCGCGCGTGGGAAGCATTGCGCGAGGACGAGATCGCGTGCCGTTCGCTCGGCATCAACCCGACCAACACCAAGCTGACGGCGTTCGCCATCGGCGCCGGTTTCGGCGGCTTCGCCGGCGCATTCTTCGCCACGCGGCAGGGCTTCGTCAGCCCCGAGAGCTTTTCCTTCATCGAATCCGCCGTCATCCTCGCCATCGTCGTGCTGGGCGGCATGGGCAGCCAGATCGGCGTGGTGCTGGCGGCGGTGCTGCTAATCGGACTGCCCGAATTTTTCCGCGATCTTCATCAATACCGCATGGTCGCGTTCGGCGCGGCCATGGTCGGGATCATGCTGTGGCGACCGGCCGGATTGCTCGCGCACCGAGAGCCGACCCTGCGGCTGTCGGCGCCGGGAGGCCTGCGATGACGGCCTCGAAATTACTCACGGTCGAACACCTGACCATGCGCTTCGGCGGCCTGGTCGCGGTCGATGACGTCTCGTTCGCGGCCGAAACCGCGCGCATCACCGCGGTCATCGGCCCCAACGGTGCCGGCAAGACGACCTTGTTCAACTGCCTGACCGGATTTTACGTCCCGACCAGCGGCCGGATGCAGTTGACCCACGAGGGCGGCGAATTCCTGCTCGAGCGGATGGAGGGCTTCCGCATCGCGGCCACGGCGAAAGTCGCGCGCACGTTTCAGAACATCCGGCTGTTCCGCGGCATGTCGGTGCTGGAAAACCTGATCGTCGCCCAGCACAACGAGTTGATGCGCGCTTCCGGTTACACGCTCGCCGGGCTGTTCGGCCTCGGCGTTTACCGCCATGCCGAAGCCCGCGCCGTGGAGCGCGCGCGCTACTGGCTGGACCGGGTCGGATTGACCGCGCGGGCCGACATCGACGCCGGCGGCCTGCCGTACGGCGACCAGCGCCGCCTCGAAATCGCGCGCGCCATGTGCACCGAACCCAAGCTTCTCTGCCTGGACGAGCCCGCCGCCGGGCTGAACGCGCGCGAAACCGGCGATCTCAACGCGCTGCTCACCTTCATCCGCGACACCCACCGCATCGGCGTCCTGCTGATCGAACACGACATGGGCGTCGTCATGTCGATTTCCGACCGGGTCGTCGTGCTCGATTACGGCCGCAAGATCGCCGAGGGCGTGCCGGACGAGGTCCGCCGCGACCCGGACGTGATCCGCGCCTACCTGGGTGAAGCGGAAGGCGCGGCATGAGCATCTTGTTGTCGCTCACGGGCGTGCATGCGGCCTACGGCAACATCGAAGCCTTGCACGGCGTCGACCTGGACGTGCAGGAGGGCGAGATCGTGACCCTGATCGGCGCCAACGGAGCCGGCAAGTCCACGCTCCTGATGACGGTGTGCGGCAACCCGCGCGCCGCGCAAGGCGCCATCCGCTTCGACGGCCGCGACATCACCCGGATGCCGACCCACGCCATCATTCATCTCGGCATTTCGCAGGCGCCCGAGGGACGGCGGATTTTTCCGCGCATGACGGTGATGGAAAACCTCCTCATGGGCACCGTCGCCGCGCCGTCGCCGAACGAAGCCGACGCCGACCTGGGGCGCGCCTTTCGCCTGTTTCCGCTGCTGAAGGAACGCCGCGAGCAGCGCGGCGGCACGCTTTCGGGCGGCGAACAACAGATGCTCGCCATCGCGCGCGCCTTGATGAGCCGGCCGCGCCTGCTGCTGCTCGACGAGCCGTCGCTCGGCCTCGCGCCGCTCATCATCAACCAGATCTTCGAGGCGATCGCCACGCTCAACCGCGACGAAAAAATGTCCATCCTGCTGGTCGAACAGCGCGCGCCCCAGGCGTTGCGTCTGGCCCATCGCGGCTACGTTCTGGTCAACGGCCGCATCGTGCTGACCGGCCCGAGCCGGGACCTGCTCGCCAACCCGGAAGTGCGCGCGGCATACCTCGAAGGCGGGGTGGGGGAACGGACCGGACACGGAGGCAGGTCATGATGCACTTGCCGATCCTGGACGCGCCGCTGCCGGTCTTCATCGGCTTGACGCTGATCGGCATGGGTTTCGCCGCGATCATGATCGGCCAGGCGCTGGCCGTGGCCTGGAAACCGGCGTGGCACGCCGTCGCCTACGTCATGCTGCTCGGTTTCGGCGATCGGTTTTTGACGTTCGCCTTGTTCGATGGCCGATTGTTGTCGCTGACCGGATACCTCGCCGATACGGCGGCATTGATCGCGATCGCCTTGACTTCGTATCGCATCAACCGGGCCCGGCGCATGGTCGGCCAGTATCCCTGGCTTTATCGCCGCGCCGGATTGTTCGGCTGGCAAACCATCAGCAATGACTCATCTACGAAAAAATAGGGCCTTGGCCCCACTTTTCCCATTGGGAACGATGGGCTAGATTCGTCTTGTTCCGTTGTCATTTCGGGGGCGAGGCCGCGATCGGTCCGCCCGTTTTTAAACCAGGGAAGGAACATCTATGCGAACGACACGTACCTTCATGCTCGCCTCCGCCGTGCTGCTCGCGGGGACGTTCACCGCGCACGCCGACATCAACATCGCCGTCAACGGTCCGATGACCGGCGGCGAGGCCGCGTTCGGCGACCAGATGAAGCGGGGCGCCGAAATGGCGGTGGCCGACATCAACGCCAAGGGCGGCGTTCTGGGTCAAAAGCTGAAACTGTTCGTGGGAGACGACGCCTGCGATCCCAAACAGGCGGTCGCGGTGGCCAACAAATCGGCCAGCGACAAGGTCGTGTTCGTCGCCGGACATTTCTGCTCGTCGAGCTCGATCCCGGCGTCCGACGTCTACCACGAAGCCGGCATCATCCAGATCTCGCCCGCGTCGACCAATCCGCTGCTCACCGAGAAGGGCCGCTGGAACGTGTTCCGCACCTGCGGCCGCGACGACCAGCAGGGCACCGTCGCCGGCAACTTCATCGCCGACAAGTTCAAGGGCAAGAAGGTCGCCATCCTTCACGACAAGACCGCCTACGGCAAAGGACTCGCCGACGAAACCAAGAAGCAGCTCAACAAGCGCGGCGTGACCGAGGCGATGTACGAGGCCTACAACAAGGGCGACAAGGACTTCAAGGCGCTGGTCAGCAAGATGCAGGGCGCCAAGATCGACGTGATTTACGTCGGCGGCTACCACCAGGAGGCCGGGCTGATCATCCGCCAGTCGCACGACCAGGGCTACAAGCCGCAGCTCATCTCCGGCGACGCGCTGGTCACCGACGAATACTGGAAAATCGCCGGGCCAGCGGGCGAGGGCACCCTGATGACCTTCAGCCCGGACCCGCGCCGCAACAAGGAAGCGGCCGGTGTCGTCGCGGCCTTCAAGAAGGCCAACTACGATCCCGAGGGCTACACCCTCTACACCTACGCCGCCATCCAGGCGTGGGTGAACGCCGTCAACCAGGTTAAATCCACCGACGGCAAGAAAGTGGCCGACGCCCTCAAGGCGGGCAAGCACAACACCGTGCTGGGCGCGATCGGGTTCGATAAGAAAGGCGATGTGACCGGCGCCGATTACGTGTTCTACCGCTGGAAAGGCGGCAAATACGATTACAACTGATCGGCCTTTCGATCGACGTCCCAAGCGGCGTCACGCCCGGCGGCCCCCCAAGGGCCGCCGGGTTTTTTCTTTTACTCTCCGGCCTTAGCACCCCCTAGGGGTTGAGGTTCCGCCATCTTCTGGTGGCCGGTTGGCAGTCGCTTTCGACATATGGTATCTAAGCCGCTCGTTTTTCGGGAGTTCCGGGGCCTCCATCGATGTTCGAAACCGTCGCCATTGCCAGCGATCACGCCGGCATCGAGTTGAAAAACCTGCTCAAGAAGGAGTTGAGCGACGCCGGTCTCGTCGTCCTCGACCTCGGGACCGAAGGCTCCCAATCCGTGGATTACCCGGATTTCGCCGACAAGCTCGCCCACGCCATCCGCGACGGCAAGGCCCGGCGCGGCGTGCTGGTGTGCGGCAGCGGCATCGGCATTTCGATCGCCGCCAACCGCCACCCCGAGGTCCGCGCGGCGCTGATCCACGATGCCCTCGGCGCGCGCCTCTCGCGCCAGCACAACGACGCCAACGTGATTTGCTTCGGCGGGCGCATGATCGGACCGGAAGTGGCGCGCGATTGCCTCAAGGTCTTTCTTGCGACCGAATTCGAGGGCGGACGGCATGCCGGCCGCGTCGCCAAGCTGACACCGTCACGCCGTTCCTGAGAATCAACCAACGAAACAACCCCAATCGAGGAAATGTTCATGTCTGCTCAAACGTCGGCTGCCCGTTCCGCCTCCGGAGACGCGTTCTTCACCCAACCGCTTGCCGCGCGCGATCCGGAACTTCATGCGTCCATCGTCAAGGAACTGGGGCGCCAGCGCGATCAGATCGAACTGATCGCGTCGGAAAACATCGTTTCGCGCGCGGTGCTGGAGGCGCAGGGCTCGATCCTGACCAACAAGTACGCCGAGGGTCTTCCCGGCAAGCGCTATTACGGCGGGTGCGAATTCGTCGACATCGCCGAAAACCTGGCCATCGAGCGGGCGAAAAAACTTTTCGGCTGCCAGTTCGCCAACGTCCAGCCCCATTCCGGCGCCCAGGCCAACGGCGCGGTGATGATGGCGCTGCTGGAACCGGGCGATCCGATCCTCGGGCTCTCGCTCGCCGCCGGCGGGCATCTCACCCACGGCGCGCCCGTCGCGCTGTCGGGCAAATGGTTCAAGGCCCAGCAATACGGGGTGCGGCGCGAGGACTCGCAGATCGACTACGACGAGGTCGAGCGGATGGCGCGCGAGCACCGACCGAAGCTGATCATCGCCGGCGGCTCGGCCTATCCGCGGGTGATCGACTTCGCGCGCTTCCGCAAGATCGCGGACGGGGTAGGGGCCTATTTCATGGTCGACATGGCGCATTTCGCCGGCTTGTCCGCCGCCGGGGTCTATCCCAACCCGGTGCCGCACGCCCACGTCGTCACCACCACCACCCATAAGACGCTGCGCGGCCCGCGCGGCGGCATGATCCTCACCAACGACCCGGAGCTCGCCAAGAAGCTCAACACCGCGGTGTTCCCCGGCACCCAGGGCGGGCCCCTGATGCACGTGATCGCCGCCAAGGCGGTGGCGTTCGGCGAAGCCCTCAAGCCCGAATTCAAGGTGTACGCCCAGAACGTCGTCGCGAACGCCCAGGTCCTGGCGAAAACGCTGCTGGAGCGGGGCTTCGCCATCGTTTCCGGCGGCACGGATTCGCACCTGATGCTGGTCGATCTGCGCCCGAAGAAAATCACCGGCAAGGCGGCCGAGGCGAGCCTCGACCGCGCCCACATCACCTGCAACAAGAACGGCATTCCGTTCGACCCGGAGAAGCCGACCATCACCTCCGGCATCCGGCTTGGCACGCCCGCCGGCACCAGCCGCGGCTTCGGCACCGGGGAATTCCGCCAGATCGGCGTCCTGATCGCCGACGTGCTCGAAGCGCTCGCCGCGCACCCGGACGACAACGGCAAGACCGAGGCGGCGGCGCGCGACAAAGTCCACGACTTGTGCCGGCGTTTTCCGATTTATCCCGATCTGTAAGACACAGGGGCCAGGGGGAGGAATTCAACCATGCGCTGTCCGTTTTGCGGCCACGAGGACACCCAGGTAAAGGACTCGCGTCCGACCGAGGACAACGCCGCAATCCGCCGGCGGCGATATTGCTCGGCGTGCGGATCGCGCTTCACCACCTTCGAGCGCATCCAGTTGCGCGAACTGATGGTGGTGAAAAGCAGCGGCGAAAAGGTCCCCTTCGACCGCGACAAGCTGCTGCGCTCGCTCAAGATCGCGCTGCGCAAACGGCCGGTCGAGGACGAACGGATCGAACGCCTGGTCAACAGCATCCAGCGCCGACTGGAAACCCTGGGCGAAAACGAAATCCCGACCAAGGTC
>QZKR01000125.1 GCA_003598065.1 Myxococcales bacterium | reverse complement strand
TTCGCCCCGTCGCGGCTCCGGCGGCGGCCGCGCCGGCCGTCGCCGCGCCTCAGGTCGTGGACGACGTGGAAGCCTTCACCGGCGAGGTCGCCATGCCGCAGGAGCGGGTCCGCCACGAGGAACACACCGCCTCGATCAGCGACCGCATCGGCGAGGTGACGGCGGCGCATCGCGGCGAGTCGGTCAAGGCCGACATCGAGAGACTGGCGGCCACGGAAGAGGAACTCGATCGCGACGGCGACCCGACCCTGGCTTCGGGGATCTCCATCGATCGCCAGGGGGGCTTTCCCGACATGAAAGAAACGATGCTGGACAAGGCGCTCGCGAGCCCCCGACCCGAAAGCGACGCCGCGCCGGCCGCCGAGGAATCCCGCCGGGACGAGATGAAGGAGGCGTTCGCCGACATGATGGGCGCGCCCAGAGCGAGACCGGAACCGGCTCCCGTCCAGGCCGCCGTTGAAAAACCCGAACCGGCGGAAACGTCTTCCGAAGAGGATGCGCTGGCCGCCGCCATGGCGGCGCTGGAAAGCGCCAAAACCATCGTGAGCGAACTGGAAACGGAGAAAGAACGGCCGCCGGCCCCCGCCCAGGCCGGCGATCCCCAGCTGGAGGCCGCGATCGCCGCGCTGGAGAGCGGCAAAAAGCCGGGCGCGACGCTGGAGGCGGAGACGAAGCCGGCGGCGCCGCTCAGCGACAACGACCACGAAAAGCTGGCCGCCGCCATCGAGTCCCTGGAAAAGCAGGCCAAACCGGGTTCGCGAATCCGGACCGGCTTGGGACATCTGACGGACCCGGGAATGGCGGCGGTCTCGCCCGACCAGGAAAAAACGCCGGCTCCGTCGAAACCCAAACCCGGCGGCGACGCGTTGCTAGGCGATCTGGCCGCCGAGATCGCCGCGATGACGGGCCAGCAGGCCCCCGTCCCATCGATCAAACCGGACGCGCCGGCCGCCGCTCCGGAAACGGCGACAGGCCCGGCGGAACTCGACGAACTGTCGGCGGCGATCGAAAAGCTGGGGCAGGGCGGCGGAAAAACCAAGGAACCGTTCGCCGTCACCCGCCCCGAACCCTCGGCGGCCGTCAAGCAGGAACTGGCCTCGCTGGCCGACGAAATCGCCGCGCTGACCGGCCAGCCCGCCGCGTTTTCCGACGCCCCCCCTCCCGCCGCCGCGCCGCCGCCGCCGAGACCGAAAAACCTCGATTTCGATTTGGGCGACCTCTCGGCGGCGATCGAACAACTGGGCGGCGGAACGTTGCCGACGGAAAAACCCCCTGCCGTCGCCGAGCCTTCGCCGCTTTCGACCGAATCCTCGCCTCCTTATTCCAGACCGACGCCGCCGAGGACCGTGGATTTCGACATCGGCGATCTGTCGGCGGCGATCGAACAACTGGGCGGCGGCAAGGTTGTCCGGCAGGACGCTCCCGCTCCTGTGGAAAAAGACCCCGGCTGGGAGGATCTCGTCCGCGACATCAAAAAGCTCGACGAAAAAGAAAAACCCTGAGCGTCGTCCGGGACGCCATGCCTCCGACGTCACGTTTCTGACGCTGCGGCAGCTTTTTCCCCTCATCCGCAGTCAAGCGGCTGACGATTCGCGGTGATTCTCCGACCGCCTCGGCCCGTCCGAATTCGAAACATAGTCAAGTTATTCTCGATAGATACGCGTCTCACCACGAGCATGGCACGGCCTTTGCTGTAGCGAAGCACGCCAAGAGTGTGGCGGAAGGTTGGGATGAAGAGACGTTTCTGCCTATTGCTGTCGCTTTTTTTTGCCGCGCTGACGGTGTGGCGGCCGGGAACGGTCATGGCCACGGATTCCTTCGCCACGCTCACCGTCGCCATCAGCCGTTCCACCAGCTACTCCGTCGAGAAGGGAAGCAACGCCGGCGAGGTCATCCTTATTATGGAGAATTACCCCGCCGACGCCATCAGTCAGCTGGAAAAGCAGTTCGGCGAACACCTCGTGGCCATGCAGGTGCTGGAGATGAAGCCGGACACGCTGCGGCTCAAGCTCATCATCCTGCCCGTCGCCTTCGAACTGGCGGTGAAGCGCCGCTTGTCGCCGCAGGCGCTGGTGATCGAATTCTTCCCGCCGCTGGCGACGGAGACGGGCGCATCGGCCACCGTGCCGCCGACGCCGATGTGGGAAATGCTCACCGACGGCACGGCGGTTCTGCCGCTGGATCCCTACGGCGTCGTGAAAGGCGAGGGAGAGGCCTACGCCCAATACATCAGTTTGGTCAATCTTTACCGCATCGGCGCTCTCGACGCGGCGTTGACGCAACTGAAAGAGGCGCTCCGGCAGAGCGACGGCGCTTTCTGGCGCGAATACCTGCTGCTCGCCGGCGAGACGCTGTTCGACCTCGCGCGCCTGCACGGCCGTTCCGCCACCGACGCCCTGCGCGCCCTGCTGGCGGCCGAGCCGGAGCAGACCGACCCCGCCTTCAAGGCCCGCGTCATCCTTCTCGTCGGCTACGCCAACCTTCTCTTGGGAAATCTCGACGACGCCAGCCAGACCTTCGCCCGGGGGCTGTCGGCCCACCCCGAAGCGGCCTTGTATTTTCTGCTCGGCCAGCTCCAGGCGACGATCGAACGCGGCGACCGGCGTTCGGCGGACCAGATCGCCAAGGTCGTCGGCCAGGCGTCCGACCTGCCCGAGGCCGTGCGGGCGAAACTGTGCGTCGTCGAGGTGATGTGGACCTTGCGCGAAGGCGGCGTCAAACAGGCCAACGCGCTCGCCGATCAATGCCTCACCCGCCACGACCAGGGCCAGGCGCTCGGCCTGGGCCAGCTTCTGGCCGTCGCCGAGGCGCGGCTTTTAAGCCATCGTTTCGGCGAGGCGAAAGATCTCCTGCAGCGCGTCGTGCGCGATTTTCCCGACCATGCCAAGGCGCCCATGGCGGCGATGCGTCTGGGGGATGCGCTCTACCACGAGCAGCGCTGGACGGAGAGCGAGGCGGCCTACGAGCTGACGGTGCTGCGCTGGCCGGACACGCCTTTTGCGAAACTCGCCGCCATGCGGCGAGCGGAGGTGGAAGCCCAGGTGTCGGCCAGACAATCGCCGGCCGGGGCCTATCTGGAGGAAGATCTGCATCTCGCCCCCGAACCCGTCGATCGCGAGGCCAAGCTGCGCCTGATGTGGCTGTTCGAAGCGCTCTCGGCCTACGACACGGCCTATCTTTATCTGGTCGATCTTTTCCGCCGTTACGACGGCCTGCGCTACTGGACCTTTCAACGGGACCGCCTCAGCGCGATCGTGATGAACGCCTTTAAGGATTACGAACGACGCGGCGAGCCTCTGGAGATCATCCGCCTCTACCAGGCCAAGGATCCGCTGCCCTTGAGCCCGGACGTCCAGGATCGGATTACGATCATGGCGGCCGACGCCTATCTCGCGCTGGGCAAGGGTCAGGAAGCGGTGCGCGTCTACCAGGAAGCGCTGGCGCGTCCCTCGCGCACCTACGGCGGCGAGCGTCAGATCCTGCTGGACCTCACCCTGGCCTATCTCGCGCAGAACGACATCTACCGCGCCGAAAAAACGCAGGAGTTCTTCATCTCCCGCTACGCCGGCGACGAGGACCAGGCGAGCCATTACCTCATGCTCGCCGAGATCGACGAAGCCAAAGGCGAGTTCGGGATGTCGATGGCCGTTCTGGAAAAGGCGCTCAAATACGTGCGCGATCCGGCCCAGGCGCAGAAGATCGCGCTGCGCATCGGCCGCATCGCCTACAAGCAGAAAAACTACGAAAAAACCGTCGAACGCTTTTCCCCGGTGCTGATGCACATCCTCGACCGCAAGGTGATCATCGATCCGTCGATCATTCCCGACGAGGTGCGCAACGCGGCCTACGGCTACGCCGACAGCCTCTGTCAGCTCGGCCGCTACGCCGCGTGCCTCGACGCCTACGAACGCGCCAACATCCTGTTTCCCGCCGATTCGCGTCGGCCGATCGCGCAGTATTTCAGCGCCGTCTGCCTTCTGAAGCTTGGCCGGAAGGCGGAAGCGATGCTGGCTTTTGACGCCCTGACGCAGAGCAACGACCCCTTCTGGCAGGAGGTGGGCCGGATGCGCTCCATCACGGTGGACTGGATCGCCAAGCACGAACTCAGCCTGCAGTAGGGAGGGTCCCATGCCGCCCAGCGACAGCCTCGCCCGCGCTCTCGAACCTTTCGGCGACGCCGCGTCCCCGGCCGCGCGCGTCACGCCGATCGCCGAGCCGACGATCCTCACCAAAAGTCTGGCGATGCAGACGGCGATGAAGATGGCGGAGGTCGTGGCCCGCCACAAGACGCCCGTGCTCGTCGAAGGCGAGAGCGGCACCGGCAAGGAGCTTCTGGCCCGCTACGTCCACACCCATTCCGACCGCGCCCAGGGACCTTTCGTGGCCGTCAACTGCGGCGCGATCCCCGAAACGCTTCTGGAAAGCGAACTGTTCGGCTACGAGAAGGGCGCGTTCACCGGGGCGCTGAGCTTCAAGGCGGGAAAGTTCGAACTCGCCGCGGGCGGCACGATCCTCCTGGACGACGTCTCCGAACTCGCTCCGGCGTTGCAGGTGAAACTCCTGCGCGTGCTGCAGGAGTACGAGATCGACCGGCTGGGCGGGCGCGGCGCGCTGAAAGTGGACACGCGCGTCGTCTGCACGAGCAACCGCAGTTTGAAGAAGCTGGTGGCCGAGGGCAAATTCCGCGAGGACCTGTTCTATCGGATCAACGTCTTTCCGCTGAAGCTCGCGCCGCTGCGCGAACGGCTGGAAGACCTGGACGTCCTGGTGCCGCATTTCATGGCCAAATACAACGGCGAAGTGGTCAAAGAGGTGGACCGCGAGGCCTACCAGAAGCTCGCCGCCTACGCCTGGCGGGGCAACGTCCGCGAACTGGAGAACGTCGTCGCCCGCGCCATCCTGTTGTCCTACGATTCGCCGCGCCTTTCCGAGCGGCACATCGTCTTCGACGACCTGGATGCGGCGACGCCGGCCGAGGAGCCGCCGATGGGCGAGATGACGCTGCGCGAGATGGAGAAGCGGCTGATCCTCCGGACCCTGCGGAGGTGCAACGGCAACCGCACCCATGCGGCGGCGGCCCTGCAGATCAGCGTGCGCACGATGCGCAACAAGCTCGCCGAGTATCGCGCCAACGGCGAATTGACGGAGGCCGCGGGCGCCGGCGGGTAAATGTTGCCGCCTGGGCGGCAAGGCCTGCCCGAAATGGAGCCCCCGAACCCCTGCGAAGAGGAGTTTCGGGCCGGCCCGGGCGGTTGGCACAGTTATCGCACGGTGTACAGAGAGGGACGGCGGGGTCCTTCGAAACCGACGGGATTTTGACATGAAACTCTTCGACACGATCGAACAGGCGCTGCAACGCAACATGGATCTGCGGCTGACGCGGCAGTCCATCATCAACGCCAACATCGCCAACGCCGACACCCCCGGCTACCGTCCCGTGACGTTCAACTTCGAGCAGCAGCTGGCCGAGGCGGTCAAGGAGGAGGAGGGAGGCATCGTCGCCACCGACGCAGGCCACCTCGCGCCGGCGCACGAATTCGCCCAGATCGAGGGGGACATGGTGGAGCAGGCGGGCGAACTGAGCCCCGACGGCAACGCCGTGGACATCGACCGCCAGATGGCCGACCTCGGCAGCAACTCCTTCAATTATCAGGCGTCGGCGAAGATGGTTTCCAAGAAAATGGCCATCCTGCGGTACGTCATCAACCAGGTGAGGTGAGCCATGAATTTCGAACAGGCGATGCGAGTCGCCGCTTCGGGCATGTCGGCCCAGCGGCTCAGGCTGAATCTGCTTTCGGCGAACCTGGCCAACGCCGATACGACGCGCACCGAATCCGGCGGCCCCTACCGCCGCAAAGACCCGGTGTTCCGCGCCGAGTCCTTCGCCGATGTCTTCGAGGAGGCGATCAACGACTCGGAGCGCGAGAACGTGCGCGGCGTTCAGGTGGAGCGGGTGCTCGATTCCGATCGTTTCCGCGAGGTCTACGATCCCCAGCATCCCGACGCCGACGCCGAGGGCTACGTGACCATGCCCGACGTCAACGTGATCGAGGAAATGACCGACCTGCTGCAATCGACGCGCACCTACGAGGCCAACGTCCAGGCGGTCAAGGCGCTCAAGGCGATGGCCCGCGAGGCGCTCAACATCACCGGCGGCGGTTAGAGCAAGGGAGGCGCGCGATGATCGACAAGGTTTCCATCAATCCGGCGGCGTATCGCAAACTGGCGCAGACCAAGCCCGTCGCCGAAACCGCGTCCGCGGAGGCGAAAGGCTCGACCAGTTTCAGCGAGGTGCTGAAGAAGTCGCTTTCCGAGGTGAACGCCGATCAGACCCAGGCCGACCAGGCGATCGCCGATTTCCTCACCGGCAAGAGCGCCGGTCTGCACGAAACGATGCTCGCCCTGGAGAAGGCGGACACCTCGGTGCGGCTTCTGGTGCAGGTGCGCAACAAGGCGGTGGACGCCTACCGCGAAATCATGCGCATGCAGGTGTAAGGCGAAGCGGGCCGATTGATCCCGGGAGGAGCGACAGATGGCGGCCGACCTCAAAAAATCGCTGAACGATCTGAAGAAGCTCTACGGCGGGCTGGGCGCGTCGCGCAAACTCATCATCGCCGGCGTCGTCGCGATCGCGCTCTCCGGCTTCACCTATCTGATCCTCTTCGGCCAGCAGATGGATTTCGATTATCTGTTCACCAACCTCGCCGACGAGGACGCCGGCCAGATCGTCCAGATCCTGAAGGACAAGCAGATCGAGTACGTCCTGGAAGACAACGCGATCAAGGCGCCGCGCGAGCAGGTCTACGAACTGCGCATGCTGCTCGCCGCCGAGGGGCTGCCCAGCGGCAAGGGCGTGGGCTTCGAAATCTTCGATTCGCAGAAGCTCGGCACCAGCCAGTTCGTGCAGGATCTGAATCTGAGCCGCGCCCTCCAGGGCGAACTGTCCCGCACCATCAGCCAGCTGGACAAAATCGAAGTCGCGCGCGTCCACCTCGTCATGCCCAAGAAGACGCTGTTCAAAGAGGACCAGACCGAGCCGTCCGCCTCCGTCGTGGTCAAACTCAAAGTGGGAAAAACCCTGGAAAAAAGCGAGGTCAAGTCGATCATCCACCTCGTCGCCTCGGCCGTGGAGGGGCTGGATGCGAGGAGCATCACCGTCATCGACTCCAACGGCACGATGCTCTCCCAGGCGGCGGGCGATGAGGCGCAGATCTGGGGTTCCTCGCCGCTGGAATACAAGGCCAAGGTCGAAAGCGAACTGGCCCGCAACGTCGAGGAAATCATTTCCCGCGTCGTGGGCTTGGGCAAGGTGGTGGCCAAGGTCACGGTCGAACTCGACTTCAAAAAAGAGGAAAAAACGGAGGAACTGTTCGACCCCGACCAGGTGGTCGTCCGTTCCGAAAAGCGCACCAAGGAGAACCGCGCCAACAGCGAACCGGCGCCCGGCGGCGCGCCCGGAACCGCCTCCAACACGCCGGCCGGCCCCCAGGCCGGCAACAACCAGAATTCCAAGGCCGAGGCGGAACGCGATCTGATCAACTACGAAATCAACAAGGTCGTCCGCCACACCATCCGCGCCGCCGGCGACATGAAGCGCCTCTCCGTGGCCGTCCTCGTGGACGGCACCTATTCGATCGAGGAGGAGAACGGCCAGAAGGTGCAGAAGTACCACCCGCGCTCCGACGCGCAGCTGGCGCAGATCGCGGACCTCGCGAAGAAGGCCGTCGGTTTCGACCAGGAGCGCGGCGACGCCGTGGCCGTCACCAGCGTCGCCTTCGAAACGTCGGCGATGAGCGACGAGGACCTCAACTTCAGCTTCATGGACCGCTACGACTTCATCCTCCCGACGCTGCGCTACATGGTCATCTTCGTCGTCGCCCTGCTGGCCGTCTTCGTGCTCTTCAGGCCGCTGATCGGCTGGGTGATCCGCTTCCACGAAGAGGAACGGCTGCGCGAAATCGAGGTGCAGCAGGAGGACGTGGTCAAATCCATGGAAGAGCAGCTTCTGGAGGTGCGCAAGACGATCGAGGTTTCGACCGTCGAGTATAAAAAGCAGCTCCAGGACCTGGCGGCGAAAGCCCCCGACCTCGTGGTGGCGGTCATTCGCCAGTGGGTCAATGCGGAGGACTAAGCCATGCCCGCCCTGACGCATGCGCAGAAGGCCGTTCTGGTGCTCGTCTCGATAGGGTCGGACTCCGCGAGCGGCATCGTGCGCCAGCTCGCCAACCGCGAAATCAAGAAGATCAGCTCCACCGTCAGCTCCATCGCCAGCGTCACGCCCGAGGAGGTGATGGAAGTCCTGGAGGAGTTCCTCACCACGGTGAGCGGCGAAACGGGCTACCTCGCCTCGGGCGAGGAATGGATCCGCAACGTCGTCGAAAAGGCGCTCGGCTCGAGCAAGGCCTCGCACCTGCTGCGCGACATGGGGCCGCCCCAGCAGGTGTTCGATTCGCTGTTCGACATCGATTTGAACTCCCTGGCGAACCTGATCCGCAAGGAGCATCCGCAGACGCAGTCCCTGATCCTGGCCCATCTCGATCCCGCCAAGGCGGCGGGCGTGCTCGCGCTCTTGTCCGAGGAGCAGCAGGTGGACATCGTTCTGCGCATCGCCCAGATCCAGTCGATCCATCCCGATCTTCTGGTGGAGATCGAGAGCGCGCTGATGGCCGAACTGCAGATGATGGGCACGCTGACCACGGCGGAGGCGGGCGGCGTCGATATGGTCGTCGATATGCTCAACATTATGGAGAAGAAGACGGAAAAGATGATCCTCGAGGGCATGGAGCAGGAAAATCCCAAGCTCGCCGAGGAAATCAAGGCGATGATGTTCGTCTTCGAGGACCTGGTGCGTCTCGACGACCGCTCGCTGCAGATGATTCTGCGGGAGATCGATTCCTCGACCTTGGTGATGGCGCTGCGCGGCGCGAACCAGGACATGAAGAACAAGGTTTTCGCCAACGTCTCCACGCGCGCCGCCCAGATGCTCGCCGAAGACATCGACGCCCTCGGGCCGGTGCGCCTGCGCGACGTCGAAAACGCCCAGAGCGAGATCACCCGCGTCGCGCTCAGGCTCGAAGAGGAAGGCAAGATAGCGATTTCCTCGTCCGGGGAGGAAGAGTTTGTCTAGAGTCATCCGCGCCGAACAGGCCAGGCTGGTGGACATCTCCCCAGCCGCTTTCGAGGAGATCGCCGACAGCGGCGAGGCGCCGATGATCGTCCCCGCCTACAACCGGCCGCCGGAGGAAAAGAAAAGCGCGAAGGCGGAGTCCGCGTCCGCAACGAAGCCGGACCCCGCGCCGGAAGCGCCGGCGGCCGGCGGCGAAGGACTGACGCGCGCCGAGTTCAAGGAGTTGACGCGCATGCTCGTCGATGAGCGGCGGGCGATGGACGGAAAAATTCAGGAAGCCTACGAGCGCGGCATGGCCGAAGGCGAACACCGGGGACGCGAGGAAACGCGGCGGCTGGCGGCGCAGTACGCGTTCGGGCTGGAAAAACTGTCGATGCTCGGCCGCACGCTGGAGACCCTGGCGCGGCACGAGGCCCTGGAAATCGCGCTGCTGATCGCCAGGCGCATCATCCAGAAAGAGATCGAACTGAACCCGATGCTGCTCGTCGAGGAAGTGAAACGGGCGGCTTCGGCCACCATCGGCCGCAAAGAGCTGACGATCCGCCTGCATCCGGAGGACCTGAAGGTCGTGCGCGAACTGGCCCCCGATCTCGGCGACCACTTCCCCGCCGTGGCCCAGGTCAACCTCGCCGAGGACGCGTCCCTGGAGGGCGGCGATTGCGTCGTGGACACGGACGTGGAGCAGATCAACCTTTCGCTGACCGAACAGTTGGCCGCGTTGAAAAAGGCGCTGGAGGAGGAAGTCTTTTGAGCCTGTTCGATATGAACGCCGTCGCCGCCCGCGTCGAGGCGGCCGAGCCCTACGTCACCCGCGGCAAGGTGGAAAAGGTCGTGGGCATGGTCGTCGAGGGCTACGCGCCGAAGGCGAAGGTGGGCTCGCTCTGCCGCATCTTTCCGGGGCCGGACACGCCGCCGATCGCCGCCGAAGTGGTGGGCTTCCGCGGCCATACGGCCTTGATGATGCCCCTGGGCGACATCCGCGGCGTGCGCATGGGTTCGACGATCGAAGTGGCGACGGTGGAGACGGCCCAGCCCGTCGGGCCGACGCTGCTCGGCCGCGTCATCGACGGCATGGGCCAGCCGATCGACGACAAAGGCCCCCTGCGCCTCTTCGAGAGCGTGCCGCTGTACGGCCGGCCCCTCAATCCCCTCGACCGCAAGCCGATCACCGAAGCGCTGGAATTGGGCATCCGCGCCCTGGACGGCCTGCTCACTTGCGGCAGGGGTCAGCGCCTGGCGATCATGGCCGGCTCCGGCGTCGGCAAATCGGTGCTCTTGGGCATGATCGCCCAGCACACGCGCGCCGACGTGAAAGTGATCGCCCTGATCGGCGAGCGCGGCCGGGAAGTGGTGAACTTCATTCAGAACAACCTGTCGGAGAAAGGCCTGGCCACCAGCGTCGTCATCGCCGCCGCCTCCGATCAGCCCCCCCTGATCCGCATGCGCGGCGCGTTCGTGGCCACGGCGATCGCCGAATATTTCCGCAACCAGGGCCTCTCCGTGCTCTTGATGATGGATTCGGTGACGCGCTTTGCGATGGCGCAGCGCGAGATCGGCCTCGCGGTGGGCGAACCGCCGACGACGAAGGGCTATACCCCTTCCGTCTTCGCCGCCCTGCCCCGGCTTCTGGAACGCGCCGGAACCTCGTCGGGCGAAGGCTCGATCACCGGCCTGTACACCGTCCTCGTCGAAGCCGACGACCTCAACGACCCGATCGCCGACTCGGTCCGCTCGATTCTGGACGGACACGTCTCCCTGTCCCGCGAAATCGCCCAGCGCAACCTTTATCCGGCGGTGGACGTCCTGGCTTCCATCTCGCGCGTCATGACCGACGTCGTGGACCCGCGCCAGACCCAGCTCGCCAACAAGATCCGCGAACTTCTGGCCAGCTACAAGAAAGCGGAGGACCTCATCAACATCGGCGCCTACGTCAAAGGCGCCAACCCGCGCATCGACGAAGCGCTGTCGCGGATTGACGCCATCACGAACTTCCTGCGCCAGGGCATCCGCGAACGCGCCAGCATGGAACAGACGACGGCGGCGATGGAGTCCATCTTCGCCGAACCGCCGAACAAGGAGGTGATGGCGTGAGCCGCGTTTACTTCAATCAGGCGGAAAAATGGCAGCGCCGGCGACGGCGGACGATCTTCGGCGTTACGGCGGCGGGCGTGATCGTTCTGTCGGCGTTGCTTTTCGCGTTTTTATCGCTCGATTGGTCGGGCGTGGCGCGGCTGGTCGATGCCCCGCAGGCCGTGGCCCAGGAGCAGGCGGCGCCGGCTCCGACGGCTCC
>QZKR01000029.1 GCA_003598065.1 Myxococcales bacterium | reverse complement strand
CCCGCGAAGGCGGGAATCCAGTCTGGTATCAATGAGTTCTGGACCCCCGCTTTCGCGGGGGTGACAACTTTTCGGTCTACTGGGATAGATTCTTAGTTGGTGATCGCCGGCAGCCGCCAGGGACGGTGCGCGGCGGCCATGTCGGCGGCGGGAGCGGCGGCGCGCGATTGGGCGGCGCCCAGGAGCGAGCGCAGCCGGGTCTCGGCCATGCGGCTTTCGACGAAGGCCGTCAGCCGCTCGGCGTCGGCGGGCGAGAGGGCCGAGAAGGCCATGCCCATGCCGGGAATCGCCCCTTCGGCGCGGAGCGCCTCGGCCACGGTGAGCCGGTGCGTCACCGTCGCCTGCGCCTCGATGGGGGCGGTCCCCGCGTCGGGCAGGGCGAAGCGCAGGCCGATCTCGGCGCCGACCGGCAGCGGCGCGCGCGTATGCAGGAACAAGCCGCCGATCGAGACGTTGACCGCGTTTTGTTCGCTGACGCCCTCCGCCGTGCTCAACGACACCGGCAGGACGTAGTTGATGCGCGCCCGCCCGCGCCGCTCGGTTTTGGGTCGCGCCAGGGAACGAACGTAGGCCAGATAATCCTCCGACGGCTCGATCGTTTTGAGTCCCAGCTGATGAAGCGTCGCCTCCTCGGGGCCGATCGGGTTGGACCAGGTGACGAGCGTGCGGATCGGCGTCAAACCGATCATCTCGAGCCGCACCTCCTGCCCCACGGCGACGCAGAGCGCCGTCTGCACGCGCAGCCCGCAGGCGGAAAGGTTGAGCAGCCGGCCGGGCAGGCGCGCCTCGGAGGTTTCCAGCACCAATTCGATGTCGTGCTCCAGGCGCCGTTCGCAGCGCATGTTCAGCCACGGCTCGCCGCCCGCCACGTCGGCGATCTCGTCGTAGACGTCCAGAAACCAGGTTACGGCCCGGGGGCAGAACTGCCGCCCCGCGCCGCGCTGGAGTTCCTCCACGGCCTCGCGGCCGGAGAGGGCGCGGCGATAGATGCGGTTGGAGGTCATGGCGTCGAAGGCGTCGGCGACGCTGATGATGCGGGCGTAAAGCGGAACGGCTTCCCCCTTCAGGCCGTCGGGGTATCCCGCGCCGTCGTAGCGCTCGTGATGATGGCGCACGGCGGCGACGACGGCCGGCATGTCGCGAAAAATCGGCTCCAGAATGCGCGCGCCGTGCTGGGGATGATCCTTGATGCGGGCGTATTCGCCCGTCGTGAGCCTGCCGCCCTTGAGCAGCACGGCGTCGGGGATGCCGATCTTGCCGATGTCGTGGCAGCGCGCGGCGGTGATCAGTTCGTTGACCTCGCCGGGACGCAGCTTGGCCCGCGCCGCCATCGCCTCGGCGATCACGGCGACGCGCGTCGAGTGGCCCTCGGTGTAATCGTCCTTCGCTTCCAGGGCGCGGATCAGGGCGTCGATCCCGGAGAGGAAAAGCTGGCGCGCCCGCCAGCGCTCGGAGATCGCCACGTCCTCCACCAGTTCCTGATGGCGGCGACGCTCCTCGGCGAGGCGGATGAAATCCAGCGCCGAGGAGACCTTCTGCACGAAATGAACGAGATCGACCGGCTTTAAGAGAAAATCGTAGGCCCCGTTCGTCAGGCAGTGGATCGCCTGGCGGGTGTCGTCCTGGCCGGTGACCATGATCGTCAAGGGCGGCTTGGGCAAGCTCTGCAACTGGGCCAAGAGCCAGACGCCGCTCTGACCGGGCATGTCGATATCGGTGATGACGAGCCGATGTCCGCCGGAGGCCACCGCTTGCAACGCCTGCGAGGCGGAGGCGAAGCCCTCGGTGAGATGGCCTTTGCGCAGCAAGGCCTGGACGAAAAGCTGGCGCACGAGCGGATCGTCGTCGACCACGGCCACAAGAGCGGCGGTCGATTTGCGCTCGGCCTGCTGGGACATCCATTCCTCCATGAAGATCGGGGCCTGATGCTAAGTGGCGAAAAATGCTTCGATTTCGCCCCGGGACGACCGGCGGGCAAAAGTCCCTTCCACCCGCGTTTCCTGCGCGCCGTCTTATTATCCCAATTCGGCCGGGCGTAGGCCGCCTGCAGGAAAAAGTGGCGCGGCGCGAAAAAAATTGAACCGCCGCCCCGCCCGGGTTATGAATTCTCCAGGGAGGAATCGATGCTTGTGCAACTTACGGCCGACGTCCACGGCGCTCACGAGCGGCTGAAAAGCCTGTGCGATCCGGACCTGCCGCTCTGGCTTCTGGGCGACAACCTCAACCTGGTCGATTTCCACAGCCTGGGCGGCGTCGCATCGCGGGTGCTGCGCAAACGGGACATCGCCCGAATTCTCTTTGCTCTCAGCGCCAAAGGCGCCAAAGCGGCGCTTGCCGTCGCCGACGACGTGTTTTTTCGCAATCCGGAGGTTCAACGGCGCGCCGAGGTGGAAATATCAAAAGAATACAATAAACTAAAGGCCATCCTGCCTCCCGAGGCCACCGTTCTGCACGGCAACGTGGACTGGCCCGACCTACTCGCCAAAGCCCTCGGCGCGACGTATTTGGACGCCGGAGTCAAAGAATTGGCCGGCGTTCGGGTCGGCTTCCTTTCCGGAACCGGCGCGTACCCCTATTCGATGCGTCTGCCCGGCGAACGGCCGGATGAAGAATATGCCAAGTTGATGTGGTCGCTAGGGAAAGTCGATATTTTATGCACGCATTTTCCCCCCGCGGTGGACGGTCTGACCTATGACGCGGTCGCGACGCGCGACGAGGGCGGCGGGCGGATGCTGAACGATTATCTGCTTGAGATGAAACCGAAACTCCACTTTTTCGGGCACATCCACAACCCACAACTCGCCGAAGCGATGCTAGGCGAGACGCGTCTCGTCAACGTCGGCGGCTTCCGCGCCCGCGGCAAGCTGTTCGTTTTGAACCTGGACAGCCTGGAGGTGAGTTCCAGGTAGCCCGGACCCCTCTTTACGGCCGGCCGATATAGGCTTCGGCGGCGGTGTAGAAAAAGATGAACGTGTAACCCTTGCTGCCGTCCTCGAAAGTATAATCGGTTACTACCCCAAGCAATTGAAAAATATCGGCAAGCGAATAATTGCTCCAAACGATTGTATTTTGCGCGTCGGTCTGGCTCATGGCACCGGCAAGGATCCCGTTCTCGACCTGGCCAAAATCCTCCGAATACGTGCCTTTTAAAATAACATCCCGCAACGGCAGGACAAGGCCGTTTTGCGGGTCGATCGGCAGCGTGAATTCAACCCCTTCTTCCGAGGTGAAACGCCGTAGATTCCCGGATTCCTCATCGGCGACAACTTCGATGAAGTAGGCGTTCTCGTCATTGACGATGTATTCGTCGCCCTGCTTCTCGGCCATCGAGAACTGGTACTCGTATGGGAAATTCAAGAGATCGTTGGTCAATGGCTCGAAAATCAGGTTGAGCTGATCGTCGGCGACCGCCTGGGCGATGCGGTTGTTGAGTTCCTGTTTGACGTCGTAGTTGACGCCGGCGATGAACATCTCCGGCGAGGAGATTTCCAGGGCGTTGACGCGGTATCCCTCGACCCAGGTGACGGGCTCATCTTCCTCGGGTTCGGCTTCCGGTTCCGTTTCCTGCTCGGGCTCCGCCGCGTCCTCGTCGCCGTCGGCTTCCAGGCAGATGCAATAATCGAATCCCCGCTCCTCGTTCGGTCCGCAGCCCCAGGCGGTCTGGTCTTGCGCGGCGCAGATCGTCTCGCAGTCGTAAAGCGTCCAGACGCCGGCCTCGCAGACGCAGACCCGATCTTCCAGGCAGAAGGGCTGGTCGGAGGCGTGACATTCGCCCGCGCAGGTTTCCGGGGTGTCCTTATCGCCGTCGCCCGCCCCGTCGCCGTCGGGCAGCTCGCCGTCCAGCGTCACGTCGCTGTCGGCGGCGTCGCCGTCCGCGTCGGAGCCGCCGGTCGTGGTCGTGCTTTCGCTGCACGCCGCCAGCACCAGGAAAAGGACCGCCAACGCCGCCAGCCCGGTCACGCGGATCCGTTCCATGACTGCCTCCTTAGTCCTTCGTTACTCCAGATAGGTCAGGGTCGCCGCCAGAATCATGGCCGCAACCGCCAGCGCGGCCGCGGCGAAAACGCAAGGATCGAAACGCAGCGCCGTTTCAAGCGAGCGGCGCCGCGTCGCTTCTTCGTCCGATGCCGGAAGCGGCGTCCGGCGCAGCCGCCGACGCGCCGAGGCGCGGTCGCCGTCGGCGAGCGCCGCCTCGACCGCCTCCAACGCAACGCTCGCCTGCCGCTCGGGCATGCGCCGGCTCCTTCTTCGACCGTTCGATCGCTTTCATACCACACTTCGCCGCGCGCCGCCAGGCGGCTCAGGGGGCGGCTTCCTCGGCGCGCCGTTCGGCAAGCTGCGCCAGCAGCTTCAGGCGCGCCTCCTCCAGAAAGCGCAGCACGCGGCCTTCCAGGTAATCGGCATAGGTCCACGGCAGCGCCTCGAAGCGCCCCTGCCGCCAGATCAGGGTCAGGTCGGCGTAAACGCCTCTGCCGAGGTAGATGCGCTGCGGAAAATTTTTGCCCGTGGAGAGTACGAACTTCTCCGGCAGCATGATCCCCGGGTCGATGTTGACCGGCCGGCGGCCGTCCGCGCCGCGCCCCTTCGCCAGGGCCAGCTCGATCGCCGTCGCCTCGTGCTTGAGGCGCACCAGCGCCTCGCGCTCGACCAGCGGCTCGAAGCCGACCATCATCTTCTGAAGCCCGCCGCCCATCTCGTGGCTGTAATACGTCGTGTGGCCGAAGGGAACGGGCTCCATCCGCAGATCGATCGCGCCCCAGAGGACGGACATCTCCGACAGCGCCCGCTCGCGCCAGAGCTCCTCGCCGTAAAACAGGTTGACGACGAGTTTGACCGGATCCGGTTGTTCGTTGATCTGGCTCATCCGACCGCCTCGAAGCGGCGGCGGCTAGACGTCGAGGTTGCGCACGTTGCGCGCGTTCTCCTCGATGAATTGCCGGCGCGGCTCCACCTGATCGCCCATCAGCACGGAGAACATCTCGTTGGCGGCGATCGAATCCTCGATCTTCACCTGCAGAAGCGTGCGCGACTCGCGGTCCATCGTCGTTTCCCAGAGCTGCTCGGCGTTCATCTCGCCCAAGCCCTTGTAGCGCTGGATCGCCTGGCCTTTCTCGCCCTGGGCGATGACGAGACCGATCAGCTCGGTCAGCGACCCCATCTCGCCGCCGCCGTTTTCGTTCTCGATTTTATACGGCGCCTTGCCGAGCTGGGCGAATTCGGCCTCCAGGCGGCGCAGCTGCTCGAACTCCGGATAGAGGGTCGTGTTGTAATCGACGTAGGTGTGGCGCGGCACGCCGTTGACCTTCGTCGAGACGACGAGGCGGTAGGCCTGGTGCTCCGTGTCCTCGCGGATCTCGACGTCGAAGGGAAAAATCTCCGGGTAATACTGGCGCAGGTACGGCTCCAGCTTCGGCAGCTCCTTCTCCAGATGCGGCAGGTCGCGGATGTTCTGCCGATCGACGTCGGTGGCCTTCAGCACCGCCTCGACGACCCGCAGGTCTTTCTTGCGCTGGAAACTCTGCAACAGCTTCTGCCAGACGAGGATTTTTTTGCACAGCGTCTGCAGGTGCGCGCCGGCCACCGGCTGGCGTCCGCGCGCCGAGGGGACGAGCTTGAGGTTTTCCGTGCCGTTCTCGATCAGCAGTTCCTCCAGCGCCGCTTCGTTCTTGAGATACTGCTCCTTCTTGCCGCGCTTGATCTTGTAGAGCGGCGGCTGGGCGATGTAGAGGTGGCCGCGCTCGACGATCTGCGGGAACTGGCGGTAGAAGAAGGTCAACAGCAGCGTGCGGATGTGCGAGCCATCGACGTCGGCGTCGGTCATGATGATGATCTTGTGATAGCGCAGCTTGGCCACGTCGAAGTCGTCCTCGCCCACGCCCGTGCCCAACGCGGAGATCATCGTCGTGATCTCGACGTTCTGGAGGATCTTGTCGTAGCGGGCTTTCTCGACGTTGAGAATCTTGCCGCGCAAGGGCAGGATCGCCTGGAAGCGGCGGTCGCGGCCCTGCTTGGCCGAGCCGCCGGCGGAGTCGCCCTCGACGAGGAACAGTTCGGCCTGCGTGGCGTCGCGCTCCTGGCAGTCGGCGAGCTTGCCGGGCAGGTTGGCCGAATCCAGCGCTCCCTTGCGGCGCGTGAGCTCGCGCGCCTTGCGCGCCGCCTCGCGGGCCCGCGCCGCCTCGACCACCTTGCCGACGACGGCCCGCGCCACGGACGGGTTCTCCTCGAAATACATGGCCAGGCTTTCGTTGACGATCGTCTCCACCGCGCCCTTGACCTCGGAGGAGACGAGTTTGTCCTTGGTCTGCGAGGAGAATTTCGGATCGGGCGCCTTGACGGAGATGATCGCCACCAGCCCCTCCCGGCTGTCGTCGCCGGAGAGCTGGATTTTCTGATTTTTCAGAAGGTTGTTCGTCGCCGCGTAGCCGTTGATCGTGCGCGTCAGCGCGGCGCGGAAGCCGGCCATGTGCGTGCCGCCGTCGCGGTTGCGGATGTTGTTGGTGAAGCAGAAAACCATTTCCTTGTAGCTGTCGTTCCACTGGATGCCGACTTCCACCTGGATGTTGTCGCGCGTGCCGACGAAGTGGATCGGCTTGGCGTGCAGCACGGACATGTTGCGGTTGATGTAGCTGACGAAGGAGGCGACGCCGCCCTTGTAATCGAAATCGTACCGCTTGCCGCTGCGTTCGTCCTCGATGGAGATCTTCACGCCCTGGTTCAAGAACGACAGTTCGCGCAGGCGCTGGGCGAGCGTCTCGAAATTGAAATCGATGTTCGTGAAGACGGCCGGATCGGGCGTGAAGGTGACCTTGGTGCCCGTCTTGTCGGTGGTGCCGATGGTCTTGAGATCGTAGAGCGGCTCGCCGTGCGCGAATTCCTGCACCCACACCTTGCCGTCGCGCTTGATCTCCATCAGCAGGTGCTCGGAAAGGGCGTTGACGACGGAAATGCCCACGCCGTGCAGGCCTCCCGAGACCTTGTAGGAGTTCTGGTCGAACTTGCCGCCGGCGTGCAGAATGGTCATGATCACCGTCGCCGCCGACTTGCCTTCGCCTTCGTGAAGATCGACGGGGATGCCGCGGCCGTTGTCCTTGACGGTGACGCGATTGCCCTGGTGGATGACGACGCCGATTTTGTCGCAGAAGCCGGCCAGCGTTTCGTCGATGGCGTTGTCCACCGCTTCGTAAACCATTTGATGCAGACCCGAGCCGTCGTCCGTGTCGCCGATGTACATCCCCGGACGCTTGCGCACGGCGTCGAGCCCTTTGAGCACTTTGATGTCTTTCGAGGTGTACTCTCTGCCTCCCGCCGTCGCCTTCGTCTCAGCCATCTCAACCTCTACAGAACGCAAGGAAAATCATACTGTTATAAGGATGAACCCTAACCGATGAAATTTAGCACAATGGCGGGTGAATGTAAAGAAAAAAGAGGGATCCCGCCATCATCAAACAGCCTGATTTTACTGCTGTTTTTGCAACACAAGAGAACGCCGATCGCTTATGAGGAGGCGTCGCCGTCCAGGCGGACGACGGCCTCGGGGCGGCGCAGGTAAAGGGGCGTCGCCGGCTCGCAAGCGAGCCCGGCGGCGAGCCGCTGCAGAACGCGCCGGCCCAGGGCCGCCGCATCGGGCCAAAAGAGGCTTTCAACAGGAAAACGCAGCCGGTCGCCGAGCGCCGCGTCCAATGCGGCGCGGTAGGCGGTTGCGCCGTCGCCGACGGCGAGAATCGGACCGGCGATCGCGTCGCGCGCCGTTTGAGCCCACGCTTCCGCCGTCAGCGCCGCCGTCGCGCAAAGCGGCGGCGCAAGCGGCTGGCCGGCGGCGAAGAGCGCCGCGTAAACCTCGCCCTTGCGGGCGTCCAGCAGCGGCAGCACGCCGCCCTTTGCCGCCTGCGCGGCGGCTTCGGCGGCGAGGACCTCCAGCGTCGTCAAGGCGTAGACGGGCCGGCGCGCGGGGTAGGCGAGGCCCAGGGCCGTGGCCAGGCCGATGCGGACGGAGGTGAACGAGCCGGGCCCACGGGTGACGGCGAAGGCGTCGATGTCGCCGACGCCGACGCCCGCAAGGGCGAGCAGGGCGTCGATCAGCGGCAGGAGCGTTTCGGCGTGACCGGCCGACGGCTCCAGGCGGCGCTCGTCGGCCGCGAGCGCGCCGTCGGCGAACAGCGCCGCGGAGACGGGCCGCGTGGCGGCCTCGATGGCCAACAGCAGGCGAGGGGGCTTGACCATGGCTTATCCGAAAATGCGGTCCCAATAGCGGCCCAGGTCGTTGTAGAAGACCGCCGCCATCAGCATCATCAACAGCGCGAAGCCGACCATCGTCGCCCGTTCCTTGAGCCGCTGGTTCAAGGGCCGGCGCAGGACGAGCTCCAGCGTGTAGAACATCAGGTGGCCGCCGTCGAGAACGGGAATGGGCAGCAGGTTGAGCACGCCGAGGTTGATCGAGATCAGCGCCATGATCCACAGGTAGCTCTGCCAGCCCTTCTCGGCGGCGCGGCCGGCGATGTCGAAGATCATGATCGGCCCGCCGACCATTTTGAACGGCACCTGGCCGGAAAGCAGCATGCCGAAGAGGCGGAGGTTGAGCGCCGTCAACTCGTAGAACGTCTCCAGCGAGGCGCGGATTACGAAGGCGGGCTTGTCGGGCACGGGAACGTAGTCGCCTTCCACCCATCGCTCGGGCTCGACGGCGGAGTAGGCTCCGAAAACGAAGCGCGTCACCTCTTCGTCGAACTCGCCCTTGAGCACCTCCTTTTTCTGGGCGACGAGAAATTCCTCGCGTCGTCCGTCCCGCTCGATGGCGAAGCGGATCGGCGTTTCCTGGGCGTCGCGCAGCTTCTGCTCGACGAGCATCCAGGCGGAAACGGGCCCTCCGTCGATCGCGACGATGCGGTCGCCGGGTTTGATTCCGGCGGCTTCGGCCGGTCCGCCCGCTTCCACCCGGCCGACGATCGTATCGGCGCTGTAGAGCCCGAACGGATCGACGCCCGGCGCGCTTCGCGGCGCAAGCGTCAGCGTGCGTTCGGCGGCTCCCGCCGCCGCCGGCCGGACCGTCAGCGTCGCCGCCCGCCCGGCTTCGCCCGCTTCCTTCAAGGCGTGTTCCAACTCCCAGATGTAACGCAAGGGGCGGCCGTCCACGGCGAGGATTTCATCAAGCAGCGACAGGCCGGCCTGCGCCGCCGGCGAGGCGGGGTCGCTGACGCCGACGAGCGGCGGGACGGTCCGCGAGGCGATGCCGATGCGGCCCTGCTCGATCTCCTCGCCGATCTGCGTGCGCGCCTTGGCCGCCTCGGGGGTGACGACGAGCGAGAAGGATTTTCCGTCGCGCTCGACCTGCAGCTGCGTGGCCAGGCCGGGTCGTTTTTGAATCGCCTCCGCCATTTCGGCCCAGAACGGCGTTTCCTGATCCCCGACGGCGAGGATCCGGTCGCCGGGCTGAATGCCGGCCTGGGCGGCAGGGCTGTCGGCCAGCACCTGGCCGATGCGATTGGAGGTCAGCTCGTCGATCGTCGAGAAATAGAACAGATAAATCAGAATCGGGAAAAGCATCGACGCGGCGGGGCCGGCGAAGACGACGGCGAAACGGACCCAGAGCGGCTTGTTGAAGAAGGCGCGGGCCAGCGATTGCGGATGGTCGCCCAGGGAAAGCCCCAATTCGGCCACCGGCTCGCCGGGCTCGCGGCCCAGAAGGTCGCGGGCCGGAGGAGGAGGCGCCCAGCGTCCCGTGCGCGACACGGAAAACGCTTCGCTCCCGCCCCCGCGCAAAACGGCCAGCGGCAAGGGATCCGCCTCGCTTTCGGCGATCGCCTCCGCGGCTTGAAACCACGTCGAGACCCGGGCGTCATCGACGGCGATGATTTCGTCTCCCTGCCTAAGCCCGGCTTTGGCCGCCGGGCCGTCGGGATCGATGGCGACAACGCCGCCCGGCAGGTCTTCCGTCGATTCCTGGCCCAACAACTTGACATAGCCGCCCAAAGGCACGGCCGAAAGCCGATATTCGGTTTCGCCCAGCCGCACGGAAGCGACCTTCGGACCGAAACCAATAGAAAATACAACGACTTTAACGCCTGTTGCCTTGGCGACGAGAAAGTGCCCCAGCTCGTGGGCCAGAACCAACACGCCAAGCAACAACAACGCCCAGAAAAAAAACATCGCGCCTCCCTTTTTTTATTGCGAATCAGCCGGTGAAGCCGCCGGCTATTTCCCGCGCCCATTGCCGCGCCGCCCGATCGATGGCGAGCACCGCCCCCAGGCTGTCGGCGTCGCCCAGGCCTTCCGCCCGCGCCCGCCGCAGCACGCCCCGGTTGACCTCGGCGATGCCGAGAAAGGGCAGGCGGCCGTTAAGAAACGCCGCCACGGCGACTTCGTTGGCGGCGTTCAGAGCCGCCGGGCTGCCGGGCCCGTCGGCCAGGGCTTCGAACGCCAGGTCCGCACAAGGAAAAAGACTCGGATCCGGCGAAGCAAATTCCCAGCCGGAGAAATCGCGCTCGGGAAGCGCCAGAAAACCCAGGTCCAGCCGCTCGGGGTAGGCCAGGGCGTAGGCGATCGGCCCGCGCATGTCCGGCGCGCCGACCTGGGCCAGGATCGCGCCGTCCACGAACTCCACCATGCTGTGCACGCGGCATTGCGGATGAATCAGAATCTTTATTTGTTCCGGTGAAATATCGAACAGCCAGCGCGCCTCTATCGCTTCGAAACCTTTGTTCATCAAGGTCGCCGAGTCGATCGTGACCTTCGGACCCATGCGCCAGACCGGGTGGGCCAGGGCCTGCTCGACCGAGACGTTGGCCAGCGTCGCGCGGTCGGCCGTTCGGAAGGGTCCGCCCGAAGCGGTGAGGTAGAGCCGTCGGACGTCCGCGCGGCGCTGACCGGCAAGACATTGGAAAATCGCCGAGTGTTCGGAATCGATGGGGATAAGGCGCGCCCCGCCAGCAGCCGCCGTGCGCGTCATCAAGGCGCCGGCCATGACCAGCGTTTCCTTGTTGGCCAGGGCGACGGTCTTGCCGGCCTGCAGGGCGGCCAGCGTGGGGACGAGCCCGGCGGCGCCGACGAAAGCCGAAACGACGAGATCGGCGTCCGGATAGGCGGCGACGGCCGCCGCGCCGCCCTCGCCCGCCTGAAGCGCCGTTGCGCCATCGGGAAAAGCGGCCTGCAGCCGTTCGAACGCCTGCGGATGCGCCAATGACGCCAAAGCCGGATGAAATTCGCGGACTTGCTCGCTCAGGCGGGCGTCGTTGCAACCGGCCGCCAGCGCCACGACCCGAAACCGCTCGGGAAAGCGGCGGATGATGTCGAGCGTGCTCTGGCCGATCGACCCGGTGCTGCCGAGGATGGCGATTCGCGTGGGCGGCATGGGTCGCTCCTTTATCCGGACCGGGCTGTCGGCATGGCGCTTACGGAAAATCGCCCTCAAGGACGGCCGCGCCGAGCGCGCCGGCCAGTTCGCGGGAGACGGCGTCGCCGTTTTTTCCTTCCGCCGCAAGCGCGGTTTTCTCCGTCGGCATGGCGAAAAGCTGGAAACGGTAGCGGTGCGCGCCGCTCGGCGGGCAAGGCCCGCC
>QZKR01000076.1 GCA_003598065.1 Myxococcales bacterium | reverse complement strand
TGTACGATGAGACCGGTACCCGTAGGGTGGGCACTGCCCACCACCAGCAACACGGCCCGGCGAGCGCCAGCGAGCGGTCCGTGGGGCAGGTTCCACCCGCCTCTGCATCACCCGCCTCTTTCAGAGCCCGGAGCGTAAGCGACGGGTCTTCCCTCGACGACCACTCTTTCCGAGCCGCGACCCTGAGGGCGACCGAGGAGGGAGCCCGAAGGGAGCGGTCTTCGGCCCCTGCGAGCGCCAGCGAGCGATCTTCCTCCGCCGGGCACGCCGCCGCCCATCCCCCCAATCCCGACACCCTCGCCCCCCTGGCCGTTTGCATCGAGACCGCCCACCCGGCCAAGTTCCCCGACGAGCTTCGCGCCCTCATCAACCTCGACCCCGAAATCCCCCCGTCCCTCGCCGGCCTGGACCAAAAACCGGAGCACTTCGAACGGATGAGCAACGACTACAATCGACTTTTCTCTTTCCTGACCGAACGCTCCGTGTAAAATGTGCTGCGGCTCCGCGGCGTGTCCGGTGTACCGGGTAGCGGTGGCTCCGAGCGTGTAGGTCGGGTCACCGACCTACAACTACTTTTGCGTGGATCAGCATTTTGAATCCGGTCGAACAGATAGACGCGGAAAAAGGCCCGGCGGGGTTAAATGCTGCCAATCGGGCATCGATCGCCGAACATCCCATTTGCCCACTACGATTGTATTCCGTTCAAATGTGAGTATGTCCGTTCTGCCGAAACCGTTCAGCAGGCGCGACAGCTCCGCCGAGACGCCGCTCGGCGAAAGAAGCAGCGCGAGCTCCGGTTTGCACACCCGACAGTATCCGAGTAGTTGCCCGACATCGACAAGCGTGATTGGGCGCGACTTGAGCTCAACAAAGGCCAGGGAGCACAGACGGCGTCGCTCGATCACGGCAACAACGTCAACTCGGACATTCCATGCGCTGGATTCCGGAAAACGGTCCGAATACTCCGCTGCCTCTAGTACTTGCCCGAGCTTGCGTCGATCCGTATCAGGCAGGACGACGACCGTCGATCGCGGGTGTTGCGCCTGAAGTGCGACTTGCAGCCAGCTTCGGCAGGGTGCGTATAAACGTCGTTCGGTATCAAGTGGCATCTGCGGACAATTCACGGTTCTTCTGTGCCATCCATTCGAGCATTTTTTGCTTGTGCTCGAACGAAAAGCCGATTGCGACGAAGCGCTCGGCGTATACGCGAATGCGGTGCTCTCGGTCTGTCCCACCACGAACCTTGCCGGACCCTGAAAGAAGCCCCACATCTTCGTCGGTCACGTCGAGCTGGACCAAAAGCTTATGAAGCTGATTGGCAAACCGTTTGTTTCGGTAGACGACGGGAAAGGCAATTCGATGTGGCCCGCCGCCTGGCAACCTATCACCGAGATTGGGCGTGACGGCCGCATCGGCGAACCCCCTGACAAACTCTTCGTGGTAAATCCGGTCCATAGCGAAAAACGCCTTCGGCAAGCGGAATGTACCACGGCTCGTACCTCTGCTGCAAAGACACAATAGGTTTCGCCAGGCCATCGTCTTGCGAGTAAACACGGCGGTAAGACGCGCCTTCGTGGGCGACTCGGTTTCAACGTCGACGTTGGCGTCGAGTAATTCGTTAATTCGCCGTCGGACGACGTTCAGGCTTCGCTCGTTCATTGCCGCGACATCCATATCGGCGATGTCCTTGATCGGATTGCGCTGTCTGATCGCGAGCGTGATGACGATTCGCCTTGTCGTACCCTGTTCGGCGAGTTCACCATTCCCGTAGAGCATCCCGAGGAGGTAGGCGACGTCCTCATCCATGTAGTCTTTCGCACAAACGATACCGTGAATCGCCATCGCGCTAAGCTGGTTTTTGAAAGATCAAAATGTATTCGTGAATCTTGTTGATGCGAAACCGGTATGGATAACCCAAGGGACGTAGATTGTTGTACTCATGGCCACGACTCCAAATGATGAGGTCGTCAAAAGCGAATCCGCGGCGCTGCAGAATATTCGACAAGTCGGCGTGAAATGGAAAGAATCGATCTCGCTTGCGCAGGTCCATCACGATAACGCAGCAGTAGGCACCCGCCTTCAATACATTGAGCACTTTGCCGAAAATGTCGCCCAGTGCATCCAAAAACTCAGTGTACGATGCAATCGTTCCGAGGTCACCTGAGAGGTTTCCGTAGTGTCGAGCAGGCTTTCCATCGGCCGAACGGAGTTGGTTCAGAATATCCCAGTACGGTGGAGATGTGACACAAAAATCGATGGATCCGGAGTCCAGTGTGCCAAGGAGAATTCCGGCGTCGCCCTGTCGAAGGTCAACGCTTCCCTTGGCGTTGAGGCCGGGCTCGTTGAGCCTCGTTTGAGTGAGCGCTACGTACTGGGGCGACAATTCGAATCCAACCGCGTCCTTCCCCGCCTCCCGTGCGGCAACCAGCGTACTGCCGGATCCAGCGAAGGGATCGAGTACGACGCGATCATGGCCGCGCATAAAGGTGCGAATGAGCCGGTCCACGAGCATACTAGGAAACATGGCCGGATGCTTGAGCTTGGTCTCTTCTGGTGTTTTGCGGATATCGTTCCAAACGCTGAGCGAGAATTGCAGCCACGTGGCTCCGTCCAACTCGTTGCAACGGCGCTTGTTTCGGTCAGCCCGCCGTTTGTTGGAAGCAAGAATTGCCTTTTCTTGGGAAGTGTCGTCCGTTGCAGGCGATGGATCATTCTCGTCCAACAAACTCGTTCTGATCGGGGTTACGCGAAATACCGCCCGACCTGCCCTGGCGATCGAAACGCGATCTCCTTCGCGAAGTTGGTGAGCCTTGTAGAACTTCTTCCACCCTCGCCATCGAAACATGTTGCGTTCGTCATCGTATGCGCCATCGACGGCCCCGATTCCGGCAACGTCAAGACTTACGTCCACATGCCCGTTTCCTGACGACTCGCTTCTTAGTGGGCAATCCGGGGGCAATCGAAGGTACCCGTTGCGGATGGCACCGGCAGTGAGCGTGACCTCGACAATCTTCTTGGTTGCGCGAATCATGAATCGGTACTCGCCACAGCAGCCGACGACAAATCGTATTGTACCCGGTTGCCCGCGAGGGTCCACATCACGGGTAAATCTTGCCCAGCATCCGCGGGAAGGGGATGGTCTCGCGGATGTGTTTCAGGCCGCAGATCCAGGACAAGGTGCGCTCCACACCCAATCCGAACCCGCCGTGCGGCACGCTGCCGTAGCGCCGCAGGTCGAGATACCACTCGAAAGCCTCGACGGGCAGGTGGTGAGCTTTGACGCGCTCCAGCAGGATGTTGTAGTCCTCTTCGCGCATGGACCCGCCGATGATCTCGCCGTAGCCCTCCGGGGCCAGCATGTCGAAGTTCTCCACCAGGCGATCGTCGTCGCGGGCCAGGCGCATGTAGAACGCCTTCACTTCCTTGGGGTAGTGCGACACGATGACCGGGCGGTCGTGGAGCCGGGAGATGATGGTCTCGTCCGAGCCGCCCAAATCGGAGCCCCACTGGAACCCGGCCGCCAACTTCATGTGCGTGGGGATGTTCGGAATCTGCTCCTCGAGCTCGGCCCGCTCCTCCCGAGCAGCCTGCACTTCCTGGGCGGCCTTCTCCCGCTGCCAGTCCTTGGCCGCGGACGATTCGGTCTCCTCAAGTTCCTTAATCTTCTGCGTGAGGGCCTCCACGGCGGCTTTCTTTTCGACGAGGTCCCGTTCGAGCAAATCGCGGGCCTGCGAGCCGTGCAGGATTTCGACCGCGTCGGCGTACTTGAGCCGCACGAACGGGCGGCGGATGTCGGCCAGCGCGGTCACATCGCGGCCCAGCGATTCGATCTCCGCCCGGTGGTCAGCCAGCACGCGTTGCACGACCGAGACGATGAAGTCCTCGGCCAGGTCCAGCAGCTCGTCCAGGTAAATGAAGGCCACCTCCGGCTCGACCATCCAGAACTCGGTGAGGTGGCGGCGGGTCTTGGACTTCTCCGCCCGAAACGTCGGCCCGAAGCAGTAGACCTTGTCGTGGGCCATGCACGCCGCCTCCACGTACAACTGTCCGGTCTGGGCCAGGTACACCGGCTCGCCGAAGTAATCGACCTCGAAGAGCGTCGAGGTGCCCTCCCCGACGGCCGGGGCGAAGATGGGCGTGTCGATGAGCACGAAGCCCCGCCCGTTGAAGAACTGGCGGATGGCGTCGACGAGGGTGGCCCGGATGCGCAGGATGGCGTGCTGCCGTTGGGAGCGAAACCACAGGTGGCGGTGCTTGAAGAGAAAGTCGATGCCGTGGGGCTTGGGCGTGATGGGGAAATCGTCGGAACCGCCGAGGACCTCGCAGGCCGTCACCTCGTGCAGCTCGACCCCGCCGATCGCTCGTTCGTCGGCCTTCACCCTGCCCGTGATGCGGATCGAACTTTCCTGGGGGAGTTTTTTGGCGAGGTCGAAGAAGTCGGCCGTCGCCTCGTTGCGTTCCAGGACGCACTGGCACATCCCCGTGCCGTCGCGGATCATCAGGAAGGCCACTTTGCCGCTGGGGCGAGCCCGTTGCACCCAGCCGTACAGGGTGACGGATCGGCCCACGTGTTCGCCCAGCGACGACACAAAGGTTCGGTCTCTCATGCCCGACTATATACGGGTCGCCCGCGTCGCTCGCAACACCCGACCGAGGGCGCTGCCCGCGAAGGTCTTGTAGGGCAGCGTCGAGCGGAGCGAGACCTGCCGATTCATCCTCCGCAACAGGGGTTTTCACCGGCGAAGGCGTCCAGGACGGCGAAGAGGTCGCCCAGGCTGATGACCCCGTTCGGGCAGCATGGACTCGCCGCCGGGGGTATACAGGCTACCGGGTTTCCCGTTCCATGAATGTCGTCCTGCTCGAACGAGCAATTCGGGAAATTGCCGCCGAACCCGTCCAGCACGCAGAACAGGTCGGCCAGGGTAATGAACCCGTTCCCATCGACGTCCCCGTACTTGTTGGGTTCGAAGGCGCAAACGTCAGTCTGGCACGCATCAAGCGTGCAAACGTCAGCGTCCTCGCAGTCGGAATCCAGCACACACGGGCGATAGCACACGCTTGGGTCCCCAGTGCATTCGTATCCGGGCTCGACAGTGCACGCCGAGGAGCAGCCATCGCCATCCGCAGCGCCGGTGTCGTCACAGACCTCACCGGCTGTCGGATTGATCGTCCCATCGCCGCACAATGGGGTCGTGCAGTCGGCATCGCACGTGGCGGACTCGCCGGCGTCATCGCACTCCTCATCGATATCAACGTCGCCGTCTCCGCACCATACCACAGGGTAGGCCACTGCGAAGCCCCAGACGCCGAAGGCCGGCATCGGCCCAACAGCCGCCGCGTTCGCCGTCAAAGGATCGATCTCAAACAGCAGATCTGAGTCTCGGTCCCTGGTGAACAGGGTTCCACGGGTCGGGTCAAACGTTAGGCCGTCGCCGTCTCCGATTCCCGTGGGTCCGACGATTGTGCCCTGTCCGGTCTCCTCGTCGATCGTGATCAGGAAATCCCCGCCGTCCGGTTCGTAATAGCCGTAAATCGTTCCGTTCACCGGGTCGATTCCCAGCCCAAGGACGCGGTCAAAGCCTACCGGACCGATGGACTCAACATTCCCCGTCAGCAGACTGATTCGGATGAGAATCTCCAGCTCATCGACCCCGTACGCCGCGCGTTGCGATGGATTCACAGCGAGTCCGGTCATCGTGGCTGCCTCGATCACAATAGGTTCTCCGCCTTCGTCAAGCACAGTCGTGATATTTGCGTTTGCAGAATCAATAGCCATCAACTCCCCGGTATTGTCCTTCACGGCAAGGAGCCTATTCGTGTAGGGATCGTAGGCCAGCGATTGAAAGGGGACGCCAGTATTGCCAATGAGAATCGCCGTCGCATCGAGCCTGCTCACCCGGTACAGATCGCCGGCGTGGGAGCCGCTTGCAATTGCATAGAGTGCGCCCGCTTCAGAGCCTCCGATGTCAAACGTAATCTCGTCTGACCAAGTAGATCCGGCAAATGCAGTGTCGATCGTTTGAACGCTTGCAAAATACGTCCCAATCTCCAGCCCCTTGAGAGTCCACGAAGCTTGCTTTTGCGCGTTTCCAATCCTCGGCACTCGGCGCATCCCGGACGTGGGGTCGGCCATGCCAGAAGAAACATCATCTGATCCGGGCGACCTGCCGACACGCAAGTTGTACGATAGCCCTGGGACCGGGGTTTCGGGATCACTTGCCGCCAGCCAAGAAATAGCAACATCGGGGCCGTCTACCTCTGTCGTTAGCTCGCTGGGCGTCGTTGGTGGATTGTTGACACCGTCTCCCTCGTTCCGGTAGAGATGTGTTACTCGTCCGGAGTCGGACATGCCACTGACTACGAGGTCAAGCCGACCATCCCCATTGTAGTCGCCCCACGCCAAGCTACAATTCTCTACGCCAACGAACGCCGTTCCGACATCGATGAGACTTCCCAAGCCGTTATTCCAGTATAGATGGGTGGATGGCCCAGAGTCCGACGACCCGCAGACCACCAAGTCGAGGTACCCGTCATTGTCATAGTCCCCCCAAGCAAGGGAACAACGTTCCACGCCGACGAGGTTCATTGCCGTTTCGACGAGCACGCCCTCATCGTTCCGAAAAACGGATACTACGCGCGTTCCATCTGCGTCACCTGCGAGTGCCAGATCCAGGTCCCCGTCGTTGTCGTAGTCGCCCCACGCAAGTGAACTCTCGACGATGTTGGAAAGCCCCGTAGTCAGAGTTGTAAACGCACCCCCGGCGTTCATGTGAACTGTAGTCTCCTCCATTCCTGCGATGGCAAGATCAAGGTCGGCGTCGTTATCGAAATCGCCCCAGGAAAGGGACCAACTCTTGTTTCCCAGTGGCTCGCCAATATCGACAAACGTCCCTTGACCCTGATTGCGATAGATCCTATTGGGGGTCTCCCCTAAGTGGTTTGTGTTGGCGAGATCAACGTCACCATCGTTATCAAAATCGCCCCACGACCAGTAACAACCGAAACACTCCACACTAGCAAAGGTATCAACAAACACGCCGTCGTCGTTTCGATATATTTTTCCCCGGTGCCCAGCGAGCGAATCACCACCAAGCGCAAGATCCAGATCCCCGTCCCCATCGTAGTCTGCCCAGGCCGTTGTGCCGAAGACCCTCTTCAGATTTGCGTTGATATCAGTGAAGACGTTATTACCGTCATTTCGGTAGATGCGCGACACGCGACCGTTATCCGGACCATCATCCGCAACGCCGAGAAGTGAGAGGTCAAGATCGCCATCGTTGTCGTAATCACCCCAGGCTAGCCACGCCCACTCAACGCTTGGAAGCGAGGTTGGCGCTTCGATAAAGATGGGGGAGTTCAATTGATAATCGTATGGCCGCATATCGACGACCATGATATCATCGCCGTTTCCATCTACGATGCGTAAACTGTCGTCAAGATCTGTCTCTACGGCAACAGCCGTGTTGTCGCCCGTATCGATGCATGGCGAACCATAACTCAGTCGGAAGTCGCCGTTAGCGGCGCTGACGAACATTGGATCGGCGTCAATGCTGAGAACCGTTTCGAAACCAGCGATGTCGTGGGCGTCGGGGTTGGGTTGGCCACAACCGGCGTACCCGCCCCGGAGGGCGACGTTGTTGAGCAGTTGGAAGGTGGCGGATTGGTCGCCGGTGCCAGTGGGATTGGCGGTGTCGCGGTCGGGGCGATAGGTACCCTGGGCGACCCGAATCTCGGTGATCGTTCCACCGGACGATGCCGCCGCGGCAAGCGCGTCCTTTAGGTGTACGAATGCGTCGCACCAGGATGTACCGTCAGCCGCCCCGGTGGCGTCGGCGTCGACGTAGAGGATCTGAGCGGTTGCCTGGCCTGTGAACGAAAAAGCGAACAAACAAACGAGTGCGTAGAAGGGGTTCAGTCGGGACATTGTCGCGTCCTCCCTACGCCGGGATGAACCGGCGGTGTGTTGTGAATGAAATAGTCACACGTTGAAGGGTTAACGGCCCACAGCGGGCGCGGGTTATGCGTCGTTGCCCGCAAGGGCAGGAGCGAAGCGTTGATAGGGCTACGTGCAGGCCGGGTATTGAGCCGCGAAAGAGACTCTCTCCCCGGGTGCCCACGCCGCGGTGGTATGCAGGAGGCCGCACTCGGCCACCGGCGATAGGAGTTGGGCTGGCCGTCGTTAGCGAACTGGCTGGACGGGCTTGCGCTACGTCGGAGGACTGGACCACGGAGCGGAAGCCGCTGCACCTTTTATCCCTCCATCCCCTTCACGGCCGGGCAACGAGCTTACCAGCGCTGCGGCACGATTTCAAGCGTGAATTACCAGCCCGTGAACGAATTCCGCATTCTCCGCCTGTGCCCCGTCAAGCAACTTCGCATTCTCCGCTATGCCCCGTCGGCGATCATGTTGCGGGGACGGACTCGGCGATCGTGTTGCGGCGGCGGTCTCGGCGGCGTATGACCATCCCTCATGAAGATTCTGGTCACCGGGGTAACAGGGTTTACGGGGGGGCACGTGGGCCGGGCGCTGGCCAAGCGGGGGCACGCGGTGCGGGCCTTGGTGCGGCGGGAGGAGGACGCGGCCCGCGTGCGCGAGGCCGGCATCGAGGTCGCGCTTGGCGATTTGCGGGACGCGGGGGCGGTGGAGCGGGCGGTCGAGGGCGTCGAGCTGGTCTATCACATCGCGGCGGCGTTTCGGGTGGCCGGTCAGCCGGACGGCTTCTACCGCGACGTGAACGTGGGCGGGACGCGGAACGTGCTGAACGCGGCCCGCAAGCACACGGTCCGCCGCGTGGTCTACTGTAGCACGGTGGGCGTGCATGGCGAAGTGGGGCGGGAGCCGGTGGACGAGTCGGCCCCGTTCAACCCCGGTGACATCTACCAGCGGACCAAGGTGGAGGCGGAGCAGTTGGCCGCGGCGGCGTTCGCCCACGATCTGCCGGGGGTGATCTTTCGGCCGGGGGGCATCTATGGACCGGGCGACACGCGGTTCCTAAAACTGTTCCGGGCGGTTTATCGGGGCCGGTTCGTGATGCTCGGGTCGGGGGAGGTCCATTATCAACTTGTGTACATCGACGATCTGGTCGAGGGAATCCTGTTGTGCGGCCAGCGAGACAACGCACCGGGGAACGTGTATATTCTGACTGGGGAGCCGGTCATTACGCTCAATCAGTTCGTCCGATATGTGGCCGACGCGGTGGGGGTCAAGCCGCCGCGGTGGCGGGTGCCGTTGTGGCCGGTGAAGGTCGCGGCGCACGCGTGCGAGTGGGTATGCAGGCCGCTGCGGATTCCGCCGCCGATCTACCCCCGTCGGGTCGATTTCTTCTGCAAGGAGCGCGCGTTCAAGATCGACAAGGCCCGGCGGGAGTTAGGGTTTGAACCCAAGGTCGCGCCGGCGGAGGGGTTAAGGCGGACGGCGGAGTGGTATTTCGAGCGGGGGCACCTGGAAAGTCAAAAGGCGAAAGGCGAAAGGCGAAAAGAAAGGGACGAAGGGACGGAGGGACGCAGGGATGCAGGGGAGGAAGAAAGGCACGAAGGCACGAAGGGTTGAAGGATTGGAAGGACAAAGTCGTGCCGGGGGGGGCATTGTCTTTGGTGGGCGGTGCCCACCCTACCACTCGCGGCGGGGTCTGGTGGAGTAAACGTGTATGCAGGTGTTGGGAATTACGGACGGGATCAGCAGCGGAGCGGCGATCATCCGCGACGGCCAAATCATCTCGGCCGTCAACGAGGAGCGATTGTCGCGGCTGAAGATGGCCTACGGTTTCCCGCGGATGTCGATTCGCGAGGTGATGCGCCTGGCGGGGGCGTCGCCGAAGGACATCGACGTGGTGGCCGTCGGAACGGTCAACAACTACCTCATCGACGAGTTGAGAGACTGGGACGGCTGGTTCCAGCAGGACAAGGGGTTCATCCGCAACGCGGTGTTCAGCACGGCGTCGGTGTTCGGCAGCCTGGTGGACCGCGTGCCGGGGCTGGAGTCGCTGTATTATGCGTCGCGTTGGCCGATCTTCGCGGCGCGGCGGCGGGGCATCTGCCGGATCATGCGGCGGGAGTTCGGCATCACCGCCCCGGTGCAGTTCATTAACCATCATCTGGCCCACGCCACCAGCGCTCATTTCACCAGCGGCTTCGAAAACGCCACCGTGGTGACCATGGACGGGGGCGGGGACGGCGATTCGTCGCACATTTATCTGGCCCGGGGCGACGACCTGAGGCTGATCACGCGGACCAGCGCGTTCAACTCGCTGGGCAACTACTACGCCTACGTCACCCACATCTGCGGATACAAGGCCCAGAAGCACGAGGGGAAGATCACCGGGCTGGCCGCCCACGGAACGCCGATCTACGAGGACCTGCTCGACAACATGATTACGTTCCGCGACGGGCGGATTATCAACCAGGCGGGGGTCGTTTTCCGCGGGGCACTCAAGGAGCTGCGCAAGCGGCTGCCCGCCGGCTGGACGAAGGAGGACGTGTCGGCCAGCATCCAGCGGCACTGCGAGCGGGTGGTGCGCGAATACGTGCAATACCACTTGCAGAAGGAGGGCGACGGCAACGTCTCGATCGCCGGGGGCATATTCGCCAACGTGCGGATCAACCAGGAGGTGCACCAACTGCCCGGCGTGAAAAACGTGTTCGTGCATCCGGGCATGACCGACGGCGGGCTGGCCGTCGGGGCGGCGCTGGCCCTGTGTATGAAGGACAGTCGGCCGCAAACCATGCCCCGCCGTAAGGACGTGATCCGAACGGTTTACCACGGGGCCGCTTACACCGACGGCGAAATCCGGGCGGCGTTGGATCAGGCCGACCTGTCCTACACCGAGCCGGCCAATATCGAGCACGAGATCGCCAAGCTGCTGGTGGAGGGGTACGTGGTGGCGCGATTCGACGGGGCGATGGAGTACGGTCCGCGGGCCCTGGGCAATCGAACGATCCTGTATCACCCGGCCGACCGCTCGGTGAACGATTGGCTGAACGATCGCCTGAAACGGACGGAGTTCATGCCCTTCGCCCCGGCCACGATCATCGAGCGGGCCGATCGCTGCTACCTTCACCTCCAGGGCGGCGAGGACACGGCCCGGTTTATGACCATCACGTTCTTCTGCACGGACTGGATGAAGGAGACGTGCCCGGGCGTGGTTCACCTGGACGGCACGGCCCGGCCGCAACTGGTCGACAAGGACGACAACCCCAGCTTCTACAAGGTGTTGCAGGAGTTTGAGGCGCTCACGGGGATTCCTTCGGTGATCAACACGAGCTTCAACATGCACGAGGAGCCGATCGTCTGCTCGCCCGAGGACGCCATTCGGGCGTTCAAGCTGGGCCACCTGGACTACCTGGCCATCGGCAATTACCTGTGCAAGTCGCCGTACCCGATCGATCACCCGATCACGCCCATGCCGCGGGCGGCGGGCGTGACGGCGCGTTTGTGACCGTGCCCGACGACGAGAGCCCAAACAAACCGAGCCGCGACCGTGAGAGTGCTGTAGCATGACAGCGCTATTCTGGCTCAAGCATTTTGGGATGTCGCGCCGATGGGTTTCCTGAAGGTGATTTCGAGAGCGCGCTC
>QZKR01000134.1 GCA_003598065.1 Myxococcales bacterium | reverse complement strand
GTGATCGATCCGGTCTCGCAGGGCACCGCTCAACTGGGCATGGTACTGGACGATCAACTGCTGAAGCGCATCCTGATCGCCGTTGGCCGCCCGCTCGACTTGTGCGGCTCGTTCCCGTTCGTTCATGAGAGGTATCCTACCTCAATATCCGTCGGCGGCTCTACGCCACGCCAGGCGACCAACTCATGGCGCCAAAAACATGAGGTCCCCGCGTCTGCGGCCTGTCGGGAACACCGGGGGCCCCGGGAAGGATCGCCACAATTTGCCGGGATTTTTGGTCATGCGGATGCGTGGGTGCTCAGGCCGTTCATCACCTTTCGGTGGGAGTTTTTTTTGAGGTATGGTGGGACGGTCGCGGCTGGTCGATGGCGGGTGGGAGCCTTGAACCGCACCCCTCGTTTTTCGGCACGCCTGCGACGTCCGATGCGACGGTCACGCTTCAGCGCCGTGAATCGACGACGACCGGATACGGTAGTCGTGCCGGTAAGACCGGGCTGGACGTGGTTGGCAGTGCCTTCTTGAGTCTGGAGCTGGAGTTCCGAGTCCCTTGTGCGATAATGAGTGCAGAATCTTGAACCAAAGCCACGTGGCGACTGACCCATTCTCTGACCCACTTCCGTCTCATTGTTGCCCCGTTCTGGGGTCGATCATGACTCCGCCGGCGTGCAAACGGAAGAGCCCCACCCTACCCCTATGAAAAGTGTTGAAAGCCAACTCTTGGCGTTCAACAGCGCCGAACCCAGAAAGGTCGTCGACATTCCGTGTCCTTCTCCAGCATATTCACGAGCCATGCAAAACATGCTCGATCGCAAGAGCCTTGCTTGTAAATGAACGCCGCTTCGTCGTCCGTCGTGTCTCTCGCTCTGGCAGGCGACGCACATCTCGCCGCGCGAGGAAAGGGGCGGATCAAGCGCCGGCGCCCGATCCGCCCCCAAAAGATTCACTTACGCGCCGAGCCTAGCCGCGGCACGTCCCGTTCTTGCACTTCATCGAACAACAATCGGAATTCTGCGAGCACGACGCCCCGGAAGGCGAGCATCCGCCAGTATCGCACGTGTCCGTCGTCTCGTTGCACGTCGTTCCGCCCGGACAAGGATCACCCGTCGAAGAACACCCCGACGTCGAGCTGCAGAACTCCGTGCCGTTGCAGAACAACCCGTCGTCCGGGCAGTTCGCATCGTTCGGCGTGTTCTGACAACTCCCACCGACGCACGCATCGTCGGTGCAGGCGACGCCATCGTCGCACTCCGGATCGGTCGTGCAGCCACCGGTGCCCGTTTCGGTAAGGAAGTCAATCCCCGTGGTGATCTGTCCGCCCGACACGGTCACGGCCACGCGGGCGAAGGTGTCCGCCTCGTTGTTGGACTCACCAGCCCCATTCCAAAACTCTCGGGGGAAATCGGCCTCGGCGTCCGAAACGCACAGATTGTTGATCTGATTGGCGTCGATCAATCCATCGCCGGTCGGCACCAGAAACACCATGTAGTCGCCGTTGGGCAGGCCGTCGATCTGGTAGTACCCGCTGTTGGGTCCGGTCGTGTTTGACGACACGCTCGCCCCGACAATGCTCCCGCTGTAAACCTGGGCGTAGGCCTGATCAAACGTGGTGATGGGCTCCTCCGCGGCCGAAAAGGCAAACACCAAGGCGCACAGTTTGCCGTCGTTGGGGTCGTTCCCGTCAATCACCCGACCGGAGATTCCCCCGGCCGCGAAGGCTACGTCCCCGGCGTCGCGACCATAGACCAGCACCGGTGAGATGTTGTCATCCGGCTCTGGCGAGCGGGACGCAATCCCCGCCTGGATGTACGGGAACATGGTGGCGTCGCTCACTCCCGAGTGCGACAGCCCGACCTGATGCCCGATCTCGTGATACGCTACCGACTGCACGTCCACCTTGGGTCCCGACGGGTTGCCCGACGTGTCCCACTTGGTGACCTTGTTGTAGTACACGTCCGATTCCAGAATCTGCCCCGTGCTCGTGTTGGTTACGCTTGGAGTGAACGCCAGCACTCCCCCACCACCCAACGTCACCGCAAACGAGTGCGTGTTGTATCCATCCCCGATGTTGTAGGCCCCGGATGGCTGGAACGCCTGATTATCCGCAAAACTGACTGCGGTGATCGATTCCCACGTGTCGTTGGCCGCCCGAATCGCCACCTGGCGATCCGAGGCCGTACCCGAGGCGAAGTGAACGATGACCGTCCGCCCGTCGCCCGGCGTACGGTTGGACAAGGCCTGATTGAGGTTCCACTCCTCGTCCACCACCACACCGCTGACGTTGCCCATGAACTGCCCGTAGGGATAAACCGTGGCCACGAAGGCCATCGTCGATAGCATGACCGCCAAGGTCCCGACTTTTATTGCCCGTTGCATTAGTTGTTCTCCTCCGCATCGGCGGGCTGGGCCGCGACCACGTCCTTGATCTCCTTGAGCACGCTATCCAGCGACCGAGGACCGGGCGCGTGAATGCTGCGCGAGTCGCCCTCGAAATTCAGGCCCTCCAACGACTGGCTGACCACCTTGCCAAGCCCCGGGCGATCTTGAATGGTCATACGGCCCTGCTCGAGGCCGGTGACCTGCAACTCACCGCGCGGATCCTCATACAAGAACAGAATGGCGTTCTCGCCCTCCTTGAATCGAGGGACCCCCGGCCAGTTGTGGCTGATTTCGCCCACCACGCCTCCCCAACCGGTCACCGAAAGCGTTTTCGGAGCGTCGCCCTTGAACGAACGAGCCACCTGGATGGTGGTGATCGTGCGTATGTTGAGCGGTCCGTCCGCGCCCTGCTCGTAAACGACTTGGTTGGCCACCACCGTCCCCTCGACTACCCACTTGGAATATTTGGCCATGTCGGGCAAGCTCATCCGCTTGACCGTGGTGGCCTGGACCCCCGCGGACGCGACCGCGAGTGCCGCCAACGCTACAGCAGTACCGTGCGCACGTTTCACAGCGTTCTCCTTTTTTTGCAGACACAAGTTGAGATGGTACGAAATCCGACCCTACTACGGCCATGTTACCCAGACGCCGCCTCCGCCGTCAACGGAGCCCAAGGTCAAAAGACCTTCAGTTTCCCCTTTACTTCCTCGTCCGCGCCAGCTCCAACGCGGCCGAGATACCGCCGCAGTCCGGCTCCGGTAGGAGCGCCGTGGCGAACGAGAGAATCAAGCACATTTGCTGCGACGGACCACCTGCACGGACTTCGGCCGTGCACAAGGACAACACGGCCGCCCACAATCGCCTACCGAATGGTGATCTTCAGCCCCGACGGCAAGCGCAAGGGAACAACCTCTTCGGTGTCAACAAGAAAACTGGAGCGCTGGCCGTCAAGCTTGATCATAAACTCGCCTCTGGCATCTTCCGTGGCCCACACAACGATGCTGCCCAGATAGGCCCGCGATCGGAAGCGGACGGGATCATACGTCACCGCGGCCAAGGCACGATGGCCCTCAGTGTCGGCGGCGTCGAGCATCTCGTGGCCCATGAACACGTGGTCCCGTCGCGAGGTGTCAACTTCCACGGATTCGACGAGGAGCGCGCCCTGCTCACCGCCGGAGACGCTGACGGCGAACTCGTAGCCACGCAGATGACCCGTGCCGCTGAGATAGAGATCAATGGCCGTCGATTCGCCCGGCGACAGGTCCAGGCGATCGGCCTCGAAGGTCAGATCGGCGCTGGTCCGCACGGTGCGAGTGTCGTCGGTGTTCGCCGCGCCACGCGCGGACAACTCGCGGACGGCTCGGACTGCCGGCGGCGCGGGCGGTTTGCAGCAGGCGGCGTTTCCTCCGAAGGCGTCGAGCACGGCAAACAGGTCGCCGAGGCTGATGACGCCGTTGGGGCAGCAGTTGGACATGCCCGGGCCGCATGAGCCGTGGATGTCGTCCTGCTCGAATGAGCAGCGAGAAAAGTCCCCCGAGAAGCCGTCAAGAACGCAGAACAGGTCGGCCAAGGTGATGAAACCGTTGCCGTCGATGTCGCCGTACGTTTTGGGATTGAATGCGCAGGCTCCGGCGCCGCATGTGTCCGCAGTACACACATCGGCGTCGTCACATTCGTCGTCTGTACTGCAACCGATACAGGTATCATTGATCTCGTCGCACTCTTGTCCGGGACAGGGGCCCTCACCTGGTAGGCAGTCCAGCAGCGGATCGCAGGTTTCGGTTCCGTTGCAATACAACCCGTCGTCGCAAGATGTGTCGTCGGGCAGGTGGTCGCAGGTGTCGGCGGTCTCGTTGCAGGAATCCACCGTGCAAGCTACTCCGTCGTTGCAGTCCACGGTTGTGCCCGCCTGACAGCCGAGCAAGGCGTCGCAGGTTTCGGCTCCATCGCAATAAAGTCCGTTTTCACAGAACGTGTCGTTGGGGTCATGATTGCAGGCGTCGGTTGCCTCGTTGCAGGAGTCAGCAGTGCAATCGATACCGTCGTTACAGTCGATGGATGTACCGGGCTGGCATATACCATTACCCGTATCGCAGGTCTCGCTGCCATTGCAGTAGGCCCCGTCGTCGCAGTCCGCATCCGTCAGACAATCCGTGCAACGATCGCTCGCTTCGTCGCAAGTAGTATTGGAACACGGGTTGGTCCCCGCTTGGCAGTCGAGCAGGGTGTCGCAGAATTCTGCACCGTTGCAATACAATCCGTCGTCGCAGAAACCGTCGTCTGGAACAAAGTCACACGTATCGGTGGCTTCATTACAGCTGTCCACCGTGCACTCCACGCCGTCGTCGCAGATCACCGGTGTGCTGGCCTGGCATCCCAACAGCGGGTCACACGTCTCGACCCCGTCGCAATAGAGCCCGTTGTCACACAGACCGTTGTCCGGGACGTAATCGCACACGTCCGTGACTTCATTGCAGCTGTCCACCGTGCAGCTCACACCATCATCGCAAACTACCGGTGTACTCGCCTGACAGCCGAGCAAGGTATCACAGGTTTCGGATCCAGTGCAATACAACCCGTCGTCGCAGAATCCGTCATCCGGGACGTTGTCACACGTATCGGTGGTCTCGTTGCATGAATCGACCGTGCAATCAACTCCATCGTCACAGTCGAACGGTGTCCCAGGCTGACACTGGCCGTTGATGTCGCATGTCTCGGACCCGTTGCAGTACTGACCGTCGTCGCAATCCGCATCGGCGAAACATTGGGCAAGCGCAATCGTAGTTGTCTGCATAACCTCCGGCGGGCACTTCTCGTTGTCGTTCCAGAGATCGTAGATTTCCTGGCCCTTCGTGTTGGTTATGTTCTCGTCGCGAAGGAACTCGATAAACTCCTTGCTGGTGCTTTGATAGTAGAGTGTCACTTCGACCGACGTAGCCCCAGGCGGTACAGCGTAGAACGTATCGTCCCAGTATTGCCCGTCGGAATAGCTATATGCGACGGGCGCGCCGCCGAAATCAGCGTACGTCGAGTTGGTGAATCCTCGCGGCGGGATCCGATTATCTTTGAAGATCTTGTTGTTCAACACAAAGTGGAACGACGGGCCTGGATCGACACCCACGAGCGGGGCCGTAACTTCGTCGAGGCCGGGCTCGATGTCGTAGATCTTGGATTCTGCGTCGTGCGAAAGAACTCCAGTGTTCGGGTCATACGCGCCGGACTCGGAGACCAAGGCCATTTCCGCGTCATAGAATCTGACGTTGATCCACATCCGCCGACCTTCCGGATAACCCGTCGGGAGCTTATGGCCGCTGTTATTGGTGATGGTTACCTTCAGTTGTGTGTCTTCCTGGACCACGGCCAGATCCGCTGCGTTCTGAAGCATGTAGCGAGCTCGGGCGATTCCAGCCTGGAGCGCGGTCTCGTTGACCTCAGTGGGGAAGAGCGTGCCCAGCAACCCTGGAAGCCACGTGCTGCCGCCGGTGATGTCGTGTAACGGCAAATCGTCTCGCGTCGGAGGCGTACCGAAGTTACATCCCTCACCGGTCACGTCACGCATGTGGCAGTCCTGACACGTCGATACGAAGTCGAGGTTTCCGCCGAACTCCGGGGCAAAAACGCCGCCGGGCGTGTTGTACCCACTGTAGAACCACTCGCTGTAGGTTCGTTCGACGGGGACAAGCGTATGAGCAGAGAAGTCCGTGGCAGGGGCGTCGAAGGTATTAGGAACGTAGTTGCCGCTCCCGTCCTTCTCGAACGCCGGATTGCTCACGTCATGGCACGTGCCACACAATGCGGCCTCACGGTGGAAGGGTGATACCAAGACCGGGTGGCCGGTCGATGCGTTCAGAAATGGTCCTCGCCGCGCCCCGGTCGGATCGATCGTGGCCATGCCGTTGTCAAAATTGCTCGCGGGAAAACTGAGGGCGGCCAGAATTGCTGCATCCTCCGGCGGGTTCTCGGACGGATCGTAGATCGGGTCGACCAAGCGGTGGCAGAAGTCGCACGAGACTCCGCTCTTATCCGTGGAGAGCATCTGGCTGCCATCAGTGGGTACGGAACGGCCCTGCAGCCAACCGCGCGGAAGATGACAGCGCAAGCACAGGTCGCCCGAGTCCGGCGCGTCCTGGTTTGCGATGACCATGTTGGCCATGAAGAGTACGTCACGCGAAGCCTGCGACGTCATGCTGCCCTGCCAGTTGAAGTACGGCTCCACAGTGGTGTCGTAGTTGCCGTGACATACCGCGCACGCCTCGGGAGGATTCAAGATTCCGGCCTCAAACGGCTGGCTGCCAGGCTGGTCAAAGTCCCTTAGTGTCGTGGGGACAATGCCGCCCGGCGGGGACTCGATCGCAAACACGCTATTGCTGTCGTCCTGGCCTTGATTGAAGGCGTTGTCGGTGGCCACGACTCGGATGATGGCCAGCGTCGTCGGACGGTTGGCCGGGAACCAGGTATGGCTGCCGGTGTTGGATAGCCCGAGGGCAATCGGTTTAAACGTGAGTCCGTTGTCATCGGAAAGATAGATGGCAATTGCGGCCACACCGCTCGGGTCGGTCGCGAACCACTGAACCAGCGTTGCGGAGTTCGCCACAAGCGTTTCGCCACCATTCGGCGCGATGACGGCGACATCCGGAGGTGTTGTATCGCCTCCAGTGATCGGCACCAGGTGTCCCTGGATTTCCGTTAGGGTGACGCTTGCGACGTTTCCCACGTTGGCCGGCGTCAGCCCGGGGAACGTGGGCGTGTTCCCAAACGTGGTAGTGTCGGTGACCTCAATCATCGTGCTGAAGCCGTCGCCGTCGGGGTCTTGGTATTCGATGGACAGAACGGCCTGTCTGCGCCCATTGGGATTGTTCGGAAAGTTGCCAAGTACCTCCCCAAGGCGCACGCCATAGGGATTGCGCAGTCCGCCGCCTGTAAACTCGTAATGACACACCCCGCAGTGATTCAGCTGACTAGGGACCGTCTCAATCGCCGTGCCAACGGCATCGGGGTAAACCGTAAAGAAGGCGTCGCGAATATTGGGCCGGGCCAGCGCTTTGGCAGCGCCAAACGCCACAATCACGGCCAGTAGAATTGAACCCAAAGTAACAAACCGACCCCTCCCGTGCATTTCAGGACACATCTCGCAACTCCTTTTCTGGCAGGCAACATGATCGCGCCCGCTCCAGGTGAAGTGGCCACACACAATCTTCAGATTTTTCAACCCCTTCTGTTATTCGCTCCGTCTGTCTTGCTTTCGGGCTACCCAGTCTAGGACAACTTCTATCGCTAATTGAGAAAACAGTCCCGTTCCAAAAGGGCTTCGGCCCGGATCTTTCGATCATGGCAGAATAAAACCGTCCGAGAGGGTCTTAAGAAACGCCACGATAGCCTCCTCCTCTTCGGGCGTCAGGCCCAAATCACCCAACTCGTCGGTATTGACATTCTCCGGCACCTCCGGCGCCGGCCAATCTTCGACGTCCCGCGTGTTATAGAAATGCACAATCTCTTCGAGACTCTTGAAGAAACCGTTGTGCCCATAGGCCTTGACAAACCCTTCGTGCGGCCGCAGATCGACGTTGCGCAAGGTTGGGACTTTCTGCTTACCATGATTCTCCTCGGCCATGTCGGCATACTCCGTCCGAGCCAGGAACGCGCCGAGGCCCAGGTCCACCCAATCGGCGCCTGCCGGGTTCCATTTCCTCGGGGCGTCGTAGAACGGGTTTTCTGGATTCTTGGGTACGCCAAGGTTGTCATACGTGAAATCTGTAAACAGCGGCGGCTCGCCGTCGGGGCCGGGTTGGCTCGGATGACACGCCGCGCAGTTGCCTTTGTCCTCACTCTCGAAAAGCTCGAGGCCCAGTGCTTCTTGCTCGGTGAGCTCGAGCATTCCAGCCAAGAAGTAGTCATACTTCGATGTGAAGGGACTCACCTCGGAAGACTGCTCATAGGCCGAGATCGACAGGCCAATGCGATCGTACGTTCCCTCAAGATCGTTGAGGCAGTCGAGCGATCCAGGTCCCCAGACTTCCTCAAAAAGCCCCGCATACGGTGACTTTGCCACGCGTTTGCACACCTTAAAGGCGTTCGGATTGTTCTGCTCCAGCGAGTTCAGAAACGGCCCCAGGGCTTGTTCGGCGAGCGGGTCATCCAGTGTCCAGCCGGTGGCGCGTCCATCCCAGAACATTCCGCCAATCCACACCTCCTCATCTTCATCATAGAAAAGTACAGGGCTCGATCCGCCGTACGCTGCGGTGGGCGGCTTCCGGTTGCCGAATCGGGTGTGAACGGCTCCCGGATAGACCGACCCGCGTGCGTTGATCGCTGACGTCGGCCCGGTGAACCCGGCCTCCGGGGCGTGGCAGGCGGCACAGAATTGTCCCGGCGGCGTTGACAGGGCGTCATCGAAGAATAGCATCTTCCCCAGTTGTTCGATCGACGACAAGTCTTGTCCACGCGCAGTTCCGTTGACGGACGACAAGGCAAAGAAGCCGACCCATCCGAAGACGATTTCGCGGTACATGTTCATGTCCTCCAGTTGCCGACAATCTCGAGCGTTCTCAGTCTAATCCTGTGGTTCCCCATGAATCGGCGATGTGCCTCCGTTCCGCGTGCCGGTTTTCAGTCGTCGTCCCAACGATGTCCCTCGGGGCAACCTCAGTGGCAAGCGACCCGCCGGGCAGTTTCGCCAGCAAGTCATGTTCCTGGCGCCTCCGAGGTCATTTTCCGCGTACGACTGCGCCGCGGCAATCGGCGCACGTCGCAATCCGCCGTAGGACTTTGCGGCCGGCAATGTAGGACAAATGGAATTGCTTATAGGACGGAATCGGATAAACGCCGGGGTGTCTAATCCACCAAGCCGTCACGCAAGGCGTAGCGAATGATGTCGGCGTTGTGGCGAAGTTCAAGTTTGTCCAGAACGCGGCTACGATAGGTGCTGACGGTCTTGACGCTTAAGCCGAGAGATTCAGCGATGTCACTCACGCTCCTGCCCTGGGCGATAAGACACATCACCTCGTACTCGCGGTTCGAGAGGATTTCATGAGGACGACGCTTCGACGTGATGTCGACGTGAGTTGCCAGGCTTTCAGCAACTTCAGGATTGATGTAACGGCGACCAGCAGCCACCGCGCGCACCGCAGCCCCCAGCTCTGACGGTGGGCTGGCTTTGTTGATGTAGCCTGAGGCCCCAACTTGGATCGCCCGCACTGCATACTCTTCGGCCGGATGCATGCTCAGCACCAGAACCGGTACGTTCGGCATTCGGCGACGCACGTCGTTCAATACTTCGAGCCCCGGGACGCCCGGCATTGCCAAATCGAGCACCAGTACGTCAGCCGGGCAGCTACCGATCAGCGCCATCAGTTCCGTCCCGTTGGAGGCCTCTCCGACCACTCGAATGTCTTGCGTATCGGCGAACGTGCGCTTGATCCCCTCGCGAACGATCGCGTGGTCGTCGGCGATTAAGACGCGGATCACGACTGACACTCCTTTGCCCCGGGGCCAACCGGCAAACGAAGTGTCACGGTCGTCCCTTTCTTGTCCGATCCGCTGACGTCGATTGCCCCACCCCAGGCAAGCGCCCGTTCGCGCATCCCCAAAAGACCCAAAGAGTGGGCGTCTGCCAACCGTCGCGGGCTGATGCCCCGGCCGTTGTCAGACACGGCCAAGGTGACAAGGCCTTCCCGAATCGTCAGCGCTACTTTGACCTCGGATGCGTGCGCATGTCGAGCAACATTGGTCAGGCTCTCTTGAAAGATGCGAAACACCGCTGTGGCCTGTTCCTTGGGAAGAGGGCACCTAACCTTTCGAGGAAGCCGGGCATCGCAACGAATGCCAGTTCGACGCCGAAACTCCTCCACCTGCCACTCTATTGCCGCGACCAGCCCAAAGTCATCTAGGACTGTCGGCCGGAGGTCCGCACAGATTTGGTGAAGGGTTTCTGCGGTTTTTCCCACAAGTTGCGTCATGGCTGTGATGCGCGCATCTACTTCGGCCTGGCCGTCCTGCACGCGCCCGGAAAGCCAATGAAGGTCCATGTTCAACGCCGTCAGTGCCTGCCCGAACTCGTCGTGGAGCTCGCGAGCGATACGCGTTCGTTCGCCCTCGCGTACCGCTTCCTGTCGGTCGGCCAGCCTTCGTAACTCGCCGGCCAAGAGTCGATGTGCCTTCTCGCTTTCAAGCAAGACGTTCTCAGCGTGCTTCCTATCGCTGATGTCCACCATATTCCCGTGGATGATGCCCAGTTTACCGGTTTCATCCGGCAACAGGTTCACGTTCTCAAGTACATGGATCACGGAGCCGTTCTTGCGCTTGAGCCGGCATTCGGCGTTCACCAGCTTTCCGTCCCTCCGCAGCCGCCGAAGAAAATCGCGTCGGTCTCTCGTCGAAACGTAGAGATCGGACGCTTTTCGGGACATTAGATCGCCACGCGCCTCGTACCCCAACATCCTGACCATTGCCTCGTTGCAGTCGAGAATCCGACCCTCTGCGGTGGTGGTGTAAATGCTGGCGAGACTCTGTTGAAACAGCATGCAGTACCGTTGCCCAGGATGCACGGGCAGTAGATTCATGCAGGGTCGTGCCGAGTCGGGCATGCACGTCGGCTGTGGAGTCGCGTGCTCCTCGCTCGGCGCTCGATCTCGTGCCGGGTGTCGCTTAGCGGCTCGTCGCAGCTTAGAACTCATCCTGCCTCGTCTTTTCAAGCGGTCTACCATCCTCCGCGCGCCCATCCTACTCAGCGGGCCAAGCGCAACCAAGGGGCGGACATGGGCGTGCGGGCCGATTGTGCGCCGGAAGTCGACACCGGGCCAAGCGTATTATTGAACTTCGAATCGCGGGTTTAAGACCACAAACCCGTGCAATCCAGCGGAAAAGGGGTTCTGGGGCATTCTTCGCCTTTAGCGGATCGTTCAAACCTCAATAGTCGCGGTGGCATCGACACCGTAGGCCAGGATCACGAGGCCGAGCCCCCGTGCACGGGCGGCGCGGCGGGGAGTGCCGCGGGGGCAATTGAGACCTTCGCCCGGGCCTGGTATTGATTTTTGTTCAAGCCTTTCATGTCTTTATGGTAATACTACCATGCAAAGCGGCTGAGTCAAGACGCGGCGGTGGATGATCGGCTGACGTCAACTCTTCGTGTTGCACTTCGTTCGGCGGATCGGATAATTCAGCCGTTTCGTCACGCGTTCAGGAAGTCCGCGGGCCATGACGCTGCAAACGGGCAC
>QZKR01000170.1 GCA_003598065.1 Myxococcales bacterium | reverse complement strand
AGGCTGAGGTGCTGCTGACGTTGTTGGCCGCGGCTCCTGTTCCAGGAGCGGACGATGGAGTGGCCCGGCTGATCTACGAGGCGACGGCGGTGGTTTGGCGCAAGCAGGCGTTCCCGGCGCCCGTGGTCAATCGTCCGGCGTCGTATCGATCGTTGACGTGGGAGGAAGCGCCGCCGTCTCACCAGGCGGCGATGCGGGACATCGCGCGGTCGGTGCGGTCGCTAATCGAACGACAGGGAGAACAGGAAGCACATGAACGAACTCGTGTCTCTTCGATCGGTCTGGGGACTGACCGATGACGATGCATAAGACTCCGTTTTCTCGGGTCGTTAAGGTCGATCAGCCCGGAGACCGTATTAATTATTTGACCAGTCATCAACAAGAGGTACTGCGGGCGGTTTGCCAAGAAAACACGCGCGATGCCGCATTCTTTTTGTTCCGAAGTTATAGCACCGTCAAAAACGGACTTAAACTGATCTATCGCAACCTCGGCATTGCCGGTCCTGGGGCGAAAGGGGCGGCTTGCTATGAACTGGGCCGCTGGGATGAGCGGCGTCGGGTGGATGTGCCCGCCGTGCGTAAGCGTGAAGGAGACTAACCGATGACGATGCAATGCCCACTCTGCAACGGCGTCGGCGAAACCCCATGAGGTGGTCGTGTTGACGCCCGAGGAACGGATCGCGTTGATTGGTCAGCTTGTTGCGGGAGGAAGAACCATGACGAACCCGATCGCCGATCGGATCGCCGATGCGATGCTGCCGATCATCAAGCAACTGATGGCCGAACGCGACGAGGCCCGCGCCGCGTGGGAAAGACTCGCGGCGTGTGAACGCGCGCGCATTCACTACGATCAGGCGATTGATCTGAGCGACGTGGAGCGCGATGTCGCGCATACCCAATGGCGGAGGGCGCGGAGCGCGCTGACGAGTTTGGACGTTGCTGGTCCACCGTCGTTTACCGCCGCGTTTGAGCTCGTGCGGAAGGGATGATCATCATGAAACTTGATGCGCTTCGCCGCGCTATCGAGGATTTGTGCCATATCGAGACCGCCCTGGCGCGAATGCAAACGCGCCCGAGCTCGATCTTAGCGTCGCGCGACGCCAAGGCGGCGTGGCTGGATGCCGAACTGACCAGGGTGGAACAGATCGTCGCGGCGGCGCGGGCGTGGGATGCGGCTCGGACTCGCTGGGACTCTTGCCGGAACCAATGGCGCGTGGGTGAGGTCAGGGATTGTCATCCGCTCGGTCAAACCTACGAGGACGCGCAAGACGGGCTCACCGCCGCGCTGGCGGAGTTGGAGGACGAGGATGGTGAGGTCGCTCAAGGTCCTGAGTGCTTGGCTGAACGCCGATTCGCCTGGAAGCTCGGCTTCATCGCCGGCGCGCTGTGCGCCGCGCTCGGTTTCTCCGCTGGTCTGACGCTCGTCTGGTTCTGGTAACGCGGAAGCGGTCGGGGTTGTCCCCGACCGCTTCCCGAGAACCCGTTCGCCGCCGGTTCCGCGCGCCCGCTCCTCTTTCGAAGCGGATTTTGGGATGTGGTTATCGAATTTGAGGGCGATCCGTCAAGGATTCGAACCTTGGTCCTCCAGCTTCGCCGGCTGGCGCTCTCTCCCCTGAGCTAACGGATCATTTCCAGAGCCCTTCCCAGGGGGCCGTCGTCTGCTCAAGCACGAACAGCGCCGCGTCGAGCGTGGACTGGCTGACCTTCGTACTGATCGTCAGCGCCTCGGTCAACACCGCCAGCGCGGCTGGCCGCAAGCGTTCCAGTTCGCCGTGCCGCCGCCCGACTTCCTGCCAGTACCCGCCGTCGTCATACGTGACAACGACACGCTCAATTGGTTCGGTCATTGACGCGCTCCTTTCAAGACCGCCGGCACGCCCAGTTCCTCGAGCTCGTTTTGCGCCCAACTCACCGCCACGGTCAGTAGGCCCGTGATCGTCACCTGCCAGGCTTGACTCAGATCGACGATCCAGGCGTTGACAATGGCCGTTAGTCCGCCCGCGACAATGAACTGCAACCCGGTGCGCGCGGCGCGCCGCTTGGCGTCGTTCATCACCACGCCCCCATCATCCGCACCCGTTCCGACGTGGCGGCCACCGCGTCCATGAGCAGGTGGGCAACCTCAAGCGGGAAGTAGCCCTCCCGGTCCGCGTCAAGATGCGCCACCTGAACCCCGTCAAGCACGATGATCATCCCCGTCTTGCTGAACAGGGCCTTAATCTCGTGTTCGCCCACCAGATCACGGACCGTCTGGCCGTTCGGACCGAAGGGTTTCGGATCGGTTTCCGTCGTGAGGAAGCATTTTCGTGGCTCAAGCGTTGGCATCCGTCGTCCTCCGGCGCGGTTAGGCCGCGCCCCGTCGCGCGATCTCGGGATCGCCGTCCTTGGTTCGGCGCACGGAAATCGTGCCCGTCCGCCCGATTTGCACCTTGGGCAAGAGCGCCGCGGCTTCCACCCGCGTGCCCCACCGGGTCAACACAAACGTTCGTCCGCCGGAGCGGTAAACGTAGTCCGCGGCGAACCGTTCGCCCTCCTCGATCGGTGGTCCGATCACCTTCTGGTTCGCGCCCGTGGCCTGCCGGCGCGGGGTTTCCCGGATGGCGACATAGGTCTGCGGCAAGTAGAAGACCGGCGTGCGGCCGATGACGCGGTTCTTGCCCTCGCTGGCCGCGTCCGTATCCAGCCAGGGGTAGACGATCGGTTTGGCGTAGGTTGCCTCCGGCACGAGTCCGGCGTATTGCCGCGCTTGGGCGATGATGATGGGCAGCGACCCCTCGTTGAGCAGTTGGGTGGGGCAGTATTTGTTGTCGTCGCTGACCGCCCGGTGGGTGGTCACGCGGTCGAGGCTGAACCAACCCGGCCGCATGCCGACGATGCGCATGTCCCCAACCGCCAGCATGGCGTAGAGCCGGGCCAGGTGGTCCTTGGCCCGCGCCCAGTCGGCGCCCGCGTTGACGCACAACTCGATGCCCACGGAATCGAAACAGCCGACGTCGCCGCCGCGATCGTTGCAGCCGTCGCCCGCGTGCCAGCCGATTTCGTCCACCGGCAGCAACTGGACGATCCACCTGTCATCGACCACGAAATGGAAACTGACGCGATCCGGTCCGCCGCCCGCGTGCACAAAATCGCGGTGCATCAGCGCCCCGGCGTTGGGGTTCGTGTTGCCGGTCGTGTGCTGGACGATGGTCCAGCGCGCATCGTTGGTGTTCAGCTTCGCGCCCGGTCGGTTGCGATTGAACCCCGGAATCAGCGAGACCAACAACGGCGCGTCAATCATCTCCGCGCTCCTTTCCAGGACTCCCCAGGACCGCCACAAGTCGCGAATCATGTCCGCGTAGGCGACCGGGTCGTTGTCGTCGCTTTTCGGCGCGTAGACGGCCACCAGGTCGTCCAACGTCACCGTGCGCGCGTAAATGCCGCCCTTGTACGTGGCCGACGTGAGGCGATTGCGCCAGGCATGCACGCCAGCGACCCAACTGGCGAACGCCAGGTAGCCGTCGCCGTCCGGCGGCCGCAGATTGAGCGGGTTGCGGTTTTGGGGCCGGTTGCGAAAAAACGCGGTCCCGTACTGGCTTTCGACGCGGAGCATGGCGAGACAGAGCGCCGTGTGCGGCAACGCCGCGTCGTAGGCGGCCGGGCTTTGCAGGCCAGCCGGGCCGTTGACCGCCGCGATCGCGCGCTGCCAGCGGTCGTAGGGCACGTTGCCAACGTCGCGCCAGTTCATCATTATTCGGCCCACTCCGGCCAGTGCCAGGTCCCCGGACAGGCAGCGGTCGGGTCGTACGGCACATCACGATTGAAAAACTGACCGGTTGGATTCAGGACGCACAAACCCACCCGCTCGTTGTCCGCGACCTCGGTGATGAACGCCGCGCGATGCGCCCCCGCGGGATACTCTCCGCCCGGCGTCCCATAGGCCACGTAATGCACGCTCCGTCCAATGTCCGGTTTCATCCGTCTGATTCTCCTTACCCCAGCGCCTGAACGATCCACGCCGCCGCGAACACAATCATGCCGACCACGCCGAGCAGCACCGCGAATCGCGTCGGGTCCAGCGGGTCCGGTGTATGCGGCGTCATGCCTCCCCCCGTTCCATCTGGCGCATGGTTTCGGTTGCCTCCATCGTCGTGCGAATCGCGTTGATCAGGCCGACCGCGTGCGCTTCCATCTGACGCAGTTCCGCCAGGCGGCGTTCGCACGTCTCAATCGCGACCTTCCCCATGCCCGCCTGTTCTTCCCAAAACTTCAGGAGATCGCCAAGATTGACGGTCATCCGTCGATCCCTTCCTGGTCATCGTGCCACTTGGTAACGATGCTCTTGCCTCGGGTGGCGTGGTGCGGCGTCGCGGTCGGGGTCGCGGTCGGCGGCCGGGTCGGGGTGATGGTCGGCCGCGGGGTGGGGGTGGCCGTGACCACGCGGGTGATCTCGGCCACGATCACGGTCGGCGGCTCCGGCGGGGTGGTTGGCCGCTCGCGCACGATCACCGCCGGCGGCAGCGTCCGCCGTGCTTCCACCACCAGCGCCAGCGCGACCAAGCAGAGGAGCGCGATCAGCATCGCGCGGGCGACGCTCACGCGGCCTGCCGCGCCAGCGCGCGATCCAACGCGGCGACCAAACTCGGCGGTTCAGGCTCCGGGCGCCAGGGCGGCCGACCAATCACAAAGGCGACCGGCGGGGGCGGCATCGGCACGCCGAAGTAGGTCCACCAACCCGCGTGGATTTTGAGCATACAACCTCCAAACACGAACGCCTAGGCGGGAATTGCCTGTATCCTACCCCGCCCCCGCGTCGTCGTCAATCGCCGCGCCGGGCATCCAGCAGCCATGTCGGGCGATTTCCTCCCGGATCATCGCCGCCAGCGTCGTCCGTTCCCGCTCCATGCAGCGGCGCACCGCGCGTTCGATCCGGTCGTCCAACCCGCCGTTCATCGCCTGCTCAACCCGTTTCGTTGAGGCCAGCGTTTTCAACTGCGGCACGATTTGCGTTGCCATCACCCCAACGATCACCGCCACCAGTTCGGTGGTGTTTTCGCTGTGCACCGCTTCCAACCCCACGGTGACAAACGCCAGCACCAGCAGCATCGCCACCAGACTGGTCAACACCGATCGGGTGTGATCGGGGGTTTTCGGAACCAGGGCCATCGTTAGACTCCTTCAAACACGTGGAACATCCAAAGGTGACTGGTCGAGTCGGGCAGCGCCGCCCGCGCCGAAAAGGTGATCGTGGTGGTCGTGCGCGCGGAAACGTAGAGACTGGCCGCCGCCGCCGCCGCGTCGGCGTCGAACGCGCCCCACGTCACCATGTACTCGCTGCTGGTCATGGCGTCGGCGAACATCACCTCGAACAGGTTGCCCGTGCCGGCGCTGGTTCCGGTGGTGAGCGTGACCCGGAAGGCGTTGTCCGTGCCGGCAATGGTGGCGCTGGCGCCCGTGCCGGCGGCGGTCAGCGCGCCCACGCTGGGGGCCGTGCCATCGAAGCGCAGATGGCCTTTGACCGTGGTTTCGTCGCTGTCCGCGTCGCCCAGGGTCGTGTTGCCGGTGACGGTCAGGGCGCCGTTGATGGTGTCGCCGGTGTTGAGCACGTAGAGGTCGTCGATATCGACGTTGCCCTCGCCGGCGGGGGAGGACGTGACTAAAAACTTGGTCGAAAAATCGATCGTCGTCGCCGCCCCGTCCACGGTCACGTCGTTGCGCTGGATGATCAGCGTCGCGCTCGCCCCGGTCGGTCCCGTGGGGCCAGTGGCCCCGGTCGGGCCGGTCGGTCCCGTCGCCCCGGCAGAGCCCGTCGCCCCGGTTGCTCCCGTTGCTCCCTTGGCCCCGGTCGCGCCCGTGGGTCCCGTTGGTCCCGTCGCGCCATTGGCTCCCGTTGCTCCGGTTGCCCCGGTCGGGCCAGTCGGCCCCGCCGCGCCAGTCGGGCCGGTCGCGCCCGTGGCCCCGGTCGGGCCGGTCGGGCCCGTCGCCCCGGCAGCGCCGGTCGATCCCGTTGCTCCCGTGGGTCCGGTCGCGCCCGTGGGTCCCGTTGGACCGGTGGGGCCGGTGGCTTGAATTTCGTCCCAGGCGTAGGTTCCGGCCCCGGTGCGGTGGCCGAAGTAGAGTTTGTCCGGCCCGGTGGCTGATCCGCGCAGGATGGTCAATTGGTCCTTGTTGTCCACCCCGGCGGTCGGCAGCACGTCGCGCGCGCCGAGCCGGATGTATTTGCCCTGGGCGCTGGTTTTATCCATAGAGGCCCATCCGTGATGGTCGCACCGCCGTGCCCGCGACGATGGGGTTGAGCGGTTCGATCATGGCCAGGGCGCGTTTCATGGCCAGGATGGCGCTCTGCCCGTCGCGGCTTCGCAGGAGATCGATGTCGAGCACGTCCACCAGGTCGTAGCCGGTTTCCGCGCGCTCCCGCTGGATGGCGTCGTAGGCCATCTGGCGGTTGTCGGCGAAGATATGGAAGTGCTCGGTGACGATGCGGATGGCCACGGGACCGCGCCGGCTGCCCGGCGGGGGGTCGTAGACCACGAAGTCAATGATGGCGTAGCGGTCGAAGCCGCCGATCGGGCTCTGGTAGACCCATCGCGGCGGCGCGCCGACGAAGGGCGGTTGGCGGGGGTCAATCGGTTCGCCAAAAATCGTGGCCAGCGCCCAATAGGGGATCCATTCCAGTTTGGAATTGCGATTGCCCAAAAAGCCGGGCGGGGGATCGCCCGGCCCGGTGGCAAGTTCGGTCGGCTGGTTGAACAGGCGCGGCCCGCGCGGCAGCTTGACCAGGGCGGTCCGCGGCTTGGCCGGCGCGTTCAGGATCGAGGGCAGTCCAGGGATGCTCATGCGCCGGCTCCCAGCGCCAGCGGAATCTCGATCAGGTTGACCCGCGCGGTGCTGGCGGGGTCTTGTCCGGTCTGATCGTTGGCCGCGAATTGGGCCACGCGCACCCGGTACGCGGCGGCGTTGCCGTCCGGCCCGCGCAGGCTGAGGTTAACGAACGTGCCCGCGCTGATCAGATCGTCCAGTTTGTCGCGCAGTTCGGCCGGGCTTTTGCCCTGGTACGGTTCGCGTAGATCGAACACCGCCGTCCAGGAATTGATCGACTCCTGCACTTTGAGGAAGCTGAGCACGACGTGTTCGATGATCGGGCTGGTGGTCACGCCCGCGCTTTTGATGATCTCCAACCGGAGCTCGATCGACTCGAAGGTCAGACCGGGATACACCCCGTCCGCATCGGCCGTGCCGAAGGGCAGGTGGGTTTGGCCGGTGGCCGTGACCGTGCCCAGGGTGGTCCAGGCGGTGGCGTGGTCGATCCGGTATTTGACCGTGAAGGTGACATTGGTCATGTCGCCTTGCATGGTCAAATGCACCGCGTTGGCGATCTTGCGCACGCCGCGCAGGTCGGCGTTGAACCACCCGGTTTCGAGGAAATGGGTTTCCTCAATGGCAAAATTGCCGATGCTGTCCGCCACCAGGGCGCGCGGATTGGTGAATTCGACCGGAAGGTCGAGCGCGTAGAGCCCGCCGAATCCCCAGTAGAGTCGGTACGTGCCGCGCGCGGCGCTCACGGTGAGCCAGGTCGTGGCGTCGCCGCTGGCCGCGGCGGTGAATTCGGCGTAGCCGGTGATCCACTCGGGATGCCAGCCGAAGCCGGTCAAGACGTGGACGCCGCCGTAACGTTGGCCGGCGCCGGTGTCCTTGCCGAGAATCAGCGCGTAGAGGCCGTTGTATTCCTCTTGCAAATCGACGATATAGCCGCGCTGTTCGATGGGCAATCCATCGTCGCGGTCCAGGCCGATGGCGCTCACGGAGGATCCGTTGAAGCGATGCACGCCCATGCCGACGCTGACATAGAGTTCGTCGCGCCACACCGCCGCCCCGAGTCCCTGGCTGGGTCCGGGCGGGAACTGCAATGAGGCGCGGTAGAGCGTCGGCCCGGCTGGGTCGAAAAACCAGACATCGCGGTCGGTGATCAGGCAGATGGCCGGGTTGCCGGAGCGATCGTAAAAGACCTTCAGGTGGCGCGGCGTCCAGGCTTCGTCGAGCTTGCCCTCATCGCCGTAGCTGGTGAAGGTGCTGCCGTCCAGTGACGAATACAGTTGGCCCGTGGTGGACAGGGCGATCAGTTTGTTGTCCCAGACGCAGAACGCTTGCACGGTCGGACTGGCGGTGACGACCGCGTTGCCGCTGTTGTCGTACGTGGCATAGCCATTGGCCCCCAGCGGGATATAGAGTCGGTAGGTCCCCGTGCCTTTGAACGCCACCGACTTGTTGACCGGCGGCGACGCGAGCGTATGGGTAGTATTGACCATTGTTGAGCCGTTGAACTGATAGATTTCCGTGTCCCGCGCGGAAAAAAATTCCACGGTTCCCGAGACGATCAGGTCCCCTAGGGGGTAGCTAATCTCAACCTCGCCGCCCCCGCTGGCCCGTCGCGGGAGGCTGATTTGGTGCGGGTGCCGAGTGTAGAGGGTGCCGAAGCGGTAGCGGTTGTTGTCCGTGCCCTCGCGGCGTTCGCTGATGCCGTGCCCGCCGGAGAGGTCGGAGAGCACCCACTGTGACAGCAGGCGGTGCGAGTCGCGCGTGTAGTCGCCGAAGATCACCTTCTGGTCGAAGGTGGCCAGGTTGAGCACGCTCAGACCGGGCGCCGGATCGAGCAGCTTGAACCGCCACCCGTCCAGGATCACCTCGTCGTTGTTCGGCAAGGCGACCATCTTAGGCGCTCCGCACCGATTTCCAGCCCGGCGCCCGCGTGGTCGCGATCAGCGGGAAGTGCTGGTCCACGCGGCGCTGCAACACGCCGAGCAACGGGCCGTAGCGGTCGGGATCGCGGGTCAAGCCGCGCGTGGCGAGGCGCAGCGCCGCCGCGGGCACGAGCCAGGCGGCGGGGATCAGGCAGGTGTCCGCCTCGGCGCTGAGCGTGTCCTGGCGGCCGTAGCCCTTGAGGGTGACGGTGTTGCCGTCCGGTTCCAGTTTGGCTGAGCCGACGATTTTGATTTTGCCGTTGGCCGGGTCGGCGATCCAACCGTCGCGTTGGCTGGCGTTGCTGCCGCGAATGCGGTGTTCCGTGCCCTGGCTGTCGGTCCACTCCACCTCGTAGACCGCCGCCAGCGCGGCGTCGACGGTGATGTCCTCGGTGTCCGCGTCGAACGTGCCGGCGCCGTCCTCGACATGGATGGCGAAGGCGGGCCAGGCTTCGACGATCAGTTCGTTGATGGCCGCGTGGTATTCGTCGGGCCGGAAGCCCCGGCCGCGGGCGTTGGTGACATCGAACGTATCGCCGGCGGCGGTGGCGGTGCTGAACGCGCCGTGGGTCAGCGTGCCGGTGCTGGTGGCGGTGGCGGTGATGCGCTTGACCTCGCCGGCGTTGGCCCCGCTGGTGGCCATCAGGTAGCGGCCGTTGAAGTGGTCCTCGGCGCTGCCGACGTTGAGGGTGTCAATCGTGGTCGTGGTCGTGCCGTTGGCCGTGGCGGTGATCTGGATCAGATCGCCCAACAATTCGCCCACGGCTTGACGCAGTTGGGCGCGGGTGCGACTCTGTTGCGCGGTCGTTGCCGTTGCCATTCATTCCCCTCGGAGGCCGCGATGGACCGATCCGTTGACCCCGATTGCTGGCTCGCCGACGCCGATACGCCGCCCTGGTGGCCGAATCCCTGGCGGCATTGCCTAGAGGACGGCCAGATCGACCCAATCGGCCAGCCAATACCGCACGCCCTCGCGGCGCGCCGGGGTCCACGCCTCGGCGGCCCCGAGCAAGCGCACGAGCACGCCGGTCATGGGCAGGTCGGGGACCGTGCCCCGACCGCCGACATGGAGGGTGGCGCTGCCGAGCGTGTTGCTGGTGTTGTCGTTGATGACGAATGACCCGGCCGCGTTGCCGTTGCTGGCCACGATCAGTTCGTTGCCGGCCAGCGTGCCGTCCCAAACGAATTCCACGATCCAAAAATGGGTGGTGTCGTCGGTGGTGGCCGTGCGCTCCGAGGCTCCGCCGGTGACGGTGACTTTCAAATCAAACGCGCCGGCGTTGTGATAAAAAAACCAGCCGGGATTGCCGACCGTGTTGAATTCCGCGACCATGTCCTGTGAGTCGCCGGATTTGACTACCGCGAACAGGGTCGCTCCTTGCACGCCGCCGTAATTGACCGTTCCGGTGAGCACGTCGCCGCCGTCGAATTCGACGCCGGGCACGCCGTTGATAGCGTCGGCGCGGTAGGTCGGTTGCTTGGTTCCGGTGGCCTGGGCCAGGTCGAAGGCGTTGCCGCTGCTGTCCGGCCAGGAGGCGACCGCGTTGCCCTCCGAGAGCGCCAGATCGGCCGCGTTGTAGTCAAAGAGCAGCGTCAACGTGGCCGGATCGATCGTCGTCCGGCCCGCGCGCTCGCCCAGCATTGCCCGTCCCAGCGGGGTGGCCAACACCGGCATCGCGCTAATCCCGCAAGAACCCGAAGCTGAGCGTCAGATCGGTCGTCGCCGCGTAGGTGGGCGTGCCCGTGGTGACGATGTAGCAGTACAGATTGGCGCTGCCGTTGGCTTTGACCGGCAAGCCGAGATTGCGCAGCGTGACGAAGCCGTCGCCGGCCGCGCTGACATAATCGCTGGCCGCGACGCGCACCAAGCCGAGGAATTTGTCCTCATCCCCGGCGGTCCAGGCCCAAGCCGCGTTGTCGGCCAGGTTGGCGGCGGGCGCGGAGTCGAAAACGTAGATGTCCAGGGCCACGTTTTGCGCCGCCGCGTCATGCACGGTGATCGCGTGCAACACGCCCGAGCCGCCGGAAACGCGCATGGCGTTGGTCAGGGTCAATTCGCCGCCGACGACATCGTTGGCGGAATAGGCCCCGGCGGTGACGGTTGGGTTGAGGCGGACGATGGTGGTGTTGCCGCCGACCTCGCCGACGTGGGTTTCGCCCGCGTCGATGGCCCCGACGTGCGTCCAGAGCCGGCCGCTGGCATCGACGTTGATGGTGGCGTTGTCGCCGTCCGCGCCGGCGCTGGACGCGGCGGCGTCCCGGCGCACCGCGAAGATGGTGACGCCGCGCTGCCCGTTGACGTGCGGGTCGTCCTCCGCGACCTCAACTCGGCCCACGGACACCAGGAGGTGGCCGACGCTGTTGACCGAGAAGGGCGCGTAGTCGCCGTCCGTGCCGACCAACGTGCCCTGGGCGTCGTTGCGCACGGCGACGATGAACACGCCCTGGTCGCCGCTGCTATGCGCGGCGTCCTCGGTTTTGACCACGTTGTCGAGGGTGTCCAGCGACGACGCGACCATGATCAGCCGGCCGTACTGATCGACGATCACCGGCGAGAGATCGCTGTCCGCGTCCACAAGCGCGGCGGCGGTGGGGCTGTCCTTGCGCACGCCGAGCAGGATGCTGCCGCCGTCCTTGTCCTCGTAGGCGTCGTTGGCGCGGTAGGTCAGCGCGCCCTTCACGAACGGCGAAGCCACGGCTTAGCTCCCCTTGACGAACCGACCGTTGACGCGCTTGCGCGCCCGAGGATCGGGCGCCGGCGGCGCGGTGACGGGCGCGGTGACGGGCGCGGTGATGGGCGGGGGCTCGGGGTCCGGCGCGGTTTCGCCGCGCGCGCGCGCGGCCACAGAT
>QZKR01000162.1 GCA_003598065.1 Myxococcales bacterium | reverse complement strand
CTGGTCTGTTTTTTCCAGGAAATAGTCTGCGAGCCATAGGGTGGAAATGAACCACGGGTTGCCGGTGACATCGTCTGCGGCCCGGTGGTAGGTGTCGTTTTCATACCGCGCCATGCCCCCTGTCTTCGTCGAAAGCCAGAGTTTTTGGCGCAGCCCGTCCATGGTCGCCGCCATCCTGGGATCATCCGCCGAATAAACCCCGAATTCAAAAAGCCCCCATAGGCTCGAGTCGCATGCCCCGTCCACTTTGAGCTCATCTCCCTGATCGTTGTAGAGCATCCGGCAAAAACGGCCGAGGTCCTCCTTCCAGAGGTGTTTGGATGCCGCATCCCTGATTTCCGACGCTGCCTGGCGGTAGAGTTTCGCTTGCTCATTTTCCCCGAAGACCGTGCAGAAAATCGAGGCTGCCGCCAGGCCGCCGAAAACAGCGGCGACGGTGAAGCTGGAGATTCCTCTGCGCTCCTCCCACAGGTCATAAGAAGGTGCGGGAAGGCCTGTCTCCTTGTCGCGGTAGGTGGCCATGAAATCGGCGGCACCCTTGATGAGGGGCCGGTAAAGGGGCTTGATGAACTCAATGTCCCTGTAGATGACGAAATGATGCCACAAGGCCCAGATGACAAGGGCGGTTTCATCTTCCTGGATCGGAAGCTGCGCGCCCGTCTTGTCGTACCAGGGATGCCATGACGAAGCCAGGGTGCCGTCAGGGTTGTATTTGTGGAGGAGATAACCCTCTTCCTCGATCACCTTTGCCGCAAAAGTGTAAAACCTCTGCGCGGGCAGGGGATATCCGGCAAGATCCAGGGCGTGCACCGTCAAAGCCCCGTCCCTCGGCCACACGTAAGAATAGGTGTCCCTGTTGAACTGGATGACATCCGAGTCATTGCCAGCGAGGACACCCCCCTCCCAGTCGAGCTGGGTAACCTGGTAGGAGCGACCTTCATGCAGGTAGATCGCCCCTTCGTGGACGAGGAACGGCGCCGCAGGATCGTCGCGCCTGGTCTGGCTGTGAATGCCATGGTACCGAACGTCGGCTTGATGGCCCGACCCGATGTGGGCGAGCGTGCCGAGGGCTCGTTGCGGGGCGCCAACCACTCCGGGGAGAATTCGTATTTTTTGGATTGGCCTTGGTCGGCGCGGCCGGGGCGAAACATGTTTTATTGGGTGGCTGGCCCGCCGGCGTTCGTCGTCCTGGCGATGTTGAGCATGTCGGTGTTTACGTCCAAATCAAAGGGTTAGGCGGGATCGCGACCGCAGCCATGAACCAACCCCCTCGCGCCTGACTCTGATTTTGGCGGTTTCAACAAGATAGGGTTGCCTGCCTTGAAGCCCACGGACGGCCCTCCACGGGATCACTTCCCGCGCGATCGCTTGGCGAAGCGGACGCCTTGTTTGGCGGCGGTCAGCTCGCGATCGGTCATGATGCCGTAATGATCAAGCGTGACGCCGTCCGCGCCCCGGTTGGCCAACTGTTGAACCGTTCTAACCAGGGCGGACTCTTCGTCACTATCGGGACGCCAGGCGGGAATCACTGCTTCGCACCTGACGGATCCGCTTGGCGAGCACGATCGGCGGACGGCATCGAAGGAGCCCGTAGCCGACGAATCGCCGGGTTCTTCCGTCCGGTACATTACAGCCGTCAGGCGGCTCTCGGCCGACAGCCCCGCCAGCAAATCGTCGATCGGCGCCGCCGGAGTTACGTGCAAGGCCAGTTCGCACGGCGCCGCCGCCGAAAGGGTACGCAGTACGGACGCCTGAACGCCGCGCTGGTGGGCGACATAGCCCGCCAGGATCGGGTCGCCGCCGAGCAGGGCGTCGAGCGACGGTCCCAATGGGCTACTGGAGTCGATGGCCCGCGACAACGTGACCTGGGCGGATCGTCGGGCCGCCTCCGCGTCGACGCCGGCTTGCAGCGCGGATTGCATCGACGATTCACAGAAGCTGACGCTGAACAGTTCCTTGCCCGCGGGCCCGAGGGCGTCCGCGTAGGGAATCGAATCGAGCAAGTCGGTGTCGAACAAGCGATCGAGGTGACGCAGCTCGATGGTGGCGACGGAGTAGTTGCTCGCCAGATCGCCAATGAGGGCCCGCAGCAACTCAACGAAGTCGCGATTGGCCAACGAGGCACACCCGGGCGAAACATCGCCGAAAGCCGACTTCACGGATACGGCGGGGTAACGGGCGGCGAGGCGTCCGATCCGCCGGGTATCGACGACGGCGCGCAGAGGTAGTCCGCGCCGCACACACGCTTCCGCTACTTTGCTCAGCGGGTTGCGGGCCTTGAGCCAGTTGGAGACGACCGGTTTGCAGCGTGTGGCCGCGTACTTCGCGTCGTCGGGTTGGAAGTAGAACCCGCCGCGGGAGCGCATGAGGCGCGATTGGGCGCTCGGTCGGCGGCGAAGCTGGGCCAGCGGCCCGGAGGCGGCCACCACGGCGACACCGTCGACACCCACCTGCCCCTGAATCCGGTCGAGCACCTCGTCGATACCCTCGTCCTCCAGGTCCCACAAATAGCAGAGCATGCAAACGTTGAACATGATCGTGATCGTACCGCGGGAGGGGCGAGAATCCAGCGAACGCTGCATAGACGAGGTAATCGCGGTTTTTGACGGGGAGATCGCGGTGATACACTGGAACAGCCATGACCATGACGATTCGATCGGAGCGAACATCGGATCACGCCGCGATTGCGGTGGTGAATCACGCGGCTTTCAGGCAGGAGGCCGAGGCCGTACTTGTGGAGCGAATCCGTGCTCAAGGCGATTTCGATTCGCGGCTGTCGCTCGTGGCGGAGATCGACGGGCGCGTCGTGGGGCACATTCTATTCAGCCCCATTCACATCGAGACCGACGACGGGCGGTGAGTCGAGGCCCTGGCGCTGGCCCCGATGGCCATAATCCCCGAACACCAACGCCGCGGCATCGGGTCGGCCCTGGTTCGTGAAGGTCTGGACGTGTGCCGTCGGCTTGGCCACTCCGTCGTCATCGTACTCGGACACGCCGAGTACTACCCGCGATTCGGGTTCCGGCCTGCAGGCCGATTCGGCATCCGCCCGCCGTTCGAAGTTCCGAACGAGGTGTTCATGGTGCTGGAATTGCGCGACGGAGCGTTGGCCCGCGTGAGCGGCGTCGTGCGATACTCAGATGCCTTTGACGGGATTTGATGCCCCGGTCAAAACGCGACGCCGGCAGAATGCCTCGGCACAGCGACGTCCGGAATCCGGCTCCCAGAAGAGCTTACCTGTGGTTTTTCGTTGCGTCGCGGCGCTGGTAGAAGATAATGTCCGCAGAGGATTCGCGTCTCCTGATAACCGGTCACCCATGCGCGCTGTCGAGAATAGGACATGAGTGGAAGTCCACCATTCCGTGAAAGCTCTGACGCGGACGGACGGCCTACCGAAACCGCAAGAATCGGGCGCACCGGTCTCGAATCCGTTGCGTTCAAAGGGGTTCGATTGGGCCATATTGAAGTGGGCGATGAGATCGGCCGGGGTGGAATGGGCATCGTGTGTAACGGGTGGGACGGATTGCTTCAGCGTCGCGTAGCCATCAAGTTCCTGACGGGCGTGGTCACCTCGGATAGCGATCCGAGCTTTCAGCAGTTTCTTGAGGGGGCGCGGGCGGAGGCCGCTGTCAGGCATCCGAACCTGGTGACCGTGCACACCGCGGACATCTACAAGGCGATTCCTTACGTCGTCATGGAGTACATCGACGGGCCGACGGTGCGTGGACTTCTTCGCCGCCACGGGGCGCTCGCGCTGGACGCTGCTCTACACCTCATGCTCGACTTATCCGCTGGGATCGGAGCGCTGCATCAACGCGGGATCGTACATCGCGATATCAAACCGTCGAATGTCCTCGTGGATCACGACGGCAGGGCCTATGTGACGGATTTCGGCTTGGCTGCTCTCTCCCGGCGCGGGGAACACGTCCATGCCGGGGGCACGTTCCCTTACATGGCCCCAGAGGCGTTTTCCGGGAAAATGTCACCGCAGGTCGACGTGTATGCGATGGGAATCATGTTCTACGAGTTGCTGGTCGGCTGTTGCCCGTTCTCCGGCGATCGGGAGGCACTTCGCGAGGCCCATACGCATGATGATCTTCCCGTCGAACCGTTGCGGAACGTCGCCCCTGAGAATCTTGTCGAGGTGATTTCTCGCGCCACTCAAAAAAAGGAGGTTTATCGCTATAAAACCGCCGAGCATATGTCGCGGGCCCTGGGGAACCTGCATTCTGACCACGTGGCGGGGAGCGGTTCGAACCCGGTGCAGAGGCTCGTCGGTCACGCCCATGCTGCGTCAGACGATCCGACCCCACCCACCCCAATGTCCTCATCGTATTTTGAAAAGCTCTCAGAGCTGGCGGCCCAGAAACAAGTCCTTGGAAGCGAGAGTCGCCCGCTGGTAGTCCCGGGGAACAAACCGAAATCGGACTTGCACGACTATTGGGCGCGCATTCACAATGACATTCGATGCAAACGCTGTGGGTATTCATTGCGGTGGCTTCGGGGGGAAGACGCCTGCCCGGAATGCGGTACGCCGGTTAAGCGGTCCCTGCGCGAGGACAACCTCGCAAACGTAGACCCAATGTGGCTACGACGTCTATTGTGGGGATGCTGGCTCATCATTCTCACGCCGGTTGTGGCGGCCGCAGTTTCCGTGACGAATAGATTTTTTGGCGGGCGACCCGGTCTTGACGTCGGAGATTGGGAGCGATGCATTATCGACGTGTCTCTTTTCCCCTTTGCGGCCGGAATTCTGATGTTAACAGAAGTTCAGCCCGATTGGCAGGGTTTTGGGCGATGGGGAGGAACCGCTCGAAAACTGACACGCTGGCTTACGGTGCTGACTGTTGTGCAAATTGTCCTGCTTCACGTCCCCATTTTGTATACTGCGCAGATCATTTTCACTCTGATTACGGGATACGCCGCGGTAGTCGGATTGTCATCGTATCTAAGTGACGTCGCCCGTCATAGTGACTTCGACAAGCTCGCCACAGTGGCTGGGCATACATTCGTGATCTCCGTGATCGCAGGTGTGTCAATGGCCGCCGGTTGGGGCGTGCAATCAATGGTCGGATGGAGCACTTACTTGCACTTTTTCCTGCTGGCGTTCGGAGTGCTTTCTTCGCTTATGGCTGTATCTCTTCTCTTCGCTACCCTCCAACGTCTTCTTGTATTACTCCGAGTATGTCTTCACCAAGCGGCCATGAATGCCGAGCGGGCAAAGGAGCAGTAAGCGATGGAAAGCATCGGACTGAGCGCCCCGGTTCGGGCGTCGCTTGGAGCGACGATTTCTCGGCACACTTGATCTCGCTTCCCATGCCGGGCACGGCGGGCGATACCCGTCCCGCGGTGGGTGGAGTGTTTAATCCATATGCCCGTCATCGTCGTACTCACCGGGCGCTACTTGGAACGTGAGGCCGGTGCCTCGGATCGGGCGGATTCCCAGGTCAACATGGCCGACTTGCGGGTCACGCCCCAACGGTAGTCGCCCGGATCGCCGTCGCTGCGAATTACGCGGTGGCAGGGGATGAGCCAGGCGATGTGGTTGACGGCCAACGCACGCCCGACGGCACGGGCGGCCTTTTCCTGCCCGACGGCGGCGGCCAACTGCTGATACGACACGACTTGGCCGGCGGGCACGCGGATGAGCGCCTCCCAGACCTTGAGCTGGAAGTTCGTGCCGCAGACCAGCAGCTTGATCGGCGTCCCGTCGTGTTGCGGATCGAGACGGAAGATGCGTTCGACGATCTCCCGGACCCGCGCTTGATTGGTCTGCAACGCGGCGTTGGGCCAGGTCTCGCGGAAGGCGTCCATCGCCGCAGCCTCGTTGTCCTGATCGACGAACGCCAGCCAGCACACGCCGCGGTCGGTGACGCCGATGAGGCATCGGCCGAAGGGGCTGTCGTGCACACCGAAGTCGATGCGCAGGCCGGCCCCGCCGAGCTTGTATTCCCCCGGCGTGACCGCCTCGATGCTGACGAACAGGTCGTGTAGGCGGCTCGGCCCCGACAGCCCCACGTCGAACGAGGTGTCCAGCACGGAGGCGGCGTCGCGCAGGATAGCCCGGGCCCGGTCGATGGTGAGAAACTGCACATAGCGTTTGGGACTGATGCCCACCCAGCGGGTGAATAGCCGCTGGAAGTGGAACTCGCTCATGTGGGCCGCCCGGGCGATCTCCTTGAGCGGCGGCTGCTCCCGCCAGTTGGACTGGATGAAGCGGACGGCCTGGGCGATGCGCTCGTAGTCGGTCCGCTGATACGCTTGGGTTCCCATGACTGAATTGTATTCGGTTTGAGCTATCATGCCCGAAAAGTATCGCGGCCTCGGCGGACGAACCACCCGATTCTTGCTGATTTGCCAGGTCGGCGCCGAATCGTGCATACCGGTCTGGCAGAGTGGGGCCCGGCGCAAGCGGATTGTGGATCATCATCGGGCGATTGAAGGGTAGCTATGTAGCGAGCAACTGCTCGATGGTCTGTTCCAGCAGTTCCCGCCCGCCGAAGGTCATGCCCAGCGCTCGGAGCTTGTTCGTCTCGATCTGGTTCTTGGGGCCGCGGTTGAGCCGCTCGATGGACGAATCGCTGCCGGTCAGGCGTTTGGCGATCTCGGCCACGTCCTGCTCGGCGATGTACATGTCATAGCAGTTGTACGCCTGCCCGGCGATGCCCTCGGCCGTCAGCAGCATTTCGACCGCCGTGGCCACGTCGGCCGCGTGAACCTCCTTACCGCCGCGGGCGGAGCGCACGGGCTGCCCGGCTCGGACCGCGTGAACGAGATCGTACCATTTGCTCTGTGAGGCCGGTCGGGCCAAGCCGTAGATGCCCGTCGGTCGCAGGGCGCAGATGTCGTACCCCTGCCCCAGGCCGAAACTGTGAACGAACTTCTCGATGGCGGCCTTGTGGGCCCCGTAATGGCTGGTGGGCCGGAGCGGATGCGTTTCGTCCAGCGGGCGGTCGTTGAGAATGACCTCGTGCACCGCACAGGTGGAGATGAACACGAATCGCCCGACTCCGGCGCGGCGGGCGGCCTCGATCAGCCGAAGCGTGCCGACGACGTTGAGCGTGGCGAAATCGACCACGTCCCCTTCGCCCCCCCGGAACGACGTTCCCGGATAATGCAGGGCCGAGTGCACTACGGCGTCGACCGATTCGACCAGGGCGGCCGCTGATCTGTCGTCGCCGAGTTGGCCGGGAATCCACTCGATCCGCCGCTCGTTCTCCTCGAATCCGCCGCGGTCGCTATCGGGGCGATACCAACAGCGGCAGTCGTGGCCGTTGCCCGCCAGTCGGGTGACGATGTATCGACCCAGGAACCCCGTGGCGCCCGTGATGCCGATTCTCATGGATCATCTCCCCCTCGTGTTTCGCGACCACCTCGCGGACACGGCGGCCGGTCAGTTCAACGGGTTAATCGTCAGCCCGGTGGCGACCTTGGGGTAGAAGTATGTGCTCTTGTGGGGCATGAGGTCGCCCGCTTCGCCCACGTCACGCAGTTGGGCCATGGTGGCCGGTTTGCACAGGATGGCGATGCCGTGCTCTTTCCGGGCGGTCTGCTTGGCCGCGTCCTCGGCTTTGACGTAGCGAATGACCGGGGCGCCGCCGTCGGGTCTCGCGGATTTGAACAGCTCATCGATCAGGTAGCGGTGCAGGTAGGCCAGATCGAGATCGCGCCAGGCGGCGCTCTTATGCGGTTCGAGTTTGGCGAGAATCGCCCGATGGGTAAAGCGTAGATGCTTCTCCCGGCCGGTGGCACCGTGATGGAGCGTCACGTCGGCCTGTTCGGCGGCGACCTGCTCGCACCCGGGCTTCCACGCTTCAACCAGCTTGTCGAGGGGCATGTCGCCGAGTTCCGCCAACACGCGGTGCGTGGGCAATATCAGGCTGCCGGGGTCGTCCATGCTGCCGAGCACGAGCATGACGAACCCGGCCGGGTGTCCGGCGGGCAGTTCGCCGCCGAGTTGCTGGGCAACCCAGTCGCGGTAGTTGAGGCCGGTGTTGTAGCGATGATGCCCGTCGGCGATGTAGCACTTCTTGCCGCGGAACGTAGCCACGATCGTATCGACCGTGGCCGCATCCGTCACGATCCACACGCGATTCTGCACGCCCTCGAGCGTCGCCACCGCATCCGGCTGGCGATCGATGGCCGGGGCGAACGCCTCCCCGATGCGGTCCTCCGCATCGCGATACAGACCGTAGACCGGCGAAAGGTTGGCGTGCGTGGCTTTCATCAGCGCCAACCGGTCCTCCTTCGGTCCACCGAAGGTCTCCTCGTGGGGGACAACGTCGCCTTGGTCGAAGGGCACGAGCTTCAGTCGGGCGATGAACATCCGCCGCGTGTAGCGGCGGCCGGCGAACTCAAACGTCTGGTGATAAACGTACAGAGCCGGCCTCTGCTCGCGAACGAGCGTGCCATCGGCGATCCACTGTTGGAAGGTTCGCCCGGCCCGCTCATACAGGTGGGCGGGGCCCAGGCACTTGGCCGGTGCAAAGGGCAGGTCGATGGCCACGATGTTGCGGTCGCTCTGGGCCAGCAGCCGGCTCCTGTCGTTCTCGTCGAGGATGTCGTACGGGGGGGCCACCCGGGCGGAAACGTCGCCTTCGAGGGCCGCAAAATCGTATCGGAGGGCGCGAAAGGGAGCGATGTCAGCCATGATCGATTCCTGAAAAACGGCGGTGTCGTCAGGTCGTCGAGACAAGGTAGCCCTGTCCGGCGGGGGTGGCAAGCGGGGCGCGTGCCCCTGAAGCCGCCAAATGAAAAGAGCCTGGCGGTGCGTCCGTGCCGATAATAGGGACAGGACCGGCAGACGGCGGCAGGCCATTGCGGCGCGAGGGAGCAACGAATGGAACGAATGGTCGTGCTGATGAGCGGCGGATTAAACGGCGTGGTGGCGGCGTCGCGCATGCTCGCCAACGTCGAACTCCATTTCCTGCACGTCGACTACGGTCAGGCGGCGGCCAAGTCCGAACGGCTGGCGGTCGCGCGGATCAGCACGGCGCTGGCCGGAAAACTCCACGTGGCCGACCTCCCGCGTTTCGACAGGAACGGTATGCCGGGGCCGGGGGGCGCCGTCGACGCGAAGAGGCCGACATCAAACGAGCGGGTATTGGAAACGCGCCCGTCCGGCGTGATGCTCGCCATACTGGCACTCGCTCAGCAGTTGGCCGCCCAGGTCGGAGCCGAGGACATCGTCTGCGGTGCCTCCGAAGCATGCAGCCGATCCGACGCCGAAGCCGGGTTTTGCTCTCCGGCCGCCGACGGTCGGCGGGCCTTCTTCCACGCGTGTTCGATCGCCTTGGAAATGGGCTCGCCCAGTGCCAAGAGGATGTCGCTCGAACTTCCGTTTATCGACGTCTCGCGCGAGGACATCATCCGCACGGGACTGCGGTTAGGCGCTCCCCTGCCCATGACCTGGTCCTGCCACGCCGGCGGCGAGGCCCCGTGCGGGTCGTGCGCCGGCTGCCGCTCGCGGGCGGCCGCCTTCGAGATGCTCGGCCTGGACGATCCCGCCCTCGCCGCAGCGACGCGATAGCCGCGGGCAAACATCTCCCCGCAGTCCGCGAGCCGCAGCCGACGACATTCCTTCCGTTAGAACGTGCGTGTGAAGGCGGACGACAAACCGAGCCGCGACCGTGAGGGAGCGGTTCTTGCCGTCGAAACTGCGCCGCTCCCTGACGGGCGCGCCTCGGATAGCACTTCGCCCACACGTTTCTGTACGGGTCCGCCGGTCGCCACTGCAATCTCCGCGCAACCGACGGCTATGGCCGGTTCACCGTTCGCGATCCCGTCCCGGCGACCTCATCGGATGTCGGCGTTGGCTCCGTCGTGCGGATGCACCTGCCGATCGTGCCAATGTTGAGCACGATGTCGCCCGCGTTGTCCTGGGCCCCAGCCACGCGAATGTAGTACGTCTCGCCGCGCACAGCCTGAAAACGCACCTCCGACAGCAAGCCCGGCCCGCCGTCGTCGTCACAGGCGATCTCCGACCCACCGCACTCGTCAAACACGGACAAGACCGTGTCGTTGACCGGCACGAACGCGGAGCCGGTCGTCGAGACGACGTGCGTCCCGGTGCACTCCGCCGTATAGAGGAACCATGTGTCGCCGTTGGAATTCGGGTGGCACCCGGCCTCGTCGTCGTCGGGTTCGATTTCGTCGCTGACTCCGCCAATCGTGCCAATGGCGACGTTTTTGGAGCGCGCACATGTCGTCGTCAGGCACGTTTCATCAAGAGTCCACGCGTCACGCGTGAAGACGGGCTCGCAAAATTCACAGGCGGCGTACGGATTTTCTTCGCCGCTGACGAAGCACTCGCCCTCGATCATGCAAAACTCCGACACATTACGAAACACATTGATGGCGCTCGTCCCCAAACTGGCGACGACCAAATCGGGAAGCCCGTCGCCGTTAATATCTCCCGCATCAACTGACCGTGGGTTGATCCCCGTTTGCAAAGTGCCTAACTCGGTATACGATCCATTGCCGTCATTAACTGCAACCCAGAGAGAGGCTGTTCCAAAATCGGTATAGGCCGCATCAAGGTCGCCGTCGCCCTCGACGTCCAGTAGCCGAAGGGTGTTCATGTCGTGTCCGCCGAGTATTCGGCTGGACTCCGCAAACGACCCGGCTCCGTCGTTCATCAGGACCGTCAGACGCGTGGATGCGGAACCGCTTCCATTGTGGGAGCAGACGAGATCATCATCGCCGTCGCCATCCACGTCGCCCGCGTCCACCCAGAGCACTCCGGGTGATACCGCGAATACTGCCGGTTCTGAAAATGTCCCATCCTGAACGTTATAGCGAACCGACACAATCGAACCCAAGTAAGGAACGCTGACCAGGTCCGGGAATCCGTCGCCGTCAACGTCGTGGAACAATAGCATCCTAACATTGTCCGTTGCGTACAAGACATCGTCCCCCAGCCCCCCGTCCCCGTTGTTTAAGAAGACGGAAATCGTGTTGTCGTATTGGTTCGCAACGCCAAGGTCGACATCGCCGTCGCGATCTACGTCCGCGGCGGTCACGTACCTCGCTCCACTTCCCGTCGGATACGTTGCCTCTACTTCCAAAACCCCGTCGCCGCGGTTCAACAATACCGAGAGATCGCCTGGGACCTGATTAGCGGATGCCAGATCGAGATCACCGTCGCCATCCAGATCGGCGAGTGCAATGCCACGAGGATGATTCCCGACGGAATACGAGCTAGGCGTCCCGAATTCACCGTTTCCCAGGCCCATGGCAACTTCCACGGTATTGCCGAGCTCGCCCGCCCAGGCGACGTCTAGCACGCCGTCCCCACTGAGGTCGCCGAACAATGCCGATCCGGGCTGGAGTTGCCCCGGGATCGTCGACACGGGCTCGAACGAGAGTACTTCATCACGCACTCCGTGGACGCACGCGTTTTCGTTACATTGGTCGAACGTGCAGGGGTCCACGTCGTCGCAGTGGGCCGGATGCAGACACTCGACGCACGTGTTCTGACCCTCATCGCACGCCGGTAGCTCGCTCGTCGTGCAGGGGGGATCGAAAGAGGCACATTCTCCCTCCACGCAGGTCTCGACGCCGTTGCAGAACTGCCCGTCGTCGCACCCCGTCTCGCAGCTCGGAATTACGACGTTGACCACGGCGCCGAAGTGCTGGAACGCGATGAATTTCTGTTCCGCATCGCCGAACGCCGTCCGGGAGTCGCTGTTAGTGCCGGGATCAACGAAGTCCAACGCGAATC
>QZKR01000068.1 GCA_003598065.1 Myxococcales bacterium | reverse complement strand
CCGCCATGACTCTATCCTCCACTTAGTGTATTACATTTAGTATATCTATAAAAGCCAAAAAAATACAGCCCCAATCCGCAATATCTTGTGATGCACCCGTCATCTGTCGGCGCCTGGCGCATAAAAATCATGAAAAACATTTTTATTTTTTGCGGGCGATGTTTGAAAAATGACAGACCCGATAACCAGGCGCGCGAAGGGAAAATATCGCGAAAAAGCAAACGTCGGAAAACTATCGAAGCGGATCAGAAGGTGAAGCGCGTGTCGAGGTTGACGCCCCAGGGCTGACGCTTGTCGCTGTCGGTGATGCCGTACCACCCGCCGATGCCGCCCTCGAAGACCTTGAGGTTGACGCGATAGCCGCCGCCGACGTTGAGCTGGTGCTTGGCGAAATAGGTGAGATCGACTTTGTCGTTTTCGGTCAGGGGTTCCTTGGCGTGCGCCAGCATCTGGCGCAATTCGTCCTCGCGGGAAAGTCCGGCCGTGCGCGAGCCGGAGAAGTCGCGGAGCCAGAACGTGTCTTCCGCCTGGAGATTCACGAAATGCACGCCGATGATTTTCAGGAGGAAGTTGGCGCGGGCGTAAATCCCGTGGATCAGCTGCTCGTCGTCCTGAGGGGCGTAGACGTAACCGGGGGCATACGGCGATTCCTCGGGGTCGGTGATATGCAGGAGATATTCGACGTCCATTTCCACGCCGAACCACGCGCCGGTGTCGAAATAAAACTGAAATCCCGGCTCGACGCCGTAGCGTTTGGTCTGGTTGAACTGGGTCTGCAAGGGAAAACGTCCGGTCGCCGACACCGAACCCCACACCCAGTCCAGGTTCAGGAAGCGATATTTGGGAGTCAGGAGGATTTCCGTTGAAGAGCCTGCGTTATTCCGCCGCTCAACCTGGCAGGCGGCGTCGGTGCAACCCGCCGGAGCGGTGGTGTAGCTTTCCTCCATCCGCTTCCAGATCGTCGCCAGTTCGAAGCTGAAGGCGTCTTCCATCGCCAACTGGATGGCGAAATAGCCGCCGTGGACCGGCTTATCGACGCCCTCTATTTTCCCCTGTTCGGTAAGATAGCTGAATCGCACGTAATTCTCCACGCGCGCATCCGGCATCTGCCCGAAGGGGGCGGCGTATTTGGAGTTGAACTCCGCCGCCTGGGCGGCGGTGGTCGCGCCTAGCGCGAGGACGAGGCAAAGCAGGCACAGCCCGGTTTTTGCTGGCATCCCAGTCATGCTCCCTGTGCGACAACGCGATAAAATTAAAGGCGGTTCAAACCCGCAGTTACACCTATCCCATTTCCGAAGGGGTGTCAAGAATTTTCTTGAAAGACAAGGGGTTATGACGTTTAAGGGCTTATAAAAAACTTGACAGCCTCCTTCCGGCGATGGTATGACCGACTCGCCCATTTTCGACCTTTCGATTCCGTCGGGGATGTCTGAGCTTGGACCTCGGGAGGGGTGGCATGAAGACCCGTCTTGTGTTGTGCGGTTTAGGCCTGTGGATCGTCGCTTTTGGGGCGCAATTCGCCTCGGCTCAGGAGGCCCCCCCGTCGCCGGCCGCGTCGGGAACGGCCGCGCCCGCCCCGGCCCCGATCGAGGCTGAACCGCCCATTGTCGAGCCGCCGCCGGCCGCCGCGCCTGAACCCGCTGCGGCCGAACCGCCGCCAGCCGCTCCCGAAGCCGCGCCGGTCGAGCCGCCGCCGGTCGAACCTCCGCCGGTCGAACCTCCGCCGGTCGAGCCGCCGTCCGCCGAGCCGCCCGCTTCGCCCGAGACCGCGCCGGCGGTGGACACGATGGACGACTTGAAGGAACTGGAGCAGCTCGAAAGCCTCAAGGGGGCGGAAACCATCGAGGAAGAACAGCTTAAATTCTTCGAACTTCACGGCTACTTGCGCCTTCGGGCGGATCTTTTCCACCAGCTCGATCTCGGCGTCTACAACGAGTTGCGCCCCTTGGGCGACCTCGGCACGGCCGACCACGTTTCCAACGACAAGCGCAGCGACAACACGATCGGCACGGCCAACATGCGCCTGCGCCTCGCGCCGACGATCAACGTCAGCGAAGACATCAAAATCATGGTCGAGGCGGATCTGTTGGACAACGTCGTGCTCGGGACGACGCCCGACACGTATCTGCGCGGCGGCGCGGGCGGATTGGCGCCGGGAATTTCCGGCTTCTCCACGGCCCAGGTGTCGCCGCACGCCGGCGCGAATTCCGACGTCAACTCGATCGAGATCCGCCGCGTCTGGGCCGAGGTGCGCACGCCCGTCGGCCTGCTGAAATTCGGCCGCCAGCCCTCCCACTGGGGCACGGGCATGTACATCAACGACGGCAATTGTCTCGACTGCGACTACGGCGACACGGTGGACCGCATTCTCTTCGGCACGAAGCTCTTCGAGCACGTTCTTTTCCTCGGCATGGACTTCGTGAACGAAGGCGTCACCGACGACTCGACCTTCGAGTACGGCGGCCAGGACAAGGACGCGACGCAGCTGGACGACGTGCAGCAGCTCGTCTTCGGCTTCGCCCGCAAGCACACCGACGCCGAGATCGAGGAGCTGATCGAGAACGACGACTTCGTCATGGATTACGGTTTCTACAACGTCGTGCGCTGGCAGTCCTACGCCCTGGAGCAGTCCGTCGCCGGCGGCGGCAACGTGGCCTTCGGCAACACGCCGGCCGGCGACTTCGCCTCGCGCCAGGGGCTGCGCACGCAGCTGATCGAACGCGACCTGAAGCTCTACGTCGGCGACATCTGGCTCAAGTTTCTCTGGAAGCGGCTGCACATGGAGTTCGAGGCGGTGTGGGTGACGGGCTCGATCGGCGACGCGGCCAAGGACGCCGCCGAGCAGAAGGCGCTGCGCCAGAAGGGCGTCACCGACAACAGCCTGGACATCGACCAGTACGGCATGGTCTTCCAGATCGACTACAAGTTCCTGGACGACGCGCTGTTCGTCGGCGCCCAGTGGGGCCTGGCCTCGGGCGACCCGTACCACGGCGAAGGCTACGACAAGGGCTTCGGCGTCTATCCCTACCAGGACCGGCAGTTCGCCGACGGCAAGTACCAGCGGACGAAGTACGGCCCGCAGATCGAGGACCGCGCCGTCAACAACTTCCGCTTCGATCCCGACTACCACATCGACATGATCCTCTTCCGCGAGATCATCGGCACGGTGACGGACGCCACCTACCTGAAGCCGACGATCCAGTACAACATCACGCCGTCGATCGGGGCGAAGCTGGACATGATCTTCTCCTGGGCGATGGAAGCCGATTCGACGCCGTCCTACTACCACATGAAGTTCGAATCGCTGGACGACGTGAAGGGCGGCGTGCCGGTGGAACGGCATCCGTCGCGCTGGCTGGGCATGGAGCTCGACCTGGAGGTGTTCTACAAGTCGTTCGACGGCTTCGGCTCGAAGCTGCAGTACGGCGTGTTCTTCCCCGGCAAGGCCTTCGGCTACTGGGACGCGGACTACGTGGACGACACGGGCGCCCGCATCCCGACGTGGTTCGGCGCGCCGGACGTGGCCCAGACGGTCCAATGGCATCTGTTCGTGGAGTTCTAGCCCGCTAGAACCCGGGAGGCGCGTCATGCGCCTGCGGCCCCACCATCTGCTCTGCCTCTTCGCCTATCGCGGGCAGGGCTACAACCGCGCCTTCATCCAGCGCATGGACGCCTTGCAGCAGGCCTATCTGGAAGGCGAAGCGGCGACGATCGAAACGGCGTTCGACGACGTCTGCGCCGCCTGCCCCTACAACGGCGGCGATCGCTGCGCCAACCCCGAAGGCGCCCCGCCGGAACGCATCGACCGCGCCATCGCCGGCGCGCTCGGCCTCGCCGAAGGCGCCGCGATCACCGCGACGGAAGTCCGCGCCCGCCTGGCTGCGCTCGCGCCGGAAGCGAAGGACGCCTTGTGCGAGGGGTGCTCGTGGAAGGAAGCGGGAAGCTGCAAGGAAAAATGGGGATGAATACAAAGCCAACTTGTTCGAGTTGGATATTGCGATGAGCAAAGATGAATACCGCGATCTTCCGCCCAATGACATTGAGAAAGCCGAGGGAGTTTTTGTTGAAGCCTCGAAGAATTATTCTGGAATACCTTTTCTTCGGGCAGCGGTAAAAGCTATTCCTTATTTGGGGGGATCTCTCGACACATTTTTCGCGTGGAAAGGTGAAAAATGGCGTAATGAGCGACTCATGGATTTTTTGGATATATTGGACCAACGGATGTTACGTATTGAGCGATCGAAAATACTTGTAGATTTTGAAAGCGAGGATTTTCTTGAATTAATAGTGGAGGCAATGAAAAATGTCGCCCAAGCGAAATCAGAGCAAAAAAGAAAGTGCTTTTGCTCAATAGTTGTTAATAAAATCACTACGACAAAAACATGGGATGAAGCAATTGCAGCATCGAGGCTTCTTGCTAGTCTTGAGGAAATTCATATTTCTATTTTGACCTTAGCCTATAGTCCTTACCTTCTAGAAAAAAAGAAACCTTTCGTGGGAGCGAAAGGAATATTTTTGCCGAATCCTGATACCGCCCAGAAAGAAAGAGGGGAAAATCTCCTGATCCATTTCCCTCATCTTGCACATTCAACTCTACATACAGCTTGTGAAGAGTTAACTCAAAAAGGTTTGCTTCACGTTAATGCACGTTCTGGCACAACAGGGTACAGCATTCATTTTCTTCCAACCGCTCATGGTTTGTGGTTCACAAAGTGGATTACTCAAGATGCTCTTGTTCAATAACGGCGGGGAATAGCCGCTTTATCTTTTTTGCTTTCCAACGTTTTTTAAGTGCTCTTTGACTGGCACACAATTAGTGCGCGTGCTGCGCTTTCTAACGGGCAGAGATAATCAACCTATCCGCGCCACGTCTCGGCGAAGGCGGCAAGCGAAAGAAATTCGTCGCCGTTTAGCGCCTCGGCTCGGCGCGCCAGCAACTCGGGAAAGCGTTCGGCCAGCGCCGCGACAAGCGGCTTGGGGAGGGCGAGGTGCGGCTGGCCGCGCAGGCTGTTGACGACGCGTTTGCGCCGCTGGTGAAAGCAGGCCTTGACGAAATTCACGAAAAACTCGTCCGAGGGAACGGCCGGCGGGGTCTTGTCGAAGGCGACGACGGCCACGCGGCTCTCCACGTCCGGCGGCGGGTGAAAGCAGGCCGGGCTGAGACGGGCCCCGAGCGTCGCGTGTCCGACGCGGCCTAAGAGGACGGTGAGCAGCGAATAGTCCTTCGCGCCGACGGGGGCGGCGAGACGCCGGGCGACTTCGGCCTGCATCAGCAGATGGGCCGAAACGACGCCGGCGCGGGCCGCGACGAGCTTGAAGAGAATCGGCGCGGTGATCTGGTAGGGGATGTTGCCGACGACCTTGATGCGTCCGCCGGCGCGCTCCGCCGCCGCCGCGAGGTCGAAGGCGAGAAAATCCTGCTCGACGATTTCGACGGACGGCTCGTCGCGGAAACGGTCGCGGAGGACGGCGGCGAGTTCGCGGTCGTGCTCCACGGCGAGCACCGTCCGCCCCGGCGCGACGAGCCGCTCCGTCAGCGCGCCCGTCCCCGCGCCGATCTCGACGACCAGCGCGTCGTTTTCGCAGAGCGCGCAGTCGCGCACGACGCGCGCCAGCGCGTGCGGATCGGCGAGGAAGTGCTGCCCCCACGATTTCTTGGGCTGCAGGCCGTAGGTCTTGAGAATCGCCTGGGGCGAGGGCATCAGAAGACGTCCTCGCTCGCCTGGGCGTTGAGCGTCAAGCCGTCCCGCGCGCCGTCGACGAGCCGCTGCCAGCCGGCGGCGGCGATCATCGCCGCATTGTCGGAGCAGAGCGCGAGCGGCAGCTGGTAGAGCGTCGCGCCGTTTCGCTTGGCCGCCGCCTGCGCCTTCTCCCGCAAGCGACGATTCGCGGCGACGCCGCCGGCGATCAGCCAGCGCCGCAGCCCCGTCCGGCGCAGCGCCTGGAGCGACTTGGCGACGAGCGTATCGACGGCCGCCTCCTGAAACGAGGCGCACAGATCGGCGAGTTCTCCGGGCGCGAGCGTACGGCCGCTTACGTGCTGGCGCACGGCCGTCTTGAGGCCGGAAAACGAAAAATCGAGCTGGCGCGAATCGAGCATCGGGCGGGGGAAGGCGATGGCGCGGGGGTCGCCGTTCTCGGCCGTCTGCTGGATGGCGACGCCGCCCGGATAGCCGAGATTCAACAGTTTCGCCACTTTGTCGAACGCCTCGCCGGCCGCGTCGTCGCGCGTGTTGCCCAAAAGTCTGGCCTCGCCCGGACGCTCGATGAGGTAGAGCGCCGTATGTCCGCCGGAGACGACGAGCCCCAGCACGGGAAACTCCGGCGGCGGCTCCAGAAGCCTGGCGGCCATCAGGTGCCCTTCGAGGTGGTTGACGCCGATCAAGGGAAGATCGAGCGCGTAGGCCAGCGCCTTGGCGGCCGACACGCCGACCAGAAGCGCGCCGATCAGGCCCGGCGCGCGGGTGACGGCGACGGCGTCGAGATCGCCGACGGAGACGCCGGCCTTGGCCAGCGTGCGGTCCAGAAGCGGGAAGAGCGCCGCCAGATGCTGCCGGCTGGCGATCTCGGGGACGACGCCGCCGAAGCGGGCGTGCTCGTCCACCTGGCTGGCGACCTCGGAAGCCAAGAGCCTGCGGCCGTCTTCGAGCACGGCGCAGGCCGTTTCGTCGCAGGAGCTTTCGATGCCGAGCACGAGGCGAAAGGACGAATCGCGCATGACGGGAAATTTCCTTTACAGCGTATCGAGGATGCGGCGCACTTCGTCGGCCGTCGGGCCGGACGGTTCGAGGGTAAGGTACGTGGAATAGGCGAGGCGCGCGCCTTCGCGGCGGCCGAGGTAGTGGCGCGCCGTGGCCAGATGCAGCCAGCCGCGCGGGTCCTTCGGCGCGGCGGTCGTCGCCCGCTCGAAATCCTCCACGGCGGCCTCGGCCCGGCCCAGTTCCAGGCGCGTGCGGCCCAGGCCGATGTAGCTTTCCGGCCGGCGCGGGTCGAGCGCCACGGCGCGGGAGAAAGCCGTTTCCGCCGTGCCCAGTTCGCGGGCCATCAGCGCGCGATAAGCTTCGCGATAGAGTCCGCCCCAGCTCGGATCGCCGAGGCGCGCGTCGGATGGCGGCGCGGGTACGGCCGGGTTCAGGCTCGGGGGGGACGGGACGCGGGCGGCCGTCGGTCTGGGCGGCAGGGGAGTCGGCGGCGCGCCGAGATCGGGCGGCGGCGCGGCCTCCTCGGCGGGCGGACCCGGCTCGGGCAAGGGCTCCAGCGTCGGCGCCGGAGGCGGCGCGGAAGCCTCCGACACGGGCTGTTCGTCGGCGGGTTCGCGCGAGGCGGACGACAGCCAGACCGTGGCGGCCGCGAAAGCCAGAAGCGCCGGAATCGCAAAGGCCAGCACGGTGCGCCAGCGGCGGCGGTTCTCGTCGCGCGCCGGCATGGCCAGGATCGCCGGAGAGGACGACGGCGAAATCTCCATCGTCTCCAAGGGGGTCGGCGTCGATGGCCCGCCCGGCTCCGGCGCAGCGTTTCCGCGCCGCGCACGCACCGCTTCGGCGAGAACGCGCGCCATCCGCGCGGAAAGGGTGGGCTTCGTCGAATGGACGCGACTCGGATCGTAGAGGGCCAGCAGGACCGGCGCGAGCGACGGCGGCAGGCTGTGCAGGTCGTCGCCCAGAATCAGGACGTCGGCGGCGGAGAAGCCGGCGAGCGCCGCATGGGGCGCGGCGAGTTTACCCCAAAGCGCCTTGGCGGCGCGGACCCGGGAAAGCAGGGCCGCCGCGTCCTCGCCCACGACGTCCGCCTCTTCATGCGGCTGAAATTCGATGTCGAAGGAGCCGCGCTCCCAAAGCAGAAGATACAGCGCCGCCTCGGGCGGATCGAGACGGCCGCAGCGGGCGGCGACGATCCGGCCGTCCCTGAAAAAAACGGTTCCTTCCTCGTCGCCGTCGGCGAGGGCCAGCTGGCCGGTGCGTTTCGATTCCACCGCCGCGCCGAGAATGTCGAGCGCGAGATTGCCGGACAGGCGGCCGTTGTAGCGCGCCCTGAGGCCGTCCGGTGCGAGATGCTCGGCGTCGCGCCGGCGCACCGCTTCGCGCGCCCGGGCGACGAATTCGCGCAGGTAGATCGGCTTGGCGAGAAAATCGTCCGCTCCTGCTTCCAACCCGGCGATCTTGCTTTCCACGCTCGCGTCGCGGGCGAGAAAAACGAAGGGCACGACGGCCGACTCGGCGTCGGCCTTCAGCGAACGCACAAGCTCCAGTCCCGAGCCGTCGGGCAGATTCAGCTCGCTGACGACCAGCGCCCATTCCATGTCCACGTCCAGAGCGCCCCGCGCCTCCGCCAGGCTTTCCGCCTCGACGGCCCGCAGCCCCACGCCCGCCAGCCCCACCGACATCACGAGCCGGGCGTGCGGATCGGAATCGACGATCAGCACCGTGCTCATAGGAATCTCCCTGCGTCCACGCTTCCTTTGTACCACATCCGCGCCCCGCCGGCCAGCCCAAGGCCAAGGACGGGAGGATTGTCGATGCACGGTTCCGTAGCGGGCGTGTGCCATAGTCTCACGACCGGCGGGCGGCATAGCTTCACGCCAGCGAAGCTGGCGGGAAACTGTGCCGTTGCAAACACACGCACAGCCTCCCGGCCTTCGGCCGTGAGACTATGCCACCCCTTTGCATTACTAAATTCATTGTTATGAGGGTGTGGCATGCTTGGAGTCCCCGACAAGCATGTCTGCGTAATCTTGCGGCGGCGGGTGCATGCTTGTCGCAAGCTCCAAGCATGGCACACCGCTTGGCATCGCCGCTCGGGGAAACAGGATGCAATCCAGTTTCAGCGCCGTGAAGTTTCAGCGCTTCGGATTCGGCTCCTTCCACACCTCGCCCTTGAAGGCGCGGACGGTGAAGCCGTCGGCGTCGCGGGAGACGAGCCGGCTTTGCGCCAGCGGCACTTTGCCGAAAGGGGTGTCGAGAATGTAGAGCGGCACGGCCAGCCCGCTCGTCCAGCCTTCCAGGCCGGCGTGGATCTCCAGGCCGACCTCGACGGGCGGGATGAAGTGCTCCGTGCCTTCGACGAGCTGCGGATGGAAGATGTAATACGGCCGGGCGCGGGCCATAAGCAGCTTGTGAACGAGTTCCTTCATCACCGGCAGGCTGTCGTTGACGCCTTTCAAGAGCACGGATTGGTTGCCGAGCGGGATGCCGCGGTCGATGAGCCGCGCCAGGGCGGCGACGGCGTCTTCCGTCAGCTCGCGCGGATGGTTGAACTGCACGTTGACGTACAGCGGATGCAGCGCGGCCAGTCCTTTCGCCAGCTCGTCGGTGACGCGCATCGGCAGCATGCACGGGGCGCGCGTGCCGACGCGGAGAATCTGGACGTGCGGGATGGCGCGCAGCCGGGAGAGCTTTTCGAGCAGCGCGTCGTCGGAAAACATCAGCGGGTCGCCGCCCGTGACCAGGATGTCGCGAAGTTCCGAATGGGCGGCGATGTACTCCACCGCCCGCTCGAAGGCGTCGGCCGGCGGGGCTTCGTGGACGCGGCGCTTGCGGAAACAGTGGCGGCAATAGACCTGGCAGATGTCGGTGATGCACAAGGCCACGCGGTCGGGATAGACGCGGATCAGGTCGGGGACGGGCGAATGCTCCAGTTCGTTGAGCGGGTCGGGCATGCCGACCTCGCTGATGAGTTCCATGCCGGAGGGCACAAGCTGGGCGCGGATCGGACAGGCCGGGTCGTCGGGATCGATGAGCGCCAGCGCATAGGGCGTGATCGCCCAACGGAAACGCTTGCCGGCCTTGTCGATCAGGTCGGCTTCCTGGCTGTTAAGCGGCAGAAATCGCGACAGGTCCTCGATGGTCGTGACGCGGCGGCGCATGTGCCAGCGCCAGTCGGCCCAGTCCTCGTCGGAGGCGTTGAACCAGGCGCGCACGGCGCGCAGGCGGGCGGAGAAATCAAAGGCGGCCATCGAGGGTTCCCTTCGGGGCATTGCAGCGGGTCGAAACGGGCGCCACGGAAAGCGGGTCGGGCCGAAAAGCGGGGCTCAGGCGTCGAGCCGGTCGTCGGGCCGCATCGGGCCGGGGATTTCGGCGCGGTCCAGCGGCTTGATGCGGTTCTGTCGATCCACGAACACAAGCTTCGGCGTATGCCGGCGCGCCTCCTTTTCGGTCATTCTGAGCCAGCTGGCGATGATCACCAGATCCCCCGGATGCGCGTGGTGCGCCGCCGCGCCGTTGACGCAGACCAGCCCCGAGCCGGGCGCGCCGCGCAGGGCGTAGGTCTCGAAGCGTGCGCCGCTGGTGACGTTCCAGATGCACACCTGTTCGTTTTCCCAGATGTCGGCGGCGTCCAAAAGCAGCGAATCGATGGTGACGCTGCCTTCGTATTCCAGATCGGCGTGAGTGACCGTGGCCCGGTGAATCTTCGATTTGAGCATCGTGCGTTGCATAGCGCGCTCCTTTTCGGGCGGCCCACGCCGCGCCGGACAAACGGTGGCGGACCCCGTTGCCGAAACGCCTTGACATGGAGACGAAAGCGGCTGGAAAAACCGTTTTGCCGTCGGCTCGACAGCTCGCGCGGGCTTGCCGTCCGAGGCTAAAAGAGAGCCAACCTCGTTTCGCCGTCCAGGTCGCGAAGGATCCCGGCGACGTCGTTATGATATTAACATAATTCCAAAAGTCAAGCCAGAGGCATGAAACAACGATCTTTTTTCATCTGTCGCCGGCAGACAGACAGCGCTTGCGAGCGGCTTCGGCCCGGCAGTTGCCTTCGCGGGGGAGTTGGGCTAGAGTTCGCCCGTCGGAAGCACTGGAGGCGGACGTGAAAGTGTGGCTGATTCTGCATGCGGCCCTGGCGGTGGCGACGGTGGGCCTCTCCGTCCACAACGGCCTTTTGTCGCTGAGCCACTGGCGGGGGAATTACCGCAAGCCGTTGTTGCAGAAGTTTTATGTCCGCTGGCTGGCGATTCTTTTCGGCCTGAACATGGCGCTCGGACTCGTAATTTATCCGGCCTTCCGCGTCGGCGTGCGCGCCGCCTGGCTGGACGCCGAGGTTCCGCTCGCCAGCGGCTTTTTCGAGGCGAAGGAACATTGGCTGGCGCTGGGGATGCTGCTTCTCGCCTGGTACTATCCGAAAAGCCGCGACATCGTCGCCGGCGATCGCTCGCCCGAGGCGCGGCTCTATTGCTTTGCCGGCGTGGCGTTATCGTTGATCGTCGTTTTTTCGGCGTTGACGGGTTTCGCCCTTGTCGCGCTCAAGTCCATCTGAGGGGCGTTCCATGAGCGGCCAACCGTCCGTTGCCTCCGCCGCCGCCGCGCGGCTGTTCGCCCTGACCGTCGGGCTCGCCGTGTATCTTGGTTTCTATCTGCTCGACGGTCCGCGCCTCTTCTTTCTCCCCGAGACGCGCGACTGGACCTTTTCGCCGCCCGAGGGGGCGATCCCCATGGGGTATTACGGCCTGCTGCTCAACGCCGCCGCCGCTTACGCGCTGGCTCTGGTCGCGGCGCGCCTGCCGCTTGTCGGCGAGCGGCTCGCCGCGCCGCGCGTCGTCGCCGCTCTGGCCTGGATTGTTCGCGTGCTTCTCGTCGCCGGTCTGGCGGCGGTGCTGGTCCGCGAGCTTGTCCACTGGGGCGCGCGGGCCGTCTAGCTCGCGTCAACGACGCTCCTCAAACCCCGGCTAATTTAGGTTGAGGGAGGTGAATGTGGAGGCGGGCGCGGGCGAGGAAGGCCCTGGCGGGCTCGGAAGCGAGCCTCAAGAGGGT
>QZKR01000113.1 GCA_003598065.1 Myxococcales bacterium | reverse complement strand
CGGACGAGGAGGTGGCCCGGCGCATAGCGCTTTACGTGTCGGAACTCGTCGAGGACGGGGCCACGCTCCAGATAGGCTTCGGCCAGATTCCCTTTTCGATCCTCAAATACCTGGACCACAAGAAGGACCTGGGAATTCACACCCAGATGATTACCGACGGCTTTCTGCCCCTCATCGAAAAAGGGGTCATCACCAACAAGAAAAAATCCTTCCTTCCGGGCCGCATAGTGGCCAGCCTTTGCATGGGCACCAAAAAGCTCTACGACCACGTGGACAACAACCCGCTCTACTATTTCCGAAGCTCGGAGTTCGTAAACGACCCCTCGGTGATCGCCCGGAACGACAGGCTCATCTCCATCTCGTCGGCCCTCGAAGTGGACCTGACGGGCCAGGTCTGCACCGACTCCATGGGCTACGTGTTCTATTCGGGCATAGGCGACCAGGTGGATTTTCTGCGCGGCTCGGCAATGTCCAAGGGCGGGTTTTCCATCATCGCGCTTCCCTCCACCGCCAAAAACGGCAGGGTGAGCCGTATCGTGCCGCACCTTTCGGAAGGGGCCGGAGTCGCAACCACGCGCGGCGACGTAAATTTCGTGGTGACCGAATACGGCATAGCCGAGCTTGCGGGCCAGAGCATCTACCAGAGGGTCCTGGAGCTTGCCCAGATAGCGCACCCCAAGTTCCGGGGGGAGCTCATCGAGGCCGCCCGGCTCTATGCTGTCGCCGCGGCCTTGTACCTGGAGGAGGAGGAGCATGGATAAGAGCAAGGTCACCATCCCGGGCCTCCTGAAGATGAAGGCCGAGGGACGACAGAAGATACGGATGGTCACGGCCTATGATTACCCGATGGCGGTCCTCATTGACCAGACCGACATAGAGATGATCTTTGTGGGCGACTCTCTCGGCATGGTGGTCCTGGGCCATGAGGGTACCGTGCCGGTCACCATGGAGGACATGATCCACCACTCCCGGGCCGTCGCTCGCGGGGCGCGCAAGACCTTTCTGGTTGTGGATATGCCCTTCGGCTCCTACCACCTGTCCATCGAACAGGCGGTGGGCAACGCCGTCCGGCTGATGAAGGAGTGCTCTGCCGACTGTGTCAAGATCGAGGGAGGGGTGGACTTCGCCCCAACCGTCAGGGCCATCGTCAAGGCCGGCATACCGGTCATGGGCCACATCGGCCTCACGCCTCAGACGGCATCGGCCCTGGGTGGATTCAAGGTCCAGGGGAAGAACCTCGAGTCGGCGGCCCAGATCTACCGCGACGCTCTGGCCCTTGAGGAAGCCGGGGCCTTCTCCATCGTTATGGAGGCTGTTCCGGCCCCCCTGGCCAAGATCATCACCGAGAAGCTGAGGATCCCGACCATCGGCATCGGGGCCGGGGTCGACTGTGATGGGCAGGTCCTCGTCCTCTACGACCTCCTCGGTCTCTTCGACCGCTTCGTCCCCAAGTTCGTCAAGCGCTACGCCCGCCTTGACCAGGAGGTAAAGAACGCTCTCACGACCTACGCCACGGAGGTGGCGGACGGGACCTTCCCCGGCCCGGAACACTCCTTCTCCGGCAAGGAAGACGAACTCCGGCGCTATCTCGGGCTGGAGCAGGGGTGAACGAGATGAACGAGATGAACGGGATGAACGGGATGAACGGGGGAACCGGGATGACCGGCCGCGATGGCACGGACCAAGTCATTGCACGCAAAAAGCGCTACGTCTTCCCCAATGTCGCCACCTTCTACGCCGGGCCGCTGGTCCTGGAAAGGGGGGAGGGGCGGACGGTCTGGGACAGCGAAGGACGCTCCTACCTCGACTTCTTCGTGGGCATTCTGACCACCAGCATCGGCCACGCCCACCCGCACTTCGTGAAGAGCATGACCGCGCAGGTCGGGAAGCTTGTCCACACCTCTACCCTCTACATCAACCGCCCCATGGTCGACATGGCCGAGCGCCTGGCGGCTCTCTGCCCGGATGGTGACTGGAAGACCTTCTTCACCAACAGCGGCACCGAGGCCAACGAGACGGCCATCCTGCTCTCCCGCGTCCACACGGGTCACACCGAGGTCATCGCCCTCCGCCACAGCTACCACGGGCGGTCGGGGCTGGCTATGGCCCTAACGGGTAACGCCACCTGGCGGCACGTGGGGACGGAGTTCGCGGGGATAAGGCACACCCACAACGCCTACTGCTTCAGGTGTCCCTTCCGGGCCACCTATCCCGAGTGCGACCTGGCCTGTCCGGAAGGCGCTCACAACCCGACTGATGCCTGCGGGCGCGTCCATACCTGCGAGTGCGTGCCCGAAGACTGCTCGGATGTCCCGCAGTGCGAGTTTGAGTGTCCTGCCGATACGCACAACCCGGTCGACGCCCGTGGTTGCACCCATACCTGCGAGTGCGCGCCGGACAGCGGCGACTGCACGGACGAGGAATGCGGCCCCGCGCCCATGTGCCCCGCTTACGAGTGCGACGATGGGAGCCTCGGCGGCTGCACCGGACGCTGCTACCGCCTTACAGACGATTCGTGCGGCTGGGAGATCCGCAACTGTCCGAGCGACGCGTTGCGCTGGTACTGGACCTGCGGCGATCCGGTCTGCGGCGGCCCCGGCGGCCACCGCGAGTCGGGGCTGCCCGAGTGTACGACGGAAGAGGCGGGCGAGCCCTGCACCAGCGAAGGGGCGAGCTGCGATCCGATGGACGACTGCAACGCGCACCTGATCTGCGCGCGTAGCGATCCGCGCCAGGAGCCCGGGGGCTGCCCCATCTCCCGCCGCGAGTTCAAGCGGGACATCCACTACCTGACGCCCGAGGATCGCGCCCGCTTCAGCGACGAGATCATGGACATGCGCCTGGCCACTTACCGCTACCGCGACGCGCCCGACCGTCTCCGCCTCGGCTTCATCATCGAGGATCAGGAGCCGAGCGTCTCCATCGACGCCGGGCGCGACATGGTTGACCTTTACGGGTACGTCAGCATGGCGGTGGCGACCCTGCAACGGCAGTCCGAGGAGATCGCCGCATTGCGCCTGAAGCTGGAGGAGCTGAACGCCCGCTGCGCGCCGGGAGAAGCGGCCGTCTGTCAGTAGCGCCCGGATGGCGGGGAGCGTCGGGAGATGGGGCAGGTCTCTCCAGAGCTGCTCCTAAATATTTAAGACCAGGCGTGGACGCCTGCTCCAGCAGTTTCGTAGTTTTTGATGGGCAATTGCTTTGCCCATCAAAAACGGCGAATGATGGGCATAAAAAATGCCCATCCTACGCCTGAAATGGCTTTCTCCGCGATCCGCCACCCCCTGGAAAACGCAAAACCTCGTGACTTTTCGCGCTAGATGAAGTATTTTGCGCGCGTCGTCTGAGCCCGAGCGCAATCCTGTTGGTAGAAATCCAAGTTGAAGGAGTGGGAGATGAAAACTCGTTTCGCGGGTCTCGAAAAGCTTCTCGTCGTTTTGGCCTTGGCCATTCTCTCCCTTGCCGCTTGCAGCAGTTCGGACGACGATTCGAACCTGTCTGACGGCGATGGCGGCGGCGACGGCGATGGCGGCGGCGATGCGGACGGCGACGGGACGGCCAGTGATTTGAAGCAGGTCCTGGAAACGCTGGGCGTCGATATGACCGACACCGAGCCGATCCCCTCGGGCTTCAACCCCATCGGTCGCACCAAGCGCACCCTGACGCCGGTCAGCGAGTTGCTGGTCGTCGGGCCCGTGATGAACGAATCCACGCTCAACGTCGTGGACGACTCGGTGGCCGAATACGCGCCGCTGTACACCGAGACCGCCGCCGAATGGGACGCGAACGGGCTCAAGACCGCCGCCGCGGGCGACCTCGACGGCGACGGCTTCGACGAACTGCTGGTGGCGATCTACCGCGAAGGGAAGCTCTACTTCCAGTGCTACGACGACAAAGAGGCGGGCTTCGCGCCGCTGGCGACGGGCTTCTCGCTGGACTGGGTCCCCGAGGAAGGGTTGAAGAATTTCGAAACCGATCTGGACATCGCCATCGGCGACGTGGACGGAAATACGAAGGAAGAGGTGGTGCTCACCGCCAGCTATCGCGGCGTTCGCGAAACGGAAGTCGAGGACGGCGACGTGGACGTGGAGTCGGAGAGGGAGGACGTCGCCGACAGCACGCTGTGGGTGCTCAAATACACGGCCGCCGGTTTCGACGTCATCGGCAACGAACTTTATCCCGACGCCCGGCGGGCGAATGTGGCCACGGGCGACCTCAACGGCGACAACAAGGACGAGATCGCCCTCTCGTTCTGGGGCATCGGCGGCGTCAACACCTTCGAACTGCTGGCCTTCACCGATCAGGGGCTGGACCGGATCGAGGACGGCACCGTCGAGTGGCAGAACGATGAGGGCGAACTGTTGGTCGGCATCAATTCCGACGTGGTCATAGGCGACGTGGACGCCGACGGCGTGGGCGAAGTGCTGTTCGGCGGCGCCATCGGAGATTTAGACAGCGGCGGCCTTCCCAATCCCAAGGGCGGCTATTTCGCCCTGGCCCTGGACGACGCCGCGCGCGACTTCAACGTCATCGGCGCCTGGATCGACTTCCCCAGGCTCGGGGACTCCGGCGGCAACATCGACACGAGAATCGAACTGGTGGATCTGGAAATGGATTACAAACCGGAGATCCTCGTCGATCGCTTCATCTTCCACAATTTCGCCCAGGCGGACGACGAGCCGTGGACGGTGCGTTTCGAAATGCCTTCCAACCTTTGCGCCCCCGTGCCCGGCTTGCCCTGCACCCGGCAGACCTCCGGCAGGGCCGTCGGCGATTTCACCGGCGACACGCGCGAGGATATCGCCTGGCTCGCCGTGAATTCGGGCAGCATCCAGATCATGGGCCTCAACGTGACCAACGAATTCGAGCGGCTCGACAGCATTCCAGTCAACAGCGCCGGCGCGTGGTATCCCTTGCTCGCGGCCGGGAACGTGGACAACGACAGCACGGTCGTCGATTACGACGCCGACTACAAATACGTCTTCACCGAACCGGTCGTGCTCGCCGCGCTGGCCTCGCCGCCCTGCCGCGAGGACATCGGCCAGGCCCTCGACCAGTGCAGCACCAGCTTCGGCAACGCCAAGAGCGAGACCGTGACCTACGAAAACTCCTTCACCTTCCGCGCCGCCGTGATCGTCGGCGTCAGCATCGAGGACCGCACCTTCACCCAGAGCGCCCTGGAAATCGAGGCCAAGGTGGAGGCCTCGGTGACGGCGACCACCTCGAACAGCTACACCAAGGAAATCTCGGTGGTCTATTCCACGGGGGCGATGGAGGACGGCATCGTCTTCCTCACCGTTCCCTACGACCTCTTCACCTACACCATCATCAGCCACCCGGAGCCGGAGATGGTGGGGAAGAAAACGACCATCGCCATTCCCCGCAAGCCGATCGTGCTGATCGCCGAGCGCGGCTTCTACAACCAGACCGTCGGCGACGGCTACCTGAAGATCGACGACAACGTCTTCGGCCACGCCGTCGGCGACCTCGACACCTACCCCTCGCGCCAGGACAAGCGCGACCTGCTCGACGAGTGGGGCGGCATGGAGTCGCAGGAGCTGTCCGTGGGGCAGGGGACCGGCGGCACGGAGGTCAGCATCAGCGTCGCCGAGGAATTCGGCGTCGGCATGTCGCTGGGGTTGGACTTCGAGCTGACGGCCAAGACGACCGCCGGCGGCGTGACCCTGGGCTTGGAGGTAGGCGTCGGCTTCGAATCCAGCCTGATGGTCTCGGCCGGCGAATCGACCACCTTCGGCGGCTCGGTGGGCAGCATCGACGGGGAGCATTTCGTCGAGAACCAGTTCACCTACGGACTGTTCACCTATCCGATCCGCGCCGCCGACGGCCAGGAATTCTTCGTGGTGCATTATTTCGTGGAGCAGTGAGTAACGAGTGTTGTTGGAGCAGGATTGTATCCTGCATCGATGGAGCAGTTGTACTGTGCTCCACACGTTTTGCCCTGAAAATATCTGGAGCACGGTGCAACCGTGCTCCATCAGAGCGCAAGGCGTAGCGGCGATGCCAAGCGAAGCGCGGCCCGCCGTAAAATATTTTGGAGCAGGTCTGGTTGTTGGAGCAGGATTGTATCCTGCTCCACACGTTTTCCGTTTTTCGGCAAGAGGAAAATGTTTGGAGCAGGTTGAAAAACCTGCTCCAACAAAGGAGCGTGTGCCATGCTTTGCTCGCAAAGCATGCTTTTGTTGGAGCAGGCGTCCACGCCTGCTCCTAAACGTTTCGGAGCAGGTCTGGAGACCTGCTCCAACAAAGGATGATGGGCATAAAAAATGCCCATCCTACGCGTCTCCATCCAAGTGAGTTTTGAGAATGGCTTCTGTTGACCGGCCCAAGATCGGGGGGAAGCTGCCCAAGACCGTCATCGGCCTCGGCATCGTCAGCCTGTTCACCGACATCTCCAGCGAGGCGATCTTTCCGCTTATCCCCGCGTTTCTAACCACGCTCGGCGCGTCCAACGCCTTCATCGGTCTGATCGAGGGGGCCGCCGAATTCGTCGCGAATATCCTCAAGTACCTCACCGGCCTCGTCGCCGACCGCCGCGCCCGCCTGAAGCCGCTTGTGTTGGTCGGCTACGGCATCTCCACCGTCGTCCGGCCGCTCGTCGCCTTCGCTGTCGCGCCGTGGCACGTGCTGGCGATCCGGGTGGGCGATCGGATTGGCAAGGGCGTGCGCACCAGTCCGCGCGACGCGCTGATCGCCGGCGTCACCGACCCCTCCATGCGCGCGCGGGCTTACGGTTTCCACCGCGCCATGGACCACGCCGGGGCGGCCATCGGCACGCTGCTTGGCGCGGGCCTGCTCTGGATTCTGGGCGTGACCGCCGCCGGGGCGGCCAGCGCCGAACAGATGCGCACGGTGTTCCTCTGGGCGGCCGCGCCCGGAGTGTTCGCGATGATCGCGCTCGCTCTCACGCGCGAACCGCCACGGCCGACGCCGACGCCCCCCGCGCCCGGCGAGTCGCGGGCGCTGCCGCCGGCTTTGAAGCGGGCGCTTTTGCCGATCGCGCTCTTCGCCTTCGCCAACGCCACCGACGCCTTCATTCTCGTCAAGGCGGCGCGGCTGGGGGCCTCGCCGATCCTCGCGCCGCTCTTGTGGCTGGCCCTGCACGTCATCAAGGCAAGCACCGCCACCGCCGGGGGCCGTCTCGCCGACCGCTACGGGAAGCGCAACGCCTTGGCGCTGGGGTGGACGGTCTACGCCGTGACCTGGTCCGCCGTCGGCTTCGCCGAGAGCGTTCCGCTGCTCTTCGTTCTCTCTGCCGTTTACGGGACGTCGCACGGCCTCGTCGAGGGGGCGGAGAAGGCGCTGGTGGCCGAACTCGCCGCCGGCAACGCGAAAGGGAAAGCCTTCGGGGCCTACAACATGCTCATCGGCTTCGCGGCGCTCGCCGCGAGCACGCTCTTCGGCGTGGTCTGGGACCAGTTCGGCAGCGTGGCGGCCTTCGCCGGTTCGGGGGCCTTCGCGCTCTTGGCGGCGGCGACGCTGCTCGCCGTCGTGCCGAGGCGGTGAGGGGAGCGAGCGGCGGACGGCCCGCTTTGGGATAACGAAAATATATGTCATGTTTTGCTCGCTGAGCAAGCCATGGCGCACTTCAAACCGGCCAACTACGGGGGGCTAGCCCTTCCTAGAATTCGAACATCACTGAGCCATATGGATTGTCATACCCCTTGAATCCGGACTGACCATCTTCTGATTTTTTGCACGCCATTCCAGATGGTCCCATTGCTCCTCCTTTGCCGGGGTTTCCACCCTGACCTCCGTTGGACAATACTGCCCAACTAGGTCCTTTGTTCTTTGGAAACGCAAAGACAACCGTGCCTCCAGACCCTCCCGCCCCGCCACCACCTCCTCCTCCGGAACCAGGAAGGGGAGAACCGCATCCATCCCCCATTGAAACCAGTGAATACCCTCCATCACCACCGTTTCCCCCAGGCTTGCCCGAGATGTTGACTAAACCTTTTCCTTCAAATTGATCTAATGTGAATAGATATATCAATAGCCCATGCGCTCCCCTTGCTCCTCCTCCCCCTCCGCCTGCCCCAGCGTGACAAGCAACCACACCTCCATTTTGGCCACCTTCCCCTGGAACTTTTCCTCCTAATCCACCACCTCCAGCACCGCAAAATACTCGATAATCTTGTCCACAGCCTCCTTTTCCACCAAAGAAGGGCTGCGGACTATCGTTGGGAGGATCCCATCCCGATCCGTAGCATTCATAACCAGGACGGCAAAACCCGCCACCGCCGCCGCCTCCATTCCCGAACTCCTGGTTCATTCCTTGAAAACCGTAAAAACTATTACCACCTTTTCCGCCAGAGGCTGAGAGAATCGTAACAGAATAGGTAGAGTTGATAAAACGCTGTGGTTGCGAAATGGGTTCTCCAGCCGAAGGAATGTCCGGATACTTAGGGCCGGACAATGTCGGCTTGTCGAAAGGATGAGTTACAGTAAATGTCCCCTGCATATACGCGCCACCTTGAGCAATGATTGAACCATCATTAATGAATTTTTCTCTTGATCCAATTATTGTCCACTCGCCAGTAGCTGGATGTTTGGCATTTGTTATTTCTAAAGTACCGCCTTTCTGGATTTTTATCGATTTGAATCCATACACTCTTCCTGCTTCAAGTCGTCGAGTAGTACCGGAGGGGATGTCAAGATTGTCGGGTATTGTCGCGCCATCGTCGTCATAAACGATTATCTTAGTATTTGGGAAGACCCAACTTTCCATTGCGGATTCTTGCGCGAATGACTGCATAGAAGTTGGCGAAGTAATAAATAATGCAAGAAGTAACCATGTTCTGAATTTCATGTTTTTTCCTCCTTTGAGTTCGTCTAACAAACCATGCTCCCACTTTAGTCTTGGAGGACAGGTAAATTCTTTACCCATCCCCCACGAACCGGCATCATGGCGGGCGGCCTGTTTGGAAATAACGGGTGTCTACGCCCTGCTTTGCTCGCAAAACATGAAACGATGAAGCGCATGGCTTGCAAGCAAGCCATGGCACACCTCAAATCGCCCGCCCGAATTGTTCTATATCCGGTGTTCGTCTACGATGTATGACATTCAGTAGCGCAGTAATAGCACCCGTTGCTCTTCGAATAAGTTTTCTTTGCCTCCTTCACGGCGTCCTTGCAGTTCGTGAAATCGCCCAGGTACAATCTGTTCTCTTGTTCGGGCATATAACTGCATCCCGACTTGTGTACTTCATGATCGCCGTTGGCCTGCGCATTCTTGTTTACGTAATAATAAGCCATTCTACACCTCCATTCGCTCTGGTTAAGGACCTGAAAGAGAAACAGATCCCTTCCTCCACCGACCGGGATTCCCCGGCCCGCCAGCGCACCCACCCTGAAAGAACAGACTTGCTCGTCCTCTCGGATGAATACATCTACAAATGCGGTTTGGTGCTTATGATTGAATTCAGCATACAGATGCATAACACGATGTCAAGCAAAAATTTACCGAAAATTGCAGCTATTTTTTAGCATTGCAATCTCTTGTTGTAAATTGTGACAGTTTTGTAATTAATTATTGCAGTATCGTTAATCTCAATTTACTGTTAAGTAAATTCATGCCGCCGGCCGGACGACGCGCGGAGGCGTTCGAATGCGGCCGATGATCCCGAAAACGGCCGCCCGGCCGAGCGCCCCTATCGGGCGGCGCGCCCTATGGCGTCGCATCTGCATGATATTTCAAATGAATTTCATATAATTGCGCATCGAGTGCGGAATAAATTTCTGCGAATCGACCTCTATTTACTAGAGGGAATTGATTTACTAAAGCAAAGGAGGGCAGCCATGGCCGCGAAAAATAATCCGACCGCCACGAAGCCGACGGGGCACGAACTCGTCATCACGCGCGTCTTCGATGCGCCGCGCCAGTTGGTTTACCAGGCCTGGACCCGGCCGGAACTCATGAAGCGCTGGTGGGGGCCGAAAAACTTCACGACGCCCGTTTGCAAGATCGACCTCCGCGTCGGCGGCTCCTATCTCTCCTGCATGCGCTCGCCCGAGGGCAAGGAGTATTGGAGCACCGGCGTCTATCGCGAAATCGTCGAGCCGAAGCGGATCGTCTGCACGGACAGCTTTTCGGACGAGGAGGGCAACGTCGTCTCGGCGACGCACTACGGCATGAACCCGGAGTTCCCCATGGAAATGATGGTGACGGTGACGCTCGACGATTACGAGGGCAAAACGAAGCTCACCCTGAAGCACGCCGGCCTCCCGCCGGGCAAGGATACCGACGACTGCCGGGCCGGCTGGAGCGAATCCTTCGACAAGCTCGCCGAGGCCCTGGCGAGGTGAGGAAGATCGCCGAGTCGGAGCGGGTTTTTCTCCGCTGGAGCAGGTTTTCCGACCTGCTCCAGCGTTTTCCGCGTTTCGTTAGTTGGAGCGGGCGTCCGCGCCTGCTCCTAAACGTTTCGGAACAGGTCTGGAGACCTGCTCCATCAGAGAAGGTCCGTATCCGAGGTCGATCATGCTCGCACGCTTTCTGGAACCAGGAACGGAGATCGTCTACGCCTTGCTGCGGATCGTCGCGGGGCTGATGTTCTCCTTCCACGGCATTCAAAAGCTCTTCGGCGTGCTGACGGATTTCCAGCCGGCGATCGGCACGCAGGCTTGGTTCGGCGCGATCATCGAACTGGTTGCGGGCTTCGCCATCGCCGCCGGCGCATTCACGGTCTGGGCGGCCTTCCTCGCCAGCGGGACGATGGCCGTCGCCTATACTCAATTTCACTGGAAGCTCGACTTCGGCGCACAGTTTTTCCCGACGGTGAACAAGGGCGAACTGGCGCTGCTGTATTCTTTCCTTTTCCTCTTCATCGCCTGTCGCGGCGGGGGCAAATGGAGTTTCGACCGGCGGCGCGCCTAGCCGGTAAAATAAGACGTTGTCATTTTAGGCGGGAATTACGGCTCTTCGTTGGAGGCGTAGGATGGGCAATTGCCTTGCCCATCAAAAGGGGAATGATGGGCATAACAAATGCCCATTTTACAATTACCGTGTTGGCTTGATGTGCGCCATGGCTTGCTTGCAAGCCATGCGCCTCTGGCCATTTTCGGCATGCTTTGCGAGCAAAGCATGGCGCACACGTTCTGCTCCGACACCGGCTTTAGGGCGAGCGAATTTTCTTGAGTTTTGTCGCGCCTCCCCTAACGTATGAAAGATTCCCGCCGCGCCCGGCGGAGCAGGGGAGCGCGGATGTCGTTTCTGGCCGTTTTCGCGATCGCCATCGCCCTCGGCATGGACGCCTTTGCGGTGGCCATCGCCTCGGGCGTCGCCCTGCGCAAAATCCATTTCCGCCACACCTTCCGCCTGGCGTTTCACTTCGGTTTGTTTCAGGCGCTGATGCCGATCGCCGGCTGGCTTTGCGGCCGGCTGCTGGCCGATCTGATCCAGGTTTGGGATCACTGGATCGCGCTGGGGCTGCTCGGCTTTATCGGCGTGCGCATGATCCTCGAAAGCCTGCGCGGCAACACCGAAAACGTGGAAGTGCGCGACCCGACGCGCGGCTGGTCGCTGGTGATGCTTTCCGTCGGCACGAGCATCGACGCCTTGGCCGTGGGCTTGAGCTTCGCCTTCATCGGCATAGCGATCTGGACGCCGGCGGCGATCATCGGCCTCGTCTGCCTCGCCATGACCGCCGTCGGCCTCCATCTGGGCGCTTACGTCGGCGCGCGGCTCGCCTGGGGCCGCTGGGCCAATCTCGCCGGAGAG
>QZKR01000009.1 GCA_003598065.1 Myxococcales bacterium | reverse complement strand
GCCCGACGCCGAACTCGGGCTCGTGTTCTCGGCCAATCTGCACGAATCGGCGGAAGCCTTCGTGCGCCGCATCGCCCATACCGTCGCCCTTTATCGTTTGCCGCCAAGTACGATCAAGCGTCCGGCGGGGCTGGAAGGTCATCAACTGGCCTTCGGCGACGGGACGCGCTGGCGCATCGTGGCGGAAGCGGAAGCCGATTTCGAATTCGAAGCGGGCGAAAGGATCGTTTACGTCGGCGGACCGCTGACCGCGCAACTGCTGGACGACCTGATGGCGGCGGAGACGGCGACGGTGGTCGTTGACGATCCCTCGCGGCTGTTCGTTCCCTGGGCCCATGCCCGCCGCGCCGAGGATCAGGGCATGGCGATCGAGCTTCGCGCGCGGCCCGACGTGATTTTCGTCGCCGTCCGCTCCGATGGCGGCCACGGCCGCGCCCTGCCGCCGAAGCGGACACTGGCGCTGCTCGCCGAGGAGTTCGGCGGCGATCCGCCCTGTTTCGATCCCTGGCTCGTCGCGCCGGCGAAGGAGGCCGCATGAAACGGCTGTCGGACTTCATCGACCGCGATTCGGCGCGCTACCTGGGCCTCGACGAAACGCTGGCGGCTTTTTCGCCCGTTTCCGACGCCGGCCGCCGGCAGGCGCAACGGTTGATGGTTTACGCGCCCGGCGAGGAAGCGGCGCTCCGCGCCCATCACGAACGCGCGAGCACGGCCGTGGCGCTCATTCAAAATCGCCCCGACTCGGCCGACCGCCTGCTCTATCACCTGCGCGAACTGCCGCGCATCGACGACGCCTGGCCGCTGCAATGGGGACAATCGGAGATCGCCCTGCTCGTCGCCTTCCGTTACCACCACCATCGCCTGCGGCAGGAACTGGAAGGCGCGCCCTTGCTCGCCCAATGGCTCAATCTCGTTGCGCCCGCCGATCTCGACGGCGGCGCGCTGGGCGACCCCGGAAGCTCCCGTTTTTACATCGACGACCGGCGGAACCCGGCCCTGGCCGAGCAGCGCCGGCGCATCAAGGAGGCGCAGGCCGAGATTCACCGCGAGAAGACGACGCAGCGTCAGGCCTTGTGCCTCCGTCACGGCCTGCCCGAAACCGCCGACCAGTGGGTCGTGGACCGCGAGGATCAGACGCTCATCAACCGCCTGATGGCCGACCCGGACGTGGCGCTCGTCGGCGAGACGGTGGCCTCGGTCCGCTTCGCGCCGCGCACGGGCGAGCGGCTGGCGACGCTCCGCTCCGCCTATGCCTCGCTGTTGCAGGGCGAGCGGCGCATCGAAACCGGTCTCTATCTGGAGATCGAAAAGGCGCTGCGGCCGCGCTCGCTGATCTGGATGACGCAGGCGCAGAAACTCGTCGAACTCGATCTGCTGTTGGCCGTCGCCAAGACGGCCCTCGCCTGGAAAGCCGTCGCGCCACGGATCGACTCCGATCCCGCCGCGCCGCTCACGGTGGCCGCCGGCGCGCACAAACCGCTCGAAGACGTCGTTCGCGCCGAGGGCGCCGCCTACGTCCCCCTGGACTGGGAAGCGGCCGAGCCCGTCGCCGTGCTCACCGGCGCGAACATGGGCGGCAAGACGGTGGTCTTGCAGACGCTCGGCTGGCTGCAGGCGCTCGTGCAACTCGGCTTTTTCGTGCCGGCGGCGCAGTTGCGCACCCGGCTCTATTCGCGCGTCGCCGCGTTGGGCGCGCAAGGCGAGACCCTGGGCGGGCTTTCCGGCTTCGGCCGCGAAATCGAGCGGCTCTCGAAGCTCTTGCCCTTCCGCCGCGACGGCGTTCTCTATCTGCTGGACGAGCCGGCGCGCACGACCCACGCCCGCGAGGGCCGGGCCATCATCCGCGCCGTGCTCGAAGCGATCGCCGCCTCGCCGTCCTGCGGCGTCGTCGCCACCCATTTCGACGGCCTGGCCGGCGAGGGCTACGCCTGGATGCGCATGCGCGGCCTGCGCCGGGAAGTGGTCGCCGAGTGGCGGTCGCGCGGCGGCGAAGCGAGACCGCCCCTCCACCACCTCATGGACTACCGCGTCGAGCGCGCCGACGACGCCGACGCGACGCGGCCCGACGCCCTGCGCGTCGCCGAACTTCTGGGGCTGGAAGGCGCGATCATCGCCCGCGCCCAGACCTTGCTCGACGCCGATTGAGGAGGCGATTCATGGGAATGCTGAAACTCGACGAAGGCAAGGTGAGCCACGCCCGCGCCCTGGCGAAAACGATCGCCGACGACGTGCAGGGCTACATCAATCGCCACACGACGGCGACGATCGAACGGACGACGCTGCGTCTCCTGGGCGTGCGCGGCCTCGCGCCCAACGAGGAGCCGCTGCCGAACGCCATCGTCGATCGCTTGCACGACAAGCTCGGCTTTGGCGTGGCCCTGCCCTTTCTTTCCACCGCCGTGCGCACGGGCCTGGGCCCCAACGAACTGGCGCTCGCCATCGCCGAGGGCGCGGTGGACCTGGACCACGACGCGGCGATCGATCCGGCCCGCGTCTACGAGGCGGCCAACCGTTTTCTCAAGCCGCAGCTCGACCGCATCGCCCGCATGCGCCAGCGGCGCGACGAGAAGCTGGCCGCCGAACCCGCGCGCGAGCAGCCGCTGATCTACGTCATCGTCGCCACGGGCAACATTCACGAGGACGTGGGCCAGGCGCGCGCCGCCGCCCGCGCCGGCGCGGACGCGATCGCCGTCATCCGCGCCACGGCGCAGAGCCTGCTGGATTTCGTGCCCTACGGCCTGACCACCGAAGGCTTCGGCGGCACCTACGCCACGCAGGAGAATTTCGCGCTGATGCGCCAGGCGCTCGACGAGGTCGGCGACGAACTGGGACGCTACATCCGGCTGGTCAATTACGCCTCCGGCCTGTGCATGCCGGAGATCGCGGCGATGGGGGCGCTGGAGCGCCTCGACATGCTGCTCAACGACAGCATGTACGGCATTCTCTTCCGCGACATCAACATGTACCGCACCTTCTGCGACCAGCATTTCTCGCGGATGATCAACGCCTACGCCGGCATGCTCATCAACACCGGCGAGGACAACTACCTCACCACGGCCGACGCCGTCGAGGCGGCGCACACCGTGCTCGCCAGCGACCTCATCAACGAACGCTTCGCCCTGAACTCCGGCCTCGCGCCGGAATTGATGGGCCTGGGCCACGCTTACGAGATCAGCCCCGAACTGCCCAACAGCTTCCTTTACGAACTGGCGATGGCGCTTTTGGTGCGCGAAGTGTTTCCCGATCACCCGCTCAAATACATGCCGCCGACGAAGCACATCACGGGCGACATCTTCCGCGCCTACGTCGTCAACACCTTGTTCAATCTCGCCGGCCAGTGGACCGGCCAGGGCATTCAACTGCTCGGCATGCTGACCGAGGCCATCCATACTCCCTATCTGCAGGATCGCCATCTGGCGATCCAGAACGCCAAGCTCGTGTTCGAGGCGGCGCGGGACATCGGGCAGGAAGTCGGCATCAAAAACGACGGGTTCATCGCCGCCCGCGCCCGGCAGGTGCTCGACAAGACGACCGCCTTTCTGGAGAAGGTGTCGGAGATCGGGCTGATGGAGGCGATCGCCAAGGGCTGGTTCGCCGACATCAAGCGCCCCAAGGACGGCGGCAAGGGGTTCGACGGCGTCGCGCCGAGGCGGGAGGGCTACTACAACCCGGTGCTCGCCGTCTTCAAAAAATCGCTCAACGCGGTGATCGAGTAAGGAGGAGGCGATGCCCGGCGACATGAAGCACGTCCGGCCTTACGGCGACACGCTCGGCGACGGCGCGGTGCAGCTTTCCTTCACCCTGCCCCTGCCCTGCGACGACCGCGCCCAGGAGGCGGCCCGTCAGCTTGTGGAGAAGATGGGATTTACCGAAGCGCAGATCGTCCATCGGGCCGACCTGGGCGAGTCGTTCAGTTTTTTCGTGGCCTACGGCAAAACGACGCACACGATCGACGCCGAGACCGTTGTCGTCCCGAAAGTGGACAGCCCCAGCTACACGATGGCCGAGATCAACGCCCTCATCGAGCGCGAATTCGGCCGCAAGCTGTCGGTGGTCGGCGCCTGCACCGGCTCCGACGCCCACACCGTGGGCATCGACGCGATCATGAACATGAAGGGCTACAACCACCATTACGGCCTGGAACGCTATCCCCGGATCGAGGCCGTCAATCTCGGCAGCCAGGTGCCGAACGAGGAGCTGATCCGCTTCGCGATCAAGGCCGACGCCGACGCGGTGCTCGTCTCGCAGGTCGTGACGCAGAAGGACGCCCACGTCGCCAATCTGACCCAGTTCATCGAGCTGGCCAACAGCTACGGCATCCGCGAGCGGATGCTGCTCATCGTCGGCGGGCCGCGCATCACGCACAAGCTCGCCCTGGAACTCGGCTTCGACGCCGGCTTCGGCCCGGGCGCTTACGCCGAGCACGTCGCTTCATTTATCATCGAGCAGTTGTTGAAGCGGCGCTGAGCCGATTCCTCAGAGCACGCCCCAGCGGCGCTGGATGAACCAGGCGGCAAGATAGAAACCGTTGGCCAGCGCCGCCACCATCGCCAGCGACGGCAGGTGATAGGGCAGATACCCAAGCGGCAGGAGAAGAGGGGAAAAAGAGGCCAGCGCGATGAGCGCCGCGGCGTAGCCGATCCCTTTTTCCAGGAGCGTCTCGTCGCGCAGGTGGGCCATGGCGATCGTCGCGGCCAGCGAAGCGGCGGTGATGGCGAAAACGTTGCCCGTCTGCAACCAGGGGTTGAAATCGAACAGTTCGCGATCGTGGAAAGCCGCATAGCCGCGGATGGAGGTGTAGCGATAGGAGGCGGCGGCGAAGGCCAGCAAAAGCGCGGTCAAAAGCGTCCAGGCAACATGCATCCCCGACCCGAACGCCACGGGCCGGCCGCGAAACATGACCTTTCGCGGTTGCACGAGAACGCGGATGACGCTCCCCGCCACGCAGAACGTGAATACGGCGAGCGGGCTTTCGTGCAGGTGCAGCAGGATGTTCCAATAAGGGTCCGGCACGCGCTTCGCCGTTCCCAGCATCAGAAACGCCAAAATGGCGCTGATCAGCATCGCGTACAGCAAGATTGCAACCTCTGGCGTCCGCGCTCTCAGCTCAAAAGCTTCATGCGTCTCAGCATCTGCCGTTGCGTCTGGAACACGAAGCGGATGATCGCCTCGCGGTCGCCGTCGCTGAGATCGAGAAAACGGCACGCGACGCCCGTCCCTTTGCCGGGCTTGCCGCCGGTCTCGACGCGCACCACCCGGCCGGTGGAAAGGATGGGACGCTCCATGTCCGGAAGAGAAAGGGAAAGGCGCAGAATGTCGCCGAGCCCGATGCCGAGATGGGAAACGAAGCGGATGCCCGAGCCGGACAATGAAACGTGCTGCGGCGAGACCTGGGCCGATTCGTACTCCGCCTTGGCCTGCACCTGGTCGCGCAGCGTTTTGATCTCCTGGCACATCGTCGAGATCAGTTCCGCCACCGGCTGATCGAGCACGCCGGCTTTGGTGATCGACTCGGCGTCGATGAATTCCTTGTCGTTCCGCTCCTCCGCCTCGTCGCTCTCGTCGGCCCTGCCGACGATCTCGTACCCCAAGGACACGACGACCTCCACCCGCACGTAATCGCGCATTTCATAGCGCGATATCAGTTCGAGTTGCAGCGTCCGTCCCTCCGCCTTTTTCACATCGAACTTGTAGGCCAGGCCTTTCTGGGGATAGGCGCCGACGATGCAGGCTCCGACCTTCAGGGCCGCGAGCGCTTCGTCGTCGGGAGAGGAGCGGATTTCCACCGTCAGCGGGTTCGGCTGCCTCACCACGGCGTCGAAGGCCAGTTCCTCCTTCGCCCGATGAATCAACAGCCGCAGTTTGTCCCCCTTTAAAAATGGCGTTCGTGTCTGCATGCCCACCCTCAGGCGTCCCGTTTCCCGCCCCGGGACGCTCCTTTCACTTTACCTCAGAATCCCCGAATAGCGAAAGTCATTCTTCCCGGCGTGAGAATCTACAAATCGCGGTACAGCGTCGTCCGATTGCGGCCGAGGCGTTTGGACTGATAAAGCGCCACGTCGGCCCTCTCCAGCAATTCGTCTTTCACGCGCGTGTCGTCGGGGAAGACGGCGATGCCGAAGGACGCTTGAACGCCGAATTTGCCGAGGTCCGTGTCGAATTCGAGTCCGGCGACGACGTCCCGCAGCTCCTCCGCCTTGGAGTAGGCCTGTCCGTGATCGGCGGCGTCCAGAAGGACAATGAACTCCTCGCCGCCGAAGCGGGCCACGAGGTCCGTTTTGCGCATCGATTCGCGCAGAACGCGCGCCACCTCGCGCAGCACCCGGTCGCCGACCGGATGGCCGTACGTGTCGTTGACGCGCTTGAAGTGGTCGATGTCGAGCACCATCATCGCCAGCTTGTGCTCGTAGCGTTCGGCGCGGGAGATGATCTCGTCGAGGCGCTCCGTGAAGAAACGCTTGTTGTGAAGGCCGGTGAGGCCGTCGGTGACGGCCATCTCCTCCAGCCGGCCGTAAATTTCGGCGTTCTCCAGGCGCACGGCGATCTGGTTGGCGATGATCTGGAAAATATGCTGCAAATCCGCCGTGAAGAAATGGCGCTGGCTGGACGCCATGACGAAAGCCCCGGCGGCGTCGGCTTTCACGTACAAGGGCACGATCAAAAGCGAGGACAAATCGCGCAGCCGTTCGTCGGGCGAAAAGATCACGGGCCGGCGCGGCAGGTCGTCGAAGTCGCCGTAAACAAGCGACTGGTTCTTGCGCACCACCCAATCGACGAGATTCTGTTCGCCGGAAAAGGTCATGCCCACAAGATTTCCTTCGAAGGGACTGGCGGCGACGATCTCGTAATCGTTGAGCGTCGGGCGTCTCATGACGACCGCCCCGAGATCGTAGGCGGCGATGGCGTGCGTGGCGGCGAGCGACACGTTAAGCACCGAGGTCCGATCGAGGGCGCGGGACAGAAGCTTCGAGGCTTCCGAAAGGTGGAAATACTCCTGCTGCCCCTTGTCCAGCGAGCGCAAAAGGCTTTCGTTCACCATCGCCCGGTGGACCTGCCGCGCGGCCACGGCGGCGAGTTCCGTCTCCTCGTCGGTGAACGGCTTCTCTTCCGCGCGATCGACCACCAGGATGCCGACCAGCCGCTGGCCGTCCTTGATCGGCTGGGCGAGGAAGGTGCGAACGGGCTCCGGCCGCCGATAGTACAACAGCCGGCCGACGCCGTCCTGGGAAAGCGCAAGGCGCAACGCCTCGCCCGTCTTCACCACGCCGAGCAGTACGCCCTGATCGGCGGGAAATTCGTCCGTGCGCAGCGAGGCCGCGGAACTGTAGGCATCGACGACGCGCAGCGTACGGCGGCTTTCCTCGAACAGCAGAACCGCCGCCGTGAAGGCGTTGTGCGCCAGCGAAAGGGTGCGCAGGATGTCCTGCAACACTTCATGGATCTCGAAATAGGTGGAAAGATCCTGCTTGCGGTCATGCTCGGCGCCCGAGGCGCCCGGATTCGTGGCCGAGGCGAGCCGAAAGCGCTTCGCATCGTCCTCGATGCGGCCCAGGATTTCCTTCACCTGCACATGCGCCTTCGTCCGCTCCAAGACGGCGTTGAAACGCCTCAGAAGCCCTTGCAGCGAGCCGAAGGCGACGATGAACGCCGCGTGGCTGCCGACGACGAGGGCGTTTTCGGCGAACGCGCCGCGCGACAGCGTCACGCCCGCCTCGTAAGCGATCGCATAGGCGACGAGCCCCGCCCCGATGAGCGGACGGTGGAAGGCCGTCAGGATCACGATCGCCAGGTAGACGAGCGGATGGAAGGACGAGGCCAGCCCGCCGGTCATGGCGACGACGACGTAGAGGAAGGTCAGCACGAGCCCGCCGGATTCGAACGCCTGAACCGTGGGGAGGCGCTCATCGCGATCGTGGACGTAGCGATAGCCGAGGTAGGCGAGGCGCACGGCCATGAACAGCAGCAGGGACGCCGTGAGCGCCATGGCGCCCGTCCCCGGGCGGTCCTTGATCGCGCCGGCGGCCAGCAGAACGAAAACCAGGCCGAAAAGGATGAACGACGCGTGGCGCCCGACCGCCTTCGCCGCCCTGAACCAGAAATCCCTGTCAAGCTGCGCCGGCGGCATCACCGATCCAGCCGCGCGCCGAAATAGCCGACGATGTAGTCCGTGCGCCCCGAAATCTCGGCGCTCGTCGCGTAGGCCAGGCCGGTCGCCTTCGTCGCGCCCAAGGCCAACGCCGCCTCGATCACGACGGCGACCGCGATAAAACCGCACATCGTGATGTCGCGCGCCTCGACGACGTCCATAAGCCCCATCGCGTCGAGAGCCAGCACCCGTTCGCGGGCGAGGCGGTCGTTCTCCTCGACGATCCGCATGTCGCCCTCATGGCTCATGTCCGTGGAGGCCAGAAGCAGCGTGTCGCCTTTCGCCCGGCGAATCGTCTCGGCGACGGCCTGCCCCAGCTCCCGGCAATCCTCATAACGCAAACGGCCGAGGCGGATCGGCGCCAGCCTGGCCTTGGCGTTTCGCGCCTGGATGAACGGCAGGTGAATCTCGATCGCATGCTCGCTCAGATGGGAAGGAAAATCCTCCCGCGCCAGCGGCGTCCGTTTCAAGAGCGCGGCGGTGAATTCCTCATCGACCGCCATGTCGCCCAACGGCGTGCGCCAGGCGCCGCTCGTCCAGACGGCCACGGGCGGGCCGCCGGCCCGGTGCATGGGGCAGAAGGCGGCGACGCGCTCCGGTACGACGACGTCGGCGTACACTTTCCCCGCCGTCCGGCCGGAATAGGCCCAGCCGGCGTGGGGCGCGATGACCGCCACCGCCGGCGTCGGCGTACGATCGCTTTTCAGATAGAGCGACAGTTCGTGTTCCGCCGCCGCGCGATCGTAAGGATACCAGCCTTGCATGGCGAAAATGGGGTCGCGGATCATGGCCGCCTCCTGGATCATTCCTGACGCGTGGCGATGGCCAGCTTGGAAAAGCCGGCCGCCTTCGCCGCGTCCATGATTTTCACGACGAGACCGTGCTGCACGATTTCGTCGGCCTGGATGATGACCGTCGTCGATCGCTTGTCCGCCGTTTCCGATTCGAAAAGCGCCTCCAGTTCATCGACGCTGACGCGCTTGTGCTTGTAAACGATGTCGCCGTTGTCGGTGACCGATACGACGAGGTCGGTGGCTTCGATCTGCGTATCGGAGTGGGCCGCTTTCGGAAGCTCCACTTCCAGGCCGGGGCTGTTGACGAAGGTCGTGGTGACCATAAAGAAGATCAGAAGCTGGAACACCACGTCGATCAACGGGGTCACGTCAACGATCACGTCGATGCGGCGGCGGGCGCGCTCGGGCGTGAAGTCCATCTACCCCTCCCTGCCCACGGCCTCGGCCAGATCCAGCGCCGCTTCCTCCATCTCCAGGATGAAGCGATCGACGCGGCTCAGAAAATAGCGATAGATCACGTAGGTCGGGATGGCCACGATCAATCCGGCGGCGGTGGTGATGAGCGCTTCCCAGATGCCGGAGGCGAGGTAGCGCGGGTCGCCCACCCCCTGCGAGGTGACTTTCTGGAAGACGTCGATCATGCCGGTGACCGTCCCCAGCAAACCCAGGAGCGGACTGACCGCCGCGACCGTGCCCAGAACGTTGACGAAGCGCTCCAGATCGGCGGCGACGGACTTGCCCGTCTCCTCCATTCGTTCCTTGACGATGTCGCGCGTCTTGCCGACGTGGCGCAGACCGGTCAGCAGCACCACGGAAACGGCGGATCGATCCTGCTCGCAGAGCACGCCGGCCTCGGAAAATTTCTGCTCGCGGACGAGATTATCCACCGCTTTGATAAGCCGGACGGGAATGATCCGCTCGCGGCGCAGCGACCACATGCGCTCGAAAAAGACCGTCGCCGCCAGCACGGCGCATAGGGCGATCGGGTACATGACCGCGCCGCCCTTGTCGAACCAACTCCACATCGATTCCCACATCGTGCGCCTTCGCTTTCACGGCAATCGGCCGGCGAAATCTTTCTCCACGGTCTCGATCGCCACCGGCCCGACATATCCTTTCCGCATCCGCCCCTGCGGATCGATGAGCAAAAGCAGGGGAATGGTCTCGATGAAACCGTAAGGGGTCTGTCCTTCCCGCGTTTCTCCCACCGCCAGGTATATCGGATATTCTATACCCAGTGTCTCGATGAATGGTTTTACCATAATCGCGCCCTCGCGGTCGAGGGCAATTCCAACGACCCGCAGGCCCTTGTCTTTGTACTTGAGATACAGCGCGTTGTACTTCTCCATCTGAAACTGGCTGCCGGCGGCCCAGGTGGCGAAAAAATCGACGAGCGCCCAGTGCCCCTCGACGTCCGCCAGGGAAGCGAAACGGCCGTCGAGCGCGCGCACCGCCATCTGGCTCGGCAGGTATGCGCCCGGAGCGGACGATCGCACGGCGACCCGCCCCTGATCGGGTTCGAGCCCGAGCTTTTCCGCCAGCTCCTCGGAGGAAATGGGCCTGGGCGGCGGTCTCGGCCCCTTCGGAGCCGCCGGCGCGCAGGCCGTCGCGCCGCCAAGGATCATTATCGCCGCCGCCAAAACGAATCCGCTCGGCTTCACCGTTTCCCTCCTTGCAAAGCAGCGGTATTGTAGCAAAAATTTGCCAGACTGGCGGCTAAACGTCTATCATGGCGGCAAGAATTTTTCCCGTGTCGCAAATCGTCCAACAAGTTCCAGGCGGTTGCGATACACATCGCCGTCCGCGCCAGCCGCTCCAGGACGAGGGAGACGCCCATGCGCTATTCATACGCAAGGAATTTTCAAAACGCCATGGTTCGCGTTTGCCGTGCGAAATTCGCCGGCTTTTTCCATGCCGGCCTGATGACGGCGCTGTTGCTGGCCGCAGGCTTCGGCGGTCTGGCCTGCCAGAAAAGCGCCGGCCTGCCCAAGGACGACGGAATCGCCGGCAGCGGCAATCCGTCCTCGACTCACGAACTGTTTCGCCAGGCGATCGCCGCCAAGCCCGACAAGCCGACGCCGTTCATCCGCTACTGCGAATGGCTGCCGGAAAGCGTGGAGATGCGCGCCCTCCAAACCCAGCAGGAAGCCGAGCTGAGCGAGGAGGCGACGCGGCTGGTGGAACTTGAAGGCGCGCTTAAAGACATGATGGCCGAAATCGACGAGGCGCGCGGCTATCTGGAGCAGCACTGCCCTTGCCAGGATCCGGACGCCAAACCGGCCTTCGACCGCGTCATGCTCCGCACCTTGGAGAACCGCACGCTGATCGAGTACGTGGGACGCTCGATCAAAGCAAAAACCGCCCTGGCCGCGCAGGAAAGCGCCAAACAGACGGAAGCCGGACGGCGCGAATATCAGCTCGGAAGACTCGAAGACGCCTACGCCCGCGTGAGCAAAGCGCTCCAGCGCAACAAGGCCAACGTCGAGGCGGCGGGACTTCAGGAAAACATCAACCGCTTCTTCGAGGGCCAGAACCTCGTCGCCGAACGCCGGCTGGACGCCGCCGAAACGCATTTCGCGAAGATGAAATCGGAAAACATCCTGCCCTTCCTGGTCGCCGAACAGTTGACGAGAGTGCGCCAGCAGAAAATTCAGGCCGCCCGCTTCCTCTCCAGCGCCCAGACCGCGCTTTCCCGACGTTCGTTTGCGGAAGCGGCGAAACTTCTGGGACGCGCCAAATCGGCCAATGCCGACAACGCCCCGGCGGCCGCCGCCGCGCTGTCGGCCGTGGAAGCGCTGCAAAAAGCGGCTCATGCGGAGCAGTCCGGGGATTATTCGGCGGCGGCGGACGCTTACGAGGAAGCGGA
>QZKR01000061.1 GCA_003598065.1 Myxococcales bacterium | reverse complement strand
ACGCCATGAAGATCGAAAAGCTCAACCGGGACGACATCCTCGCCCTGCCGAAGATCGACCTGCACGTTCATCTGGACGGTTCGCTCAGGCCCTCGACGATCCTCGATCTGGCGCAGCAGGACAACATCCCCCTGCCGGCCCACGACGAAGCGGGTCTGCGCCAGGCGATGCACATCGGCGAACCGGTGGGCTCGCTGGAAAAGTACCTCGAAGCCTTCGAGGTGACGCTCTCCGTGCTGCAGGGCGACGGCAAGCTGCGCCGCGCCGCCTTCGAGCTGACGGAGGACGCGGCGGCGGAGAACGTGCGCTACATGGAAGTGCGCTTCTCGCCGATTCTGCACACGCGGGAGGGCCTGCCCTTGGAGGCGGTCGTCGAGGCGGTGCGCGACGGGCTGCGCGAGGGCGAGCGCAAGTTCGGCGTGAAAAGCGGCATCATCATCTGCGGCATCCGCAACATGAGCCCCGAGCTGTCGTTCAAGCTGGCGCAGCTCGCCGTGTCGTTCAAGGCCGACGGCGTGGTCGGCTTCGATCTGGCCGGCTCGGAGTACAACAACCCGCCCAAGGAGCACCGCAAGTCGTTCTACCTCGTGGTGAGCAACAACATCAACTGCACGGTGCACGCCGGCGAGGCCTCGGGGGCGGAATCGGTGCATCAGGCGATCCACTACCTGAAGGCCAACCGCATCGGCCACGGGACGCGGCTCTACGAGAACGGCGACCTGATGAACTACGTCAACGACCACCGCATCCCCCTGGAGATCTGCCTGAAGTCCAACGTGCAGACGGGGGCCGTGCCCTCGATGGAGGCGCATCCCTTCCCGATGTATTTTCGCAAGGGCATCCGCGTGACGATCAACACCGACAACCGGCTGATCACCGACACCACGGTGACCGACGAACTCCTGCTCGCCAATCACGCCTTCGGGCTGTCGCTGTTCGACATCAAGTCCTTGATTATGAACGGCTTCAAGTCGATGTTCCAGCCCTATATCGTCCGCAAGCAGTATCTGCGCGAGATGCGCGAGGCGCTCGGCCTGATTCAGTACTACACGCCCGATTTCGGCATGACCATCGACCACTGACGGGTGGCGCTGGCCAACCGAAACGAAGTGGAGGTTGTCAGTGTTCCACGCCCACGGGCAAGCTTCGCTTCGCCCGTCGCTTCATTCGCCCCTACGGGCCAGGCGGCCGTAAATCCCTCAGATGCACTGCCCGTTCTGGCAGGTCAGGCCGTCGGCGGCGCAATCCTGCCAGTTGGCCCAGGCCTTGCCGTCGGCGGCGCAATGCTGCACCACGTTCCCCAGGCAGCGGGTTTCGATCAGCGGCTGGCAGATGACGTTGCCGATGCAGTCGGCGAGGTTGCATTCCGAGCCGACGTAGGTCTGGCAAGCGCAGGTCTCGCTTTCGCCGCAGGTGCGGACGTGCTCCCAGGCCTGGCCCGTCGTGGCGCAGCGTTCCACCGAGTTGCCGTTGCAGCGGTAGCGGCCGCGCGTGCAGAGCGCGTTGTTCTGACAGACGCCGTCCACGCAGATCCAGTTGACGGCGCAGGGCAGCCGGTCCCAGTCCGAGCCGTCGGCTTTGCAGACGAGCACCGATTCGCCGCCCGAGGCGTCGCAGCGGCGCATGCCGGGCTGGCAGACGAGCCGCGGGCCGCATCTCGCACCCTGCGTTTCCTCGACGCAGGTGCCGGCGTTGCAGGGATCGGCGACTTCCCACGCCGAGCCGTCCGGGGCGCAGGCCTCCACCTGATTGCTGTAGCAGCGGGTGGCGTTAGCGGTGCAGACCGGCTCCAGATCGGGCTCCGGCTCGGCCAGATCCTCGTCGCCGTCGGCGACGATGCAGGCCCCCGCCTCGCAGCCCAGTTCGCATTCCTCCATAAAGCGCCAGTCGAGCACGCCGTTGCGCCGCTCGCAGCTCTGCAGATCGGCGCCGTCGCAACGCCGCTCGCCCGGCTCGCAGACGGGGGCCGGCCCGTCGCCATCGGCTGCATCGCCGTCCGGCGGCGCGTCGCCGTCGGTTTCGTCGCGGGCGCAACGCCCCTGGGAGTCGGGGCCGACAACGCAGGATTCCCCGGCCAGGCAATCGGCGTCGGTGGAGCAGGTCGAGGGGACGCACCGCTCGTTGATGCAGCGGAAGCCCTGGCCGCAGTCGAACTGCGTCTCGCAGACGCTTCCGTCCTCGGAGACGGAGGAATCGGAGCCGGAGCAGGCCCCGAGCGCGGCGGCCAGCGCCGCAACCGTCAGGACCGTGAAAAGGCGAGGCGTCATGATTTTTTTCCTTTTTCGCAAGGCATGGACCGTGGCGCGGCCCGCGGCTCGCTTAAGCCGCATCAACCTGGGATTGTAACGCGAGGCGGGCCGCCAGATCAAGCTATTGCCGCGCCTGAAATTCGCGCAGGGCTTTGCCGATGGCCTCGGGCCGATAGCCGACGATCGGCGTCCCGTCGATCACGGTGACGGGGATCTGCGGCTGGTTGCCGACGATCTCGATCAGGCTGCGCATGGCGCGCGCGTCCGATTCGACGTTGAGTTCGGTGAACTCCGTCTTCAACTGCGTCAACAGTTGACGCGCCTTGCCGCAATGGGGACACCAGGGCGTGGCGTAGAGCGTCACGCGGCGCGAGCGTTGGACGAAGGGCGCCGGGGCTTCCTCCGCCGGCGGGGGAGCTTCGCCGCGAAACATCGCCGCCACGGAGTTCGGGTCGAGCACCGTCACGTCCGGCAGATCGACCAGCCGCGCCACGTCCCGGTACCGCGGCGGTATCCGGTCGAGTTCGTTGGTGAAATGAACCGTGCCGCGCTCGTCGGTCCAGCGGTAGAAGGCTTGAGGCGCAAGGTCCGCCGCCAACTCCGAGCCGTCCTCGTCGCCCGGCGCAATTTCCGGGGTTTCCGGCGGCGCAGGCGGCGAACCGCCCGCGGCGAGCTTCGCCGCTCCGGCATTCGACCGCCAGTCGTAAAGCATCCACGCGGCCACGAGGAGGATGGCGGCGACAAGCGCCAGCTTCAGCAGTTGCATCGCGCTTTCCCTTGCCCAAACGATGCGATCACTCTAGCAAAAGCGGGGGAGGACCACAAGAGCCGGTCCGCCAGGGGGTTGGCTGTCGCGTTTGCCGATAGCGACGACAAGCCGCGCCGCCGCACGGCGCCGGTGCAGTGTCTGGGGGAGTAGCGCGGTCGGAAGGGACGAAGGCGCGAGCGGTCGGCTAGGCCCGGCCGGCGCGGCGGGCGGCCCGCTCGGCGTGCTTTTCCTGGCCGTGGCGCTTGAGGCGCGCTTTTTTCTTCTTCTCGTTCACCCGATTCCGCATTTTGTGCGACCGGCGGTTGTCGTATTTGCCCATGATTTTGCTCCTGAATCAAAGTCAAGCGCTCGTCGGCGGCGCGGAACGAGTATACTCATCCGCCCGAGGGGCGCAAGCCTTTTCGAGCGTTTTGTCGAACGGCGGATCCCCCAACGGTGTTTTTTTTAAACGCCGGCCGTCTGCGCCGGTCCATCGCTCAGGCAATCTATCCGAAATTAAACCTGAATTCAGTTCACGCGGGCCGCCTCTTCCGGCGGGGTCGCCAGTCGCGGGCGGATCGTCCCGATCAGCGATTCCCAGTCCTCGGCGGCGAAGCCAACGCGATTCAAAAGCTTGCGGACGGCGGCGGGATTGGCGCCGCTGCCGTCGATTTCCCACCCGGCGATGTCGCCGGTGATGTAATGCGCCAGCGCCACGGCGCTGACCAGAAGCGAATGCTCCAGCGTATCCAGCGGGCGTTTGTGATACCCGATGGCCAGGCAGATCGACGGAGGCAGACCCCATTCGATGCCGATTTTCATTCCCTCTTCGGCATGATCGAGACCGACGTACTCGCGCTCGATTTCCGGGGCGAGGACGCCGTCCGTCTTGCGCCGCAACATCCAGGTTTCAAAGCCTTGGGGATCGGCCCAGGCCGACGCCAGCATCCCGATGTCATGCAGCAGCCCGGCGATGAAGGCTTCGCCGGCGGCCAGGCCGACGTTGGCGTAACGGCAGATCATTTCCGCCGCGCGCGCTACGGCGAGGGCATGGATTTGCAGGCGCTTTCCGTCCAGACTCGTCACTTCCGCCGGGAAAGCGTTGAACGTGGATTCCATCGAGGCCGCCAGGGCGATGTTGCCGATCGCCCGCGCTCCGAGCAGCACCACGGCCCGTTCCATGTTCTCCACCTTGCGCGGCAAGCCATAGGCGGCGGAGTTGGCCAGCCGCAGGGTCCGCATCACGAGACCCAGGTCCTTGCTGATCGCCTCGTGGAGATCCTTGATGCTCAAGCTCGTGGAGGTCACCATCTGCACGATTTTCAGCGCCACGTCGGGTCGGGCCGTTCCGATGTAACGCGCGCCGGATCTTGGTTCGCCCATCATGCGTCATCCCCTTTCCGAACGATAGCGGTAGGCGGCGTCGAGGCTGACATCCAGAATCGCCGCGTAGCCCCGCGCTTCGCCCGCGCTTTCCCAGAGCTGGTCCCAAGCGTTCTCCGGCACGCCGACGAACAGATCCACCAGCGCCGGGTCGAAGTGTTCGCCGCGGTCGGCGACGATGATTTTGACGCATTCGGCATGCGGCAGCGGCTCCTTGTAGGGCCGCTTGGTGCGCAGGGCGTCGTAGACGTCGATGATGGCGAAGATGCGCGATTCGAGGGGGATCGCCTCGCCGGCCAGACCGTCGGGATAGCCTTTGCCGTTGAATTTTTCATGGTGCCAGCGCGGGATCGCCGCCGAATCCTTGAGAAACTCCACCTGCCCGAGGATCTGCATGCCATGAACGGTGTGGGTCTTGATGACCTCGAACTCCTCCGTCGTCAGCTTGCCGGGCTTGAGCAGGATCGCATCGGGGATGGCGATCTTGCCGAAGTCGTGCAACAGCGATCCGCGATAGATGCTTTGCCATTTTTCGGGAAGCACGCCCGCCAGAATGCTGAGGAACATCGTATAGAGGGCGACGCGCTTCGAGTGCGCGCCGGTGGCGTGCTCGCGCGCATCGAGGGCGACGACGAGCGACTCCAGCGTGTCCTCGTAGGCCCGGTTCAAAAGCGTCAGCGCATTTTCCAGATGGCGCGTCTTGTTGCCCACCTCCAGGCTCAGATCCGCTTCCATCTGTTTCTGCCGCTCGCGCAGGCGATATTTTTCGATATGGTGCAGGAGGCGGTCGCTGAACTGCTCCGGATCGTCCGAATCGCAGCAGATATCGTTGACTCCGGCCCGGAAAAGGGAGGCGGAAAGGTGCGAGTCGCACGGTACGTCGGTGACGAGGATCGGTACGTCCCCCGCGTCCAGGCGGATTCGCCGCACCAGCGCCTGCGGAGAGACTTCGGATTTGTAGGGGAGGAGGACGGCGTCGCACCCGGCGACCGCGCCTCCGTCCAACGCCTCCGCGTCCAATCGCTTGACGCCGAAGGACGCCGGCAGGCGTTCCGCCCATCGGCCGGTGTTTTCCAACGGAGCCACATAGCCGATTGTGTACATTGCTTCGAACAAATACATATCGCCAGTCCACTTTCTCGCTTCAAACATCCCGGCTAGCCGACCGAGGATCGACATACCTTACAATCGGTCCGGTTCGGAGGATCTGCAGCCCGAAGTTGCCGCCGGCGCAAGCTGGAACATTCAACCGCCGCTCGTCTGCAATGAAATAAAATTGCAATAAATTATATGGTTAAATCAACATCACGTGAATTATTCGGTTTTTTTACGGTTTGTTTCGATTGAGTCGATTAAAGCAACGAAATTGTATCATCAAATTATTTCCATTCGACGACGGCGGATTGGAATGAAGGGGCGCGGGGGATGACAAAATCTGGAAAATAGAACGGCCCGGGATGGGGGCCGGCTCAGAACAGATGCCGGCGGGCGTAAACGTTCAGCATCAGCGCGATGCAGCAGAGCGTGACCAAAAGCGACGTCCCGCCGTAGCTCATCAACGGCAGGGTGACGCCGACCACGGGGAAAATCCCCGCCACCATGGCGATGTTGATCCACGCCTGCCAGAAAAGAATCGCCGTCGCGCCCAGCACGATGAGCGCGCCGAACTTCTCCCGCGCCTTGCTCGATATATGGATGCCGCTCAGGATCAGGGCCGCATAAAGCATGATCAGCGTGAAGCTGCCGATAAACCCTCGCTCTTCGGCGTAGACGGAGAAAATGAAATCCGTGTGCTGTTCGGGCAGGAAACGAAGCTGCGTCTGGGTGCCTCCCATGAAACCTTTACCGAAAACCTGCCCCGAGCCGACGGCGATGATCGACTGCCGGCGGTGATAGCCGGTGCCGCGCGGATCGCTGTCGGGGTCGAAGAGCGTTTCGATGCGCTGCTTCTGGTAGTCCTTGAGCACGAAAAACCAGCCGACGGGCAGGAGGATCAGACCGACCAGGACGAGCGCCAGAAGCGTCCGGGGGCGGATCTTGACGAACAAGAGGATCGTCCCGCCGACCAGCCCGATGAGCCCCGCCGTGCCGAGATCCGGTTCCAGCAGGATCAGCGCCACCGGCGCGACAGTCAGCAGCAAGGCCTTGCGCAGCTCCCACAGCGAGTAGCCCGCCGGGACGACGGTCAAGTCGTGGAAATGCTTGGCCAAAACCAGCACGATGCCGAGCTTCATCAACTCCGAGGGTTGCAGGTTCGCCGGCCCGAGGGTGATCCAGCGCTGCGAGCCGGCGATCGGCCGCGTAAACAGGACGGCCGCGAGCAAAACCAGCACGACGGCGTAGAAAACGAACGCCAGCCGCTCGTAGATGCGGTAGTCGATGGCGTACACCGCCGCCGCCGCGACGAGGCCCAGGCCCGTCCAGGCGAGCTGGGCGAAAAAGTAGGTGGGGCGCGTGGCGTAGGCCGCCGAGAACAGGTTGGTCAGTCCGATGGCGAGGACCGCCAGCGCCGCCAGAATCAGCGGCCAGTGGTGCGCGCCGGCGACGCGGCGGTCCTTGCGCAGCAAAAGCGACATGAGCTTCCGCTACAGGCTCAAGAAGTCGTAAAGCTTGACGTTGAACTCGGCGACGATCTTCTCGACGAGCCGGTCGAGCGTCTTGTTCAGGGCATCGTCCCACGTCTTCGCGCCGTCGCGCAACTCGTGCTCGATGACGCCGAAGGTCTTGCCGTCCACCTGGTTGACCAGTTCGACGGAGGCGCGGATTTTGGCGAAAACGAAGCCGGTGTCGTTGGCCTCGTTCGTCTCCTTCCCCTCCACCTCGCCCCTGAAGAGAAGCTCCGCGCCCGAGGCGTCGGGTTGGACCGAGATCCGGCCGGACCCCAGCGAGCGGACGATCGCCTCCCGCACCCGTCCGGCGAGCGCCGCGTCGCCTTCCACCTGGACGGCGACGACGAGCGCGGCGAGCACGCGGTTGAGTTCGTCGTTGAGTTCGGCGGCCGAGACTTCCGGGCCGATGCCTTCGCCGGAGGGGCCGACCACGGCCAGCTGGCTGTTTTTGATTTCGCGTTCCTTCACCATTTCCAGCGCCTTGACCAGCGGCCGGACCTTGGAGAATTTGTCGCCCGACTCGCGCGACCATTTCAGAAGCTTTTTGATCTCGAAGTCGAGTTCGATCACCCGCTGCTCCAGCCGCATCGCCGCCTTCGGCCGCTCCAGAACGGCCAGGGCGTGGCAGACGCCGGACTCGGGATCGACCCACGACTCGCGGATTTCGATGCCGGCGATCGTTTCGTCGGTGTAGGTGCGGGTCAGCTCGCTCATCGTCGTCTTCAGAATCCAGTTCTCGCCGCGCCGGCCTTCCATGCCGGTGTAGTCCTGCAGCGTCTGGACCAGCTGCTCCACCTTCACCGAGAACTGCTTGGCGATCTCGGTCCGCGCCCGGTCCTTGGCCGTCTGCATGTCGCCGGCTTCGCCGGCGCCGACCATGCAGCGGAAGTTGGGATAGTCTTTTTCGAACTGGCCGCGGGTCCAGTCGGGCCGTTTCTCGCCGTGGGCGCAGGCGGCGAGCCCCAGCGCGACAAACAGGACGACGCCGACCGTCAGGATTTTCCGTCGCATCATGGCCTCCTTTCCCCGCCCGGGTTTCGGGCGATCGGGGACGCTTTCGGGGATTCGGTTTTCACGGCCGGCCGCGCGTCTTTCGGCGCGGCCGGGGGATCTTTCTCGCCGCCGCCGGGTTCGCGGCCGCGGACGACGAGAAAGCGCGTTTCGCCCGCCTTGAAGGGCAGGATAAACGACTGCTCGTCGAGCCATGCGCCGCCGCCGGCGAAGCGCACGCTCACCGTCCGCTCGCCCGGTTCGACCGGAAGAACGGCGAGCCGCAGATGGTCGGGCAGGGTCATCCAGCTTCGCGTGTCGGCCGTCTCCGCGATATCGACGACGTTGAGCGCGATGTTGGCGATGATCGCGGCGGCTCTGGCCGTATCGTTCTTGGTGTTGTACATCACCGCCTTGGTGACCTTTTTCGCCGCGTAGCGGGCGACCGCCTTGGCCACGGCGCGGGCCTTCACCTGGCCGTTCTTGTCGTCCAGGGTGACGATGGCGAGCGTCGAAAGATCGTGCGCCTTCGCCGTCTCGGCTTTCGCGCCGCCCACCCGCACGCTGGCCGTTTTCGCCATGGACCTGCCGCGCCGGAAGACGGGGTAGGTGACGTTGATGACGTCGAACTGCGGATCGGGAATCAGCCACTTCTCCGATTCCTTGTGCGCCACTTCGCCCAGCGCCGCCACGACCACCAGCCGCCCCTTGCCTTCCCACCAGGCCGGGTCGGCGGCGGGATCGTGGCCGAAAAGCGGCTCGTATTTCTCGACGGCCTCCGCGTAGCCGAGCCGCCGCGCCGCGCGCAGCATCGCCGCGCCGAGTCCCTCCGGCGCGGCAAGGCCGATCAGCGACTTGAAATCGGCGTAGCCCAGGTAAGCGTCCTCGTAGGAACGGAAGGCGGCGTTGTCGTCGCCTGTCGCCTCCTGGATCAGGCCGGCGATGTACTGGGCGAAGGGGTCCTGAACGTAGCGCGACTTGACGTCGTTGCGCGCCAGGCGGTCGGTGTAGACCTGCAGGTTGTGGTTGATCTGCCGCGCCTCGACGGCGGCGTCCTCCAGCCTGCCCAGGTGCATGTAGTTGAAGGCGGCCAGGAGGTTGACCATGACGCGCTCGAATTCCTCGCCCTCGAAACTGCGCGACGCCTCGTTCCAGGCGATGGCCGCCAGCTCGTCCGAAACTTTGACGCCGTAAAGCTTGTCCAGCTTGTCCTTGATCCGCTCCAGAACGGCGTTGCTTTCCTCGTAGCGGCCGAGGCGGTGGAGCAGGAGCGCCCGGTCCATGAGGTTCATGACCTCGTCCTGTTCGGGCGACTCCTGGGCGAGCTTCTCGACGGTGGAGAGGGCGCGGACGTAATGGCCCTGGCGGACGTCGTCCACCATGCCGCGGCGCAATTCGGCGTGCGTCGCGCAGCCGGCGGCGGCGAGCGCCAGCGTAAGCGCGAGCGCCCCCAGAAACCGGCCGATGCGCATTTCGAGCCTCCGCGCGGTTCAGGCGGGCCTGCGGCCCGTCACCACTTCACCGAATCCTTGTCGATGATCTTCTTGATTTTGTGTTCGCCCAGCCAGACGATTTCGTTGGTCGTCAGGTCGTGCAGCTCGATGTTGGCCTGATAGAAAACGGCCTTCGACGATTCCAGTTCATCGACGATCGTGTTCAGCGAACCCTTCATCATGAAATTGGCGCCGATCTCCTGGCCGACGCCGGCGCGCGTCTCCTCGGCCGTCCAACCCTCGTGCTGGTCCGAGCGCTCCCGGCGCAGCTCCCCCCGCTCCTCGCGCGAGGAGACGAAGCGCACCTTCTGCGAGTTGATCAACGCCCGTTCGATGTCCTTCATGAAGGTCTGGACGTTGATGTGTTCGTGGCTTTTGTTGATGATCGCCCCGACGATCACCACCGGCCGCCTGTCGGGGTTGGCTCGTTTCCACTCGTCCAGCCAGGGCTGGGCGAGGCAGTCGCCGACGACGGCCCGGGCCACCTGCTGGCTGTCGGTGTCGTTCCAGCGGCCGGAGATGTCGGTGACGCGGTCGGGGGAGATCCGTTCGACGCGCGGGCCGGCGCAGCCCGCCCACGCTGTCGCGGCCGAGAGGATAAGAACGAACGCGAGCGCGATCCGCTTGTTCATCGCCTGCCTCCTTATGCAGCTGGCTACGGGCCCGTCGGCGATCCGGACGAAACTTTGTCGAGTTCGGCGAACGCCTGATCGCCGTATTCGGCCGCGAACGTGCGCGCCGCCTCGGAGAGTTCGGCGTTGCTTTGGATCATCTCTTTGATGCGGTCGAAGGGGATCACCGCCTTGGCGTACCAGGTGTTGCTGCTTTCGTCCACGTAGCGGTCCTCGATGGCCGCGCCGCGCACGTTCATTTTCGTGAACAGACGCGTCATCTCGACCACGTTTTCGCTCCCGTCGCCGCCCGCCGCGTCGGAGCGATGATCCTGGTAGAGCTTCATCAGGTTCTCGACGTAGGAGTTGAAAAGCTTGGCGATCTCGGTGCGGGCCTGGCCGTCGGCATTGGTGCGCGCCATTTCCGGCGACTTGACGCCGCTGACCATGCCCACGCCGATCACGAGCCTGCCGCGCGTCGGGTCGTCCACGACGCCCGAACTCATAAAGCACCACGCCGGCATCTCCGGCGGCGCGGGCCGCCGAATCTCTTCCTTGCCGCAGGCCAGGAGCCAGGCCGCCGCCAAACAGGCGAAGACCGCCATTTGCACGCTGCGCCGAACCTTCATGCCGCCTCCCCGTATGATCGCCGTGTCGCGCCGCCCGTCCTTTACGGGTTGCGCCGGCGGACTTCGTCGCGCATTTCCTCTTCCAGCCCCTCCAACTCGCGCTTCGTCTTTTCCAGCTGGCTGGGGGCGAACACCGTTCCCGGCTTGGCCGGCCCGGCCTTGACCGGCGTCGCGGCGACGGGCGTCGTCGGCGCCGCCGCCGCCGGGGCCGCCGACGCCGTGACGAACGCCGCCTGGGCCGCCTTCAGCCACGCCGTCGCCGCTTCGCTTCTGACGGCGAAGGCGACGCCCTCCACCACCGTGCCGTCCGGGGCCTTGCGGACGATCACCGAATTGACGCCGAGCACGCCGCCGTCCTTGTCCAACAGCGGCCCGCCGGAATTGCCGGGATTGATGGCGGTTTCCATCTGCCACGCGCCGCGCCCGCGCACGCCTTCCAGATCGGCGATCTCGCCGGAAATGCGGCCGGTGGTCAACGACCAGCGCGAACCGCCGACCGGATGGCCGATCGCCGCCGTCGGCGCGCCCACCTGACCCGAGCCCTCCGGGGCGAAAGCGAGCGTCGCCAGATTCGCCGGCGCGTCGCGCAGTTTCAGCAAGGCCAGATCCTGATTTTTGTCTTCTTTGAAGATGACGGCGTCGTAGCGGCGGACGAGATCGTCCTGGCTGCGGCCGGTGACGCGTTCGGGCTTCAGGAACACGAGCACGCGGCCGGCCGGGCGGTCGCGCGCCTCGTCCCAGACGACGTGGCGGCTGGTGAGCACCAGGCCGTCGGCGGCGACGACGAAGCCCGCGCCCGACCGGGCGGGCGTCTCGTCGATGAAGGCGGCGACGTAAACCACCGCCGGAGCCGTTTTTTTGTAGAGCGCGGCGTAATCGATCTCCTGGGCGTAGGCGATTCCGCTCGCCCAGACCAGAAGACACGCCGCTGCTGCCCGGATGCGCGCGCGCATCGTCTCCTCCGCCGGTCGTTGGCCCTTCTCGCCCCTCGGTCTCTGGCTGACCGCTCCTCCGAGCCGCCACTATAGGCGGCAAGCGGCGCGCTGTCAACGGAGAGGGCGAACCGACGCCGCCGTTTTCATCGCCAGCGCCAAAAGCCGGCGGATCGCTTCGCGCGATCGGGCCTACTCCGGAGCGGCGTTTGCGCCGAGCACGCGACCCCA